>NZ_JACHVC010000013.1:352333-704666 GCF_014230145.1 Pelagicoccus albus
TCCGCCCTCTTCGTCATAGCCACGGTAGTAGAGATCGAAGCGGGTTGGCCGCAAATTAGCGACCGCGATGTCCAGTCGTAGCGAACCCGGATAGAAGGCTTGCTTGGTGAACTTTATGCATAGTTCCGACATGATCAGGGCCACCCCGGCCAGATCCTTTTCGGTGTAACCAAGACTGGCTAGAAACTGCACCCTGGCTTCGTGCAAGTATTCCACGAACACGTTGTTGGCGACATGATCGCCATAGTTATGGTCAGTAATCCGGAATTGAATACTGGCGCTGAAGTCTACCCGAGGGAAACGTTTGATCTCTTTAAACATAGGAACTTAAGGGCTAATAGCGCTTTCACCTGAAAATTCAAAATATTTGAGATCTACCTGATCTTGTTGAAAACTGCCGCTAGACAAGAGCTCCTCTCGTCTACAAACAAGGAGTCATGCCCTCCCGCGGACGCCACCAAAGCACTTCCAAAGAATGCCAGCGCACCATCGCCAAGATCGAAGCGATGGAGGGGGTCGTCGGCGTGATCATCGGGCGTTCCTACGGTGGAAAGTCTCTCGGGGGAGGCGGAAAAACGGGTGCTGTGAAGATCCAGCGCGAGCAGCCTGGGGGCTTGAAGGCGGTTACTCAGACAGCAAAAGGCCTGCAGGAACTATTCATCAGGACTGATACTAGGAAGAATCCGGAGATTACCGAAGCAATCGAAAAGCTGTAACTCGGTTCAGCTGTCGGAAATAGCCTGCATCTACCTACAAAAAATGAGAGAAGCCGAAGCCTCTCTCTCATTTTCTAATTTGAAATAGCTAAATCAAGCGCTCAAACCGTGCTGAAAGCAGCGTTCAGCTCAGAGCGCCTTATGCTCGAGAAGTTTAGATTCTCTTAACTTTTACGGCACAAGGACCCTTACGCCCCTCGCCGATATCAAATTCTACGGTGTCACCTTCGTTGAGGGCGTACCCGTCAGTCTCGGAATGATGAACGAAAAGGTCGTTACCTCCCTCACTCTGCTGAATGAAGCCGAAGCCCTTTTCCTGATCAAACCACTTAATAGTTCCTTTTGACATATATGTTTTTGTATTCCGAACCGTTGGCCTCTTGAAACTGTTCCAGAAAGCCGCGATTCGGGACGGACCGTAGAGCCCACTGCCCATTGTCTAAGCAATTCACCTAGTATTTTTCTCGGAGGCAGCACCTACGCGGACAGTGAGCCAGGTATTTTGTCCCAGCTCCGTTAAACAAGAGACTTCATCCGTTGTCCCGACTGGAAGCTCCATTGATTTGGAACAGCCAAATTTCTGCCTTTAAAAGCCGGACCAATTCCACCAAGCACAGCGTATCAACTTTTCAAAAAACAGCTCTCCCGCCGTCATCGGCATCGTCATTGCAAACGTTCTCTTTTTCGTAGCGACCTACTACGTGCCCGGCCTGCAGGAAAAGATGCTCCGCCTATTTGCCTTGTATTTCCCGTACAATGATCGCGTACACATCTGGCAGCTAGTTACACACATGTTCATGCACGGGAACCTCGCCCATATCATGTTCAACATGTTCGGGCTCTACACCTTCGGCATACATCTGGAGAGAATCTGGGGGGCAAAACGCTTTCTGATCTTCTATTTCCTCTCGGGAATCGGAGCCGCTGCCATCTTCTCAGGTATTAATGTCTACGAGTTCGGAACCTTTGTAAGCTACCTCACGAGCAACAATGTCCCCGCCGAAACCATACAGCGGTTTCTGGATACTGGTGCCCCGCAATCCAATCTCTTGCGCTTTCTCAACGTTGAAGAGCAAACCACATTTTTGTCGCTTTATTGGAGCAGCATGGTTGGAGCGTCTGGAGCTTTGTACGGCGTATTGGTCGCCTTCGCCCTGCTTTTCCCAAATGCGAAGATGATGCTGATCTTCCTGCCAGTGCCCGTCGCGGCGAAGTATTTCGTCCCGGTCCTACTTCTGATCGACCTGTTCTCTGGCGTGACAGGATTCTCGCTTTTTGGAGGAGGCATAGCTCACTTCGCCCATATCGGAGGGGCCATCATAGGCTTCTTACTCATGCTCTACTGGCGGAAGAAACTACCGCCCCGGCACTACTACTGATCCGCGTAGGATCACAAGAATCGAACGAAAACGAATCCGGGATTAGCCTCGAAGCGCTTGCTTCACCTCGTGATCCGAAAAGTTTCGAAACTTGACCGAGAACGGTCTTTGCAAGTCGAGACGACTGAGATCGAAGCGGCGACTCGGTTCAGCGATGTCGCCCAAGGTGCGGCCGGACGCCTGAAAATGCTGCAGCCAGTAGCTCCCTCGATACTCGTTCTTCTCGAGATAATCCATCATCAGTCCAACCGTCGTTTCGTCGATCAGATCCGCATGAACCGTCGTACGAAGTTCGTATTCGACTCCGCTGCACTGTAGAATCTCGAAGCTCTTTTCCCACAACTCAGTGCGGTTCCACCCGGTCAAATTCTCGTAGTCTTCGAGCGGAGACTTGAAGTCCATCGCCACGTAGTCGACTACCCCTTCATCGATTAAAGTTTTTAAGCGTTCTGGCTTCGCCCCGTTCGTATCGATCTTTACCGCATAACCGATCTTTTTGACCTCGCGGACCAGCTGCTCAACTCCAGAGCTAAGCAAACATTCGCCTCCAGAGAATACGACTCCATCGAGCAAAGGTTCTCGTTTCCTCAAAAACGCCAGCGTATCCTCCACGCTGATACGCCTCCCGCCACCCAAGGCCAAATCTGGGTTGTGGCAATAGGAGCAACGCATTTGGCAGCCAGTAAACCAAAGGATACAAGCAGACTTATTAGGGAAATCCTGCAGTGTGAAGGTAGTGAGGGAAACAAGAGGGATATTGTGGGGTTTGGATAACATGAGGGAAAAACGAAAACGAGGCCGCCCGTTTCCGGGCGACCGTTACAGGAAAAACTTTAAATTACTCAAATAGGGGCAGGTGTGGGTTCGCGGTCAGAGAGAAATGCTTTCTATCCCCGTGCTCTCCCTTCTTGCCTCGATTGAAGCTGCTCACAGGACGGTGATAGCCCATGACGCGAGTCCAGACCTGAGTCGCTTTTCCGCAGTGCGGACAATCCGCCTGTTCACCATTCAGGTATCCATGATCGTCGCACACGGAGAAAACCGGCGTCACCGTGAGATACGGTAAACGGAAACTACTCAAAGCGGACTTAACGAACTTCGCGCAGGCCCGGCCATTGTCGAGCCGCTCATCCATGTACAAGTGCAGCACGGTCCCGCCCGTGTACTTGCACTGCAGCTCGTCCTGCTTCTCAAGCGCATAGAAGGGATCGTCGGTGTAGCCCGCGGGCAATTGGCTGCTATTGGTGTAGTAGATATTTTCGCCGCTTCCGGACTGCAAGATACCGGGGAAGCGTTTCGCATCTTCCTTGGCGAATCGGTAAGTAGTTCCTTCCGCGGGAGTCGCTTCCAGATTATAAAGGTTACCGGTCTCTTCCTGATACTTCTTCATGCGATCGCGTACCATGTCCAAAAGCTCGATAGCGTGCCGCATTCCCTCTTCATTCGCGATATCGAATCGGTCTTCGGAGAAGTTCCTCAACATCTCGTTGAGGCCGTTCACGCCAATGGTGCTGAAGTGGTTTCGAAAGTGCGGCAGGTAGCGCTTGCTATAAGGGAAGAGGCCGCGGTCAAAAAGGCTCTGCACAAAAACGCGCTTTTTCTCCAAGGTATCCTTAGCCAGATCCATAAGGCGAACTGTCTCGGCTTTAAGACCATCCCAATCTCCTTTAAAACGATAGCCGAGACGAGCCATGTTCAGAGTAACAACACCAATAGAACCAGTCATCTCCGCCGACCCAAACAATCCATTTCCTCGCTTGAGCAGCTCTCTGAGATCGAGCTGTAAGCGGCAGCACATGCTTCGAACCGCATCGGGCTGGTAAGCGTCGGGATTCGGGACCTTGTTCCCCTCATCATCGAACATCCACTGGCTACCGATGAAATTCTGAAAATAGGAGTTACCCACCTTGGCGGTGTTTTCAAAAAGCGCGTCCGCGGCGGCGGAATCCCAGTCGAAATCTTCCGTGATATTTACGGTCGGAATCGGAAATGTGAACGGCTGCTCGTGGCTATCACCCTCCGTCATCACCTCGTAGTAGGCGACGTCGATCATTTCCATCTCCTCCTGGAAATGCTTGTAGCGAAGGTCAGTAAGCTTCTCCACACCCCGCTCACGAGCGATTTGTTCGAGCCGCTCGTCTTGCACATTTTCGAAGAGATGGCGGTAGTTACGGCTTGGGTACTGAGTGGAAAGGTCCTTAGGCGGAGTGAAATCGAGCGTAATGTTCGTGAACGGGCTCTGTCCCCACCGAGCGGGTACATTCAGATTATACACAAATCGACGAATCGCCTTCTTCGTTTCCTTGAAATCGAGCTGGTCCTTGAAAAGCAATGGAGCCAGATAAGTGTCGAAAGAGCTAAACGCCTGGGCTCCTGCCCACTCAGACTGCAAAATGCCTAGGAAGTTGGCCATCTGCCCGAGGGCTTCGTTGAAGTGGTTCGCCGGCTTGCTCGAAACGCGTCCATCGACGCCGTTGAAACCTTCGTCGAGCAACACTCGCAGACTCCAGCCTGCGCAATAACCGGAGAGATTATCAAGGTCGTGGATATGGTAGTCAGCTCGACGATGGGCTTCCCCCTCTTCATCGGTATAGATTTGGTCTAGCCAGTAGTTCGCCACCAACTTGCCTGCGGACTGATTGATCAGACCAGCGTGGCTGTATCCAACATTCGCGTTCGCATTGATACGCCAATCAACCTTGTTGATATACTCCTCAACCGCTTGCTTGGCACTGATAAGCGTGTCGCGTTCGTTGGACTTAACCTCGCTTCCCTCAGCCTCCTCGCGAGTATTTTTCCAAAAGGCTTTGAGGGCTTTCACCATACCGAGAGACGCAAGCTCCTCTTCCGCTACCTCATATTCATTCAAGATAGAACTCTCCTCCTGTCCACTCTCCAAACGAAGAGCGATATTGGCATAAAGCTCAGCGGAAAATGGAGTGGCACTCTCATTGAGCGCGACCTTCAGATGATCCAGCAAGCGATCTGAAAGTTGATATGAAGAAAGGGCTGATTGTAGAGGCGAGGTATTGGTGGGCTTTTTCATAATCAATAAACAACCCCATATATTGTGGTCATTTCCCAAACAACCACAATATGCAGACACTTTAGCTCAGAAGGCTAATTAGGCCTATCGCTAATAAGCACGGCAAAGCTCGCTTATTTTGCTGTCAAAATCGGTTAAAATTCACCGGTATTTTGAAGCGATCAGAGACCGAGGTAGCGTTTGACCGTATCCAAATCTAGATACATATCCAAGCAATCGGCCATGCGGTCATAGATCGACATACGAGATTCTCGCCAATCGCTCCGGCATACCTGGACTCCTTCGATGCACGCATCGCTTAGCAGAAGCTCCCGCATCGAAACCGCATCAAATATCCCGTGCTGATAGGTGCCCCAAACCTTTCCGATCTTCATACCATCCGAATCGAAATCGCCCTCCCCCGCAGGGCGACTCTCGCACAGCGGTTCGAATGGGACGGATTCTACTATCGAGCTCTCACCGGTATGGATCTCGAATGTCTGCCAAACCTCGCCGGCTCGCCTAGATTCATTTCGAACCACGCGTTTGCTTGGCAAAAACTCGGTTTCGATCGGGAGCAATTCCAAGCCTCGAGCATCTTCGCCAGTTTGCGGATCGCGCAATACACGTCCCAGCATTTGCTTCCCTCCACAAATGCCTACCACCGGTATGCCCCTTTTAGCGCCGCCCACCACTGCAGAAGCGAGCCCGCGTTCTTTCAGCCAAGCCAGATCGCTAAGCGTGTTTTTACTCCCCGGTAGAACGACTGCGGTCGCCCCTTCCACTACCTTCGGAGAATCTGTCCAAATCGACTGGATACCAATATCGTTTTGCCAAGGCAGCTGATCCTGCGAATTCGAGATGCGCGGATACTTAATCCAAGCGATGTACGGGGTCCCGTCCTTAGGAATCGAAGCCTCCGCATTTAGACTGTCTTCGTCATCGATTCGCAGCGAGCCGTCGAAAGGCAGACATCCGAGATAGGGCAGCTTCATCCTTTCGCGAAAAACATCGGCCGCATCAGAGAACAGGGACAAATCACCGCGAAACCGGTTTACGATGGTACCCAAGCCACGGGCTTGCATGGCGGGAGGCAAAAGATTCCAGGTCCCGAACACTTGCGCAAAAACCCCGCCGAACTCTATATTCGAGACGAGTATCCAACGACCATCTAGATACTCTACAGGACGCAAATTGACGATGTCTCGTGTCATAAGATTCAGTTCCACCGGACTGCCAGCCCCCTCCAGCACCAACACATCGCACTCGGATTTCCATCCATCCAAAGTTTGCTGTACGATCCGCCACGACTCTTCGACCGTTTCGTAATAGCTCGCTGCGCTCCGCGTCTCTCCCGCCACTCCGAGACGTACGATTTGCGAGCCATCCGGACCGTTGGGCTTGAGCAAAATCGGGTTCATTTCGACCCGAGGCAACAATCCACAGGCTTCGGCTTGCACGGCTTGAGCGACGCCGATCTCTCCGCCTGCCAGGGTGGCGAAGGCATTGTTGGCCATATTCTGGGCTTTGAACGGAGCTACCTTTATCCCCTGTTTTCGCAGCCACGCGCACAGAGCGGTGGCAACCCAGCTTTTACCCGCGTTGGACGAAGAGCCGAGGATCGAGATCGCTTTCACCGCGATTCCCCTTGCCTCAAACTTAGGTCACAAAAGCCAAAGCGAAACTGATGTCCCGGATCGTTGAACTCTCTAATCTCTGGAGCTCCGCGCTCGAGGGGGATCGGGCGAGAGAAATCCGGTCCGTCGTAGACGAAAGTGTGAAACTCCCCGTTTTCTCCACAGGGATCGATTCCTTCAGGCAAATCTTCGAGAAAATTCTGGTCGTAATCCCTTCCCGCAAACGACGCATCAAGTCGCTTCGTATCCACACAAACCACTACCGCTTTTCGTCCGCTGGCGATGAACTCATCTGCGAATATTCGGCTAGGCGTTTGCCAAATCGGATACAGACAATGAAAGCCAAGTCTGCGGTGAAGCTGGTCCCTCCAGTTCCGGATGTCTTCCAAAAAGAGGTCGCCGTAGGATATTTTGTTTCGCCCCTTCTCGGCTTGCTCTAACAAAAAACCAGCCATCACGTCCTCATAGGAGTTCGTCTTGTCTACTAGTAATTCGACTAAGGGTAGCCCTAAACGACTTGCCTGCGCTCTCAATAGCTCACGGCTAACACCATGAACGCTGACGCGCTGATCGTCCCGAACGACCGTTACCAAAGTAGCCACCTTGTATCCATTTTTTCGAACGGTTGACAACGCCATCGCGCTATCCTTGCCGCTAGACCAGGAGTGGATGATTTCCTCGCTCATGCTAAGTACGCTACTTGTTACGCTCTGGCTTGAAGAGGCGCCAACGATTTTCGGTCAGGCCCTTGCGGTGCGTCTCCTGACGAGCTAGCTTGAACATCAAGTCAGACAAACGGTTCACAAACTTCAGCACGCTTGGGACAACTGGGTCGGCCTTGTTAAGTGTCACCAGTCTCCGTTCCGCCCGACGAGCCACGGTGCGAACGATATGGCATTGGGCGGAAATCTGGTTGCCCCCGGGAAGAAGGAAATACTCCGTGGTATCGGCTAGACTGTCTTCGATCTTCTGCATCCAATCTTCCATCCAGACGACCGCTTCGTCGGGCAAGGGAATGGACTGAGGACGCTCGACATCGGACGGCGTAGCAACGTGACCCATGAGGTTCATCATTTCCGTCTGGATACGTCTCAAACCTTCCTCCCAATCGTGTTCAGCGGGGAGCAAGCTTCTCAATACGCCTATAACGCTATTGGTTTCATCCAAATCGCCAAGAGCTTCGATACGAGCATCGTCTTTGTCGACTCGACCACCGCCTCCGACGCCCGTTCTTCCCTTGTCGCCCGCTCTCGTTGAAATAATGCCTTTTCCCATAATTCGTTCTCCTTAGTTCCTTAAAATTCTCCGACTAGTCCTCGAAGCGACCTTGCCATTTCATACCATAGCCGAGCGCATAGCATTTGCGAACCAAGGTCAAAAAATCGCCTGAGTCTAAGCTGATCGCCTCCATACCTAGCTTTTCCTGCAGTTGGCTTCGTGAGATTTCTTTTCCTGCCACGCAGCTCGCCAACAGAGCAGCCTGTCCGGTCATTATCTCCTGAATACAACCGAAAGGAAGTACTCCCCAAGTGAATTGGTCCTTGAGATGTACCAATGCCTGAACTGCCGCCACCGAAACCGGATCGTGATTGGCCGAAAGAAAGTTGGCCTCGAACAGGGCGGCCGCTTCGGGGTCGAGGAGCGATTTTATTCCCTCGATAAATGCCTCCTGCGTCTCGCCGAAGCGAGCGAGTTGTGCGACGCTCGATCGTCTCGCGTCAGGGGTAAGTCCCGATTGCAAATTCAGAGCTTCCTGCAGAGCCTTCCGCCCCACCTTACCTATTAATTCTCCGAGCTTTGAATGCTTGTTCGCATCGGTATGCACAATCTTGGTACCGAGGCGGCAGGCGATTC
The DNA here is from genome assembly GCF_014230145.1 of Pelagicoccus albus. Classification (NCBI taxonomy): domain Bacteria; kingdom Pseudomonadati; phylum Verrucomicrobiota; class Opitutia; order Puniceicoccales; family Pelagicoccaceae; genus Pelagicoccus; species Pelagicoccus albus. The sequence continues at coordinate 360,945 of NZ_JACHVC010000013.1, forward strand.
CGATCTGATCGGTCCCGGTGCCGCTAGCAATTCCCTCCGAATAGCGGGAGGGGGCCATGAGCTCTTGTAAGATGCTGCTTTTCGCTTCGCATAGAACTGTGGCTGCAGAGACAAGAGCTCCCTTGGTAACCTCCTCGCTTATTAGCAGGATCATATTGATCGTACCCGCTTGCGGCGGAGCCTTGTTTATAATCACCGCTCCGTCTTCGGATTGATAGTAGGATGCTGGATCGCCCGCTCGGCCGCCATTGCCGCCAACGCCTGCCGTCACGATTGCGACCACTTCCAGATCCTCGAACTTCTCAACGCTGACTGCTGCGTTGTTAACATTGGCAGCGGTTCCCAGAGAGGCGCACTTTTCGAAGTCCAAGCCTGCCTTGCCAGCGATTCGACGCTGGTAGCGCTCTGGCTCCTTCACCGCCACATGGCAAAGATCAGTTCCTATGTGGGCCCGGGGTTCGCAAGACTGGTGGTTGTAGACGTATTCAAGATCCTCGCGCATTCCACCATTTAACCGGCAGGTAGACAGCGTTCGATGCGGCTTCAGAAACTTCGCATAAACGATCTTCTCCTCACGGTGCAGTTCCACCGCGTCGTAAAAATGACCAATCTTCATAGTGTCTTCCCCGCTTTGGCAGGCCTAAAATTCAAAAGTCCTTCTACGAGAGAACCCAAGGAATCAAAACTGAGGCGTGTCTCCTTGTAGCTAACCATCCAACGGCTTTCGCCTTCTATTCGTATCCTCAGCTCGGGGATTTGCCCATTTTCCACGACCTCGTAGCCGATACGGGTCAAAGCGCGACGAGTCCAAACGAGCGCATGCCCCGTCCCTTCCAAACTAACCATGGAGCAAGTCTCTGGATGCATCCGAAACGCACCCTGCTCAGCATCCCAATCGACTTCGTCGGAAGCGAATGTTCGGGCGATCTCTCCTTGTAGGGCTAATTCTTCTGGCATGCCAGTAGTCAAACGTCCCTCACCTGTAAGCAGCCATAGCCGATCCGCGCTTCGCAAGGCCAAGTCTAAATCATGGGTGGAAAGCAAAATGCAAAGCCGCTCCTTGCGGGCCAGATCTCGCAGCGTCCTCATCAGCTCGACGCGACGCGGCAGGTCCAAAAAGGCAGTCGGCTCATCGAGGAGCATGATATTGGTCTCCTGCGCCAAAGCCCGGGCAATCATGATTTTTTGCCGTTCACCATCGCTCAGTTCCGAAATCTGCCGACGAGCCAGCGGAGTCGCCCCTACTGCTTCCAAGGCCCAATTAATCTTTCGCTTGTCCTCAGCACCCAATCCGCCTGTCCAACTAGTATGCGGATGCCTTCCAAGGGCTACGACCGAGTAACCGTCAAACATGCCATGCGGCAGGCTATCGGTCAAAACCACGCTGACGGAACGGGCCCTTTCCTTGGCGTTCATGTCTGAGACCTTTGAACCTGAAATCTGGATACAGCCTCGCAACGGATCTTGCATGCCGGCCAAAGTGCGGATCAAGGTCGACTTGCCTACTCCATTCGGGCCTAGAAGACAGACAAACTCACCTGGCACCAATTGCAGATTCAAGTCTTTGGCAACCAGTCGATCAGGCTGACCTTTAACATGGTAACCCACAGCCAAATCCTCAGACTCAAGAGGAGCGTGATTCTCAGTTTTTGCCCCCATTACCCAAAGGCCTTTCTAAGATTTCTCTGACGAATAAGGGCGGCGATGATGACCGGCGCTCCTACTAGAGCAGTGACGGCGTTAAGAGGAAGAGCTCCATCGAACCCTGGGGCCTTGGCAACTAAATCAGCCGCCATGGCAATTGATGCCCCACTGAGGAGCGAGGCAGGGATAAGGACACGATGCCGAGCTGTCTTGAACAAATAGCGACACAAGTGCGGAGCCGCGATGCCGAGGAAGCCGATTGGTCCGCAAAAGCCGGTTACCGTACCTGCGAGCAGCGAAGCCAATCCGAGGCAGAAGAAGCGGACCAACTTAACATTGGTGCCGAGGGACTCGGCGAATCGTTCCCCCATTAAGAGAGCATCCAATGGTTTGCAAAGGAACAAGCTCGCTCCGGCCCCCGCCAAAATACAGCTACCAAAAACCCGCATATGACTCCAAGCGACATTTCCGAAAGTTCCGTAGGACCAGGAGAAAAACGACTGTATCCGCTCAGCCATACTATAAAACATGAGAATGCTAACAATCGACCCGACCGCATAACTCATCATCAATCCGAGTATCAGCAGCGACATGACATCTACCCTTTGGGCAAATGCTAGCACGATCCCCAGCACCACTGCAGCCCCACCAGTCGCAGCGATCACGACCAGCACATGACCACTCAGCTCGAGCCCTTGCGTGAGCGAAATGCCCGCCGGAGCCAGAACCAGCAATACAATCGCTACACCTAGACTGGCACCCGAGTTCACCCCCAATACAAAAGGGTCAGCCAAGGGATTCCGAAAAACAGTCTGCATCAAGAGTCCGGATACAGCCAAAGCCGCTCCGGCGAAAAGAGCGGTCAAAGCCCGTGGCAACCGGAAATCGAGAACTATTTGAGCGATCACTGGAGAACCGGATTCGTCTCCGCTAACCGCTGCCCAAAGCTCCTTGAGGGAAAATGTGGCAGAGCCGAGGCACACATTGGCAACTAACAAAACGAGGACGCAAAGAACGAGCAGTCCGAAGAAGACAGGTACACGGTTTTTGGCAACAGGCTCACTCATTCGGCCAACTAACTACTTGAGCTTCTCGTAGAAGACAAACTCATGCTCCGGCAAAAGCTCCGGGTGGAAAATCTTGATGAGATCAGCGAGCACTTCCTCCGGATGAGCAACCCCACGCTCGTAGATGTCGTTACCGCCATTCTCGTTTACCCGAACCGTCTTGTTGTAAACTTCGCCCTCGCGAAGCGCCTTGAAGGCCACGTAGCGTTCATCCTGAGCAAGGAGCGACTTCATGGTAGAGTAACTACTGGGATTAAGCCAGATATCCACATCGGCCGCCCGCTGCAAAATGATTTCGATGTCCATCGGCTGGCTCCCACTGGAATCAAGATCCTTCCAGAGATAATCCGCCCCTGCATGTTCGAGGGCTTTGGCGGTATAGCTTTGGCCGCCGGAAACATGCCATGAACCACCAAATGGGGCATTGGTAAGTACGGTAGGTCTCGATTCGACTGCTGCTGCTAGCTCGACAAGCCTCTCGTATTCAGTTGCCACCTCGTTGAAAATTATGTCAGCCAAGGCTTGCTTTTCCTCGCCGTAAAAGGCGGCAACAAACTTGATCCACTCTGTGCGACCCAAGGGATGTTCTTCCATGTATGCCGCAGTCACTACAATTGGAAGAGCTGACCGGCTTAGCTGTGGATCGACGTCAAACGTTGGGTTTCCGGTAGTGCTGGTAAGAACGAGATCCGGCTGCAGCAGCATCATGGTCTCCAGATTCATGGAGCTGCCGGACTGCAGTTCCTTCACCTTACCCGCTTCGAGAAGCTCGATGGTACGCTGGTCATTGACAAAATTCGGGTTAGCCACACCCGCCAAGGACTCGTAGAGGTCGAGTTCGTGCACGACACCGAGGAAGACTGTTGTCATCACCGCCAGTCGCTCGACCGGTGTTCTAATCACGACAACGGAATCATCGAGCTCCGGCAAATCGCTACCGCGGGGAACCAAGGCATAAACCTGTTTCTCATCACCCGCGCCCACCCAAGTGTTGCGTACTTCTATCTCCCGATAGTCCTCGTGATCGCGGATAGAGAAGTTTTTGGCGTAGCGAAGTTCGCTCGCCTGCCCCACGAAACAGAAAAGGGCCAATAGGAGGATAAAAGAAAAGGACTTCATAATTGGAGTAAGTAGGGCCGAAGCCTACCGCGTGGTCCGACTAATGAGCACCGAATAAGCGTCGAAGCCAAGCGGCAAGCTACTGCCCTACTGCTAAATTCCACTAAAATGCCATGCGCACGCCGGCATTGGCGTTGATGCCGTCCGTCTCGTAGCCAGAAATTTCCTCATACTCCGAATCGAAGAGATTTCCAACACGCAGCCAAAGCGAGTACTGCTCCGAGACCTTGTAGCGAGCAGCGAAGTTCACCACTTGGTACCCATCGAGGCGAGTTCCTGCCGCACGAGCAGTGCTGTCGCTAAACTGGCTAGAAACCGCGACCAGATCGAGGTTCAGGTTCAAGTCACCGTCGAGAGCGCTGTAGTTGGTACCGATCGAACCAACATGGCGAGGTACACGCAAAGGCTCGAGTCCGCCGTCTTCTTCCGCATCGCTATAGGTGTAAGCCGCTTTGAAGCTCAACGTGTCCGAGAAGAAGTAGCGCAGTGCGCTTTCAACACCGACGCTCTTGTACTCGCTTACATTGTTGTAAACGCCGCTCCACACGATCTTGTCGCTCACCTTGTTTCCGAAAAGCGTAGAGCTGAAAGATAGATTCCCGTCGAGTAGCGACTTCTCCACTCCGAGATCCCAACCCTTTCCGCTCTCAGCTTTCAGGTCTACATTTCCGTAATAAGGGCTGAAGAGCTGATAGAATGAAGGAGCTTGGAAGGACGTGCCCAAAGAGCCACGAACGCGTGCATCCAAATCGTCGATACGATAGCTAAAGGTAGCACGGTAGGTTCCTTCTTCGCCATAAGCGCTATTGTCATCGTAGCGAGCACCCAGAGTCACGTCCAGGTTCTCGTTTACGCGGAAGACGTTTTCCATGTAAGCGGAAAGGTCGTTTCGGTTGCCTATATCGCTGAGGTTCTCTTCGCTTTTGTATTCAAGCCCAGCTACGACTGACCAGGCTTCGCTGGCTTCGATCTGGTTAATCCATTCGTAGCTGTAGCGTCGTCCGTTACTGTCATATACGTAGCCATCGCTGTATGAGGAGCTCTCAACATCAGAGTATCCAAGGGCGAGCGTGCTCTGCCAGTTATCCTGAACGGTGAAGTCGCTGCCGACGCGGGCAAATAACTCTTCGGTGGTAGCGTAGTAATCGCCAGAGACCGTTCCCCATACCCAAGCAGGGTCGCCTGGATCATATTCCGCATAGGTATCCATGTAGACCGCAGATGCGAAGAGACGAGCCTTCTCGCTCAACTGGTAACCGAGGGCTCCGGTGAAAGTCGTATTGTCGTAGGTATCATCGTCTGCCCAGGCCTCGCCGTAGCTAGGTGATTGTGCAGAGAAGCCTTCCGACTCGTGGATCATGCCATCGACGGACCAGCTCAACGCCCCCTGCGAACCGCTGTGGCCGAGCGAGTAGTCATAAGTGTCATGAGATCCGTAGGACAAGGCAGCTCTTCCGCCAGGGGCGGAGTCTGGGCTCAAAGTATCGATAGAGATTACGCCAGCCAAGGCATCCGCTCCATAGATTGAACTCTGTGGGCCGCGCAACATTTCGACGCGGGAAACCGAGCTCGTGAAGAGGTTGCCCAAGTTCAAAATCTGCCCGGAAGAAGGATTGCTGACGTCGATGCCGTTAAGCAGAACTTTTGGTCGGTTGGAATTTAGACCGCGGGTGGTGATGCCGAAGCTATTGCCCGCTCCCCCGTTGTTGCGCATAACCAATCCTGGCAATTCGCGAAGAGCGTCAACGAGGAACAAATCCGCTCCTTGGTTCAATTCGTAAGTGTCGAGAACATCGACGGTGCTTCCCACCTGCTGGATGGGCAGCTCCAAGCGGGAGGCAGACACCGAGAAGGCGTCCAGCTCGTGGACATCTTCTGCCAAACTATCCTGAGAACGCGCAGGAGACGCCAGGCCGGCGATACCGAAACCAACCGCGCAGCAAAAGCGGATGGAATTCTTAAAGTTGTATTCAGTTTGTTGATTCATTTTCGATATGTAGTCTGTCGCTCGAAATAGCGTCAGGCATCCATATCGAAAACGAAAGCAAGCCGGGCTCCTCTTGTATTACGCCGACTCACTTCGAATAATTCGAAGCATGTGTACCGTTCACTCGTTCTTGCGACAAGTTGGTTGCCTCACGCCCTTGGCGTGGAAGCGGGTACGGATCGCGGTCAGCGTTCGGACTCCAAGTTTGCATCCCCTAAAATGGATTGGGGAAACCTCACCCTCACTCCAGAAATGAAGCCCGAGATCTTCTTTTCAAACTCTCGGATGGGCTTGTGACTTGTTACCGTAGCGCGACTGTCGCCGATTCTCACGGCGTTTCCTGACTACGAACCAATTCAATTATGGTAAAGAACGCACTCCTTAAGCCCCACTCTCCAGACATTAGCAAGGCTAATTAAGACAAATTTGTATTTAGTTTAAAACCAAGGCAGAGACGCTCCAGCCAAGCGCTATGAGAACCAACAACTTAAAGTAGGCAACCCCCATGACTTGAGTCGCTTTTTCCACATCATCTCTGCCGGGTTGCCGAGCTCCTTCGTTCATCTCAGCCGTCTGCACTAGTTCGCCTCCCTCGTACATCCGACCACCAATTACGACTCCTAGTCGCGACGCCATAGCCGCCTCTGGCCAACCTGCATTGAAACTAGGATGCTTCTTGGCGTCTGACTTCAACCGCCTCCATCCGAAACATTGGCCCAGCTTCAGAATGAGCACGCAGCATAAACGAGCGGGTAAATAGTTTAGGATGTCATCTATCCGAGCCGAAACTTTGCCAAGCTTCTCGAAACGCTCGGTCCGATGCCCCACCATGGCGTCCATGGTGTTTGAGATCCTGAATACGAGCGCACCGACCGGTCCTAGGAAAGCAGCCCAAAACAGGGGAGCGACTACAGCGTCGTTCAAATTCTCCGCCCCACTCTCGATCGCGGCTCGGCAGACGTCGTCTTCCTCCATCCGTTCCGTGTCCCGACCTACGATCCAGGAGACGCGTTGCCGACCTTGCTCCAAACTATTCTCAAGCCCTCTTTTCACCTCCAGCACATGCTTGACGAGGTCTCTGTAAGCGACGCACTGGAATACCACAATCGCGTCAAAAGCGACCTTGGCCCAGGGACTCCAGCCGGCGAGCAGGGTTACCACTCCCAGATAGCAGCCAAGGCAAATAGCCAAGATGCCTGCCCCAAGGAAGAACCCGCCCACGACCGTTCGACCTAGAGTCGTCACAACCGCCTTCTCGCCTTGTACGGCCAGCCAACCTACAGCCCGCACCAAATGTGGCATTCGGCGCGGGTCTCCGAAGATAAAATCAAGGGCTACGCCCCCTCCGATGGCTATCGCGTATTCGTAAATCACGCGACCAACATGCTACTCGGTCGCCTCAAGTCGAGCATAGGGTCCAATCATGGTACCAACAAATCCCCAAGCCTTTTGCGTGGTCAATATGGTTGCATCCTCGTTTTCAGCCAAGTCGAGCTCTCCGCTCCCTTCGGTTTGAACCTTGAAGGAAATTTCAGAGCGGTCGGCTTCGATTTTGAAAACAAGCGCTTCACCTTCCTTCAATTCGGGCAAAGGCACTTGAACCACGATCTGCCCCTCACCTCCATCAGCCTTTTCTAGGAAGACAACGTATTCGTCATTCACATACTGTATCCCTACAAAAAAGTAATGATCCTCACGGATGAGCAGAGCCACTCCTGCCTCTACACCTGGAGCCGGAGCTAGCAGGCTGCTGGAAGCTGAGTAAGTGGCGTGTTGGATGCGTCTGCACAGCCAAGATGGATTATCCAGTTCCGACAACTCGACGGCAAGCGGGTCGATGCTCAGAAATCCAGCTTTCTCCTCGAGCGAACTCCAGTCGTGGACCGGGGTTCTCAGCGTTATCCACTCCATGCCCAGTTCGTCGCCATCGAACTCTTCCCGAATCGAGAAATTTCCAGTGGTCGGCATCGAGACTTCGCTCGGAGCGAGATCGGGTTTTGGCAGCGTCCAAGGGACCTCTTGACCAGCCGGCAGAATGATCGGCCAATCGTCTTCGGTCCACTCCACTGGTAGAAGGAAGGTCTCGCGGCCTGTTCCGTAGAAGCCACCCTCGTAGGGACGCACCGCCAAGAAGCTTGCCCACCAGTCGCCGTTTTCGAGCTGCACGAAGTCCGCATGTCCCGCTGCGTCGATTGGATTCGGTCGGTCCGGTGAAAGGTCCCGTTGGGTGAGAATTGGATTTTCCTCCCAAGCAATCCACTCATCGCCGAGGCTCTTAGCACGGAAGATGACTTGGGAATGGTTTTGGCTAGTGCCTCCTTCCGCGCAGGTCAGGTAATACCAGTCTCCTCTTTTAAAGATGTGTGGAGCCTCGATCCAAACCGGCTCCTCAGATAGGTCCACGCCACCGTTTACGATGATTTTGCCTTCTCCGATCGGCTCTCCCGATTCCATGTCGATCTCCCAAAGCCAAACCGCCCTGTGCCCTTCGTAGAGGGACTCCCGTTGAGGCGGAAGACCGTTATGCGTAATATAGACTCTGCCATCATCATCGAAGAAGAAGGAAGGATCAATACCGTCGACCCATGGCAACAAGATCGGGTCCGACCATGGACCCGCCGGGCCAGTAGCGGTCACGTAAAAATTGTTTATCCCCTGCACCGCAGTCGTGATCATATAGAAAACGCCGTCATGGTGGCGGATCGTCGGGGCAAATATCGATTCGGACACCTTGTCGCCGATGTTGTCCAATTGGCTCGGTCGGTCCAAGACGTGTCCGATTTGCTCCCAATTCACCAAATCCTGGCTGTGAAAAATGGGTACGCCAGGCCAAAAGGCGAATGTCGAAGTGACCATGTAGAAATCGTCCTCTACGCGACACATGCTAGGGTCAGGGTAGAACCCGGCTAAGATCGGATTCTGAAAACTTCCTTCGGGAACCGGATCGCTGAAGGCGACGTCCTTACCTTCATATTCAAACCAATCGAAGTGGACCGAATCAGAAGCAGCGTGGATTTCTCCAATGTTCAATAACGAGACTAATAAAAGACCTTTCAGGGGGTTGAGGTACATAAACCTATCAGATTTGCTTAGCTCAACTTGAGCAATAAGCCCCTTGCTCTAACATTATCGCGCCCCCCCTTTTTCTCCGTATTTGGAAAATGGAATTCCTAAACAAACCAACCCCTTCATCTTAATGGACCTCAAAGCCACTTCATTCCTAAAAACGATATTCCTTTTACTGGCTTTCACGCTCCCTCTCCGGCACGCCCACAGTCTGGGAGACGAGGCTTTCATTAGCAAATCAGAGCTCAGCCCCAGTTCCTTGCTCTTGGCGGATTCCAACAATACAATCCCTATCCTCGTGGACGAAGCGGACGAATGGGGTTTGATTCGCGCAGCGAGAGACTTATCCGTCGACTTCGAGCGAGTCACAGGCCATGAGGCTATGCTCGTTCACAAGTCCAACAAAAAGCTAAAGACCGCCATCATCGTTGGCACGCTAGAGAAATCGAAGTTCATCGGACAGCTCGCTAAAGAAAGAAAAATCGATGTATCCAGCATCCGTGACAAATGGGAAGCCTACCACATCGAAATCGTCGACTCCCCCCTACCACACATCGATCGAGCCCTTGTCATTGCAGGCAGCGATAAACGAGGAGCGATTTTTGGCGTTTACGAGGTGTCGGAACAGATCGGCGTATCTCCGTGGTATTGGTGGGCAGACGCGCCAATCAAACAGTCTGAAACGCTCTACGCAACTCTCGACGCTCCCATCCAAGACGCACCCAAAGTCAAATACCGCGGTATCTTCTTGAACGATGAAGCCCCAGCCCTGACCGGATGGGTCCATGAAAACTACGGCGATTTCAATTCCGAATTTTACGTGCATGTATTTGAACTTTTGCTACGCTTGAAATCCAACTTCCTCTGGCCCGCCATGTGGAACAACGCCTTTGCGGACGACGATGAGCAAAATATGATCCTCGCTCACAAATACGGCATTGTGATGAGCACCTCCCACCACGAGCCCATGATGCGGGCAGACCACGAATGGAACCGCTATGGCGAAGGGCCGTGGGACTACGCCCGAAACCCAGATCGACTCGACGAGTTCTGGCGAGAAGGTGCGCAGCGAAACAAGCCCTACGACTCCATTTATACCATCGGTATGCGAGGCCAGGCGGATACTCCCATGTCCGAAACCGAGGATATCGACCTACTGGAAAAGATCGTCAAAGCACAGCGAGAGATCCTTTCCGAAGTATTCGATGATCGGCCCCTAGAGGACGTGCCTCAAGTCTGGGCTCTCTACAAGGAGGTACAAGGCTACTACGAAAGCGGCATGCGCGTGCCGGACGATGTAATCCTACTTTGGTGTGACGACAATTGGGGCAACATCCGACGTTTACCAACTGTGGAAGAACGGGAACGTTCGGGAGGAGCGGGCGTGTATTACCATTTCGACTACGTCGGCGGCCCCCGATCCTACCGTTGGATAAACGTCATTCAACTCGCCAAAATCTGGGAACAAATGAACCTGGCGTACCAATACGATGCGAACCAGATTTGGTTAACAAATGTGGGCGACCTGAAGCCCATGGAGTTCCCGATCACTTACTTTTTGGATCTCGCATGGGACATCGAGGATTGGCCTAAGGAACAGATTCCAGAATACGGGCAGCTCTTCGCCCGCAGCATATTCGGCGACCAATACGCGGCCGAAATTGCGGAGCTTCTCGCCGACTACACTCGCCATAATGGCCGCCGCAAGCCCGAGCTACAAGAGGCGAGCACCTATAGCCTTCTAAACTATCGTGAAGCGGAACGGATCGAAGCGGAGTTGATAGATATGGAAAGTAGAGCCGAGGCACTGTACGAAAAGATCCCGGAAACCGCCAAATCCGCATTTTTCCAACTGGTTTATTATCCGGTTCGTGCGAGCTCCACCATCACTCGCATGTATATCGCCCAAGGGAGAAACCTACTTTTCGCCGAACAAGGACGGGCTAGCACGAACCACTGGGCGGACCAAGTGGAGTTACTCTTCGACTTAAACAAGGAACTAGAGGACTTGTACCATGGCGATGCAACAAACGGGAAATGGAACCATATGATGTCCCAACCTCGCATCGGCTACACTCACTGGAATAATCCCCCAGCCGACACCTTACCTCCAGTTATGAGGAATCGCCCGAATCAAGTCGCCGATATGGGAGTCGCAATGGAGGGTATGACTGCGGCATGGCCTGCGGAAGGAAATAGCTACGCACTGCCGACCTTCACTCCCCACGGAGCGAAAGAACGTTACCTCGAAATCTTTAACAAAGGCACTGTGCCCTTCGAGTTTACAGCTACGCCCTCGGAGCCTTGGGTCTTGCTCACTCAGGATAAAGGTTCGGTCACCGATACTCTTCGCCTACCTGTATCCGTCGACTGGGATAAGGTCCCCGAAGGAAAATCCAAAGCCGTTATCGATGTAAGGGGAACTGGCTGGGGCAGCGCCCGCATTGCGATCAATGTCACCAATCCAACTGACATCGAAGCGAATGGGTTCGTCGAGGCTGATGGATACATTTCAATCGATGCCGCGAGTTTTTCTCGCAAAACAGAAGCCCAAGGAATCTCTTGGCAAGTCATCCCTGAACTTGGAAGGACGGGCGATTCTGTATCCACGTTTCCAGTCAACGATTTCTCGACCGAAGATCTGAAAGACGCCCCTTTCCTTGAGTACGACCTCACCTTCTTTTCTACAGGCGAATTCGTTATAGATACACTATGGGCCCCTACCTGGCCAATCGTTCCCGGGCGAGGGCTACGCTACGCCATCGCGATAGACGATCAGATTCCGCAAGTCGTAGATCTACACGAAAATCGCGACCATTCCCTCTGGCAAGAATCTGTGCGAAATGGAGTAAGAAGTTCCACGTCGAATCATACCATCGATTCTCCGGGTCCGCATACTCTGCGAATATACCGTATCGATCCTGCCACTACCTTGCAGAAAATCATAATCGATACAGGCGACTTGCAGCCAAGCTACCTCGGTCCGGAAGAAAGCGACTACGTCACGACCAAATGACGGGACAAACGCTAAAGAATCGGCGATCCTGATCGTAAGTGGGATTGCCTTCCACTCCGCCTCACCTTTAGGTTCCCTCCTATGTTCAGCCGAGTAGTAGACAGCGATATTTCCCTTAGCCTCGCCATTCCTCTGCACGCCGAGGGCTTATTCCAGCTAGTCGACAGAAACCGGCAATTTCTCAAAGAGTGGCTCCCTTGGCTGGATAGTAATCAAAGCTCAAGCGATACGGATACGTTTATCCGCTCCGAGCTCGTACGCTTTTCTCGAGACGAAGGTTTGCTTCTTATCATACATTACAAGGAAAGTATCGCTGGTGTGACAGGATTTAACACCATCGATGCGGAATCTAAAACGGGAAAGATAGGATACTGGCTCGGCGAGGAATTTAACGGCCTAGGAATAATGACTAGAGCCGTGAATGAGCTGGCCCAAATCGGAAAGGAACTCTTCAAGCTTCAAACTCTTGAAATCCGTTGCGCTCCGGGAAATTCGAAAAGCAAGGCAATCCCTCTTCGCTTGGGTTACAAGTTCGCAGGTATTATTCCCGCCGCAGAGCAACTGTACGAAAGAGTGGTAGATCATGAGGTTTACCAACTTCAGTTATGACTGTTCCCTCACTTCTTTTTTAAGTGTAACCCCTTAAATGGGCATCAGATTACACCATAGCCGTAGCTATTCATCCACTACACGAGTCCAATCTCGCTCGCTACTTTCACGCAATTTGAAACAAATCCGCCCATGAGGGATCTATGTCTGTATATCCTCTCTTCTAATGCGTGTATCCAGACTGCTCGGTTTGCGCAAAGATCGGCTCAGCTCTTTCTTTCGCATATTCATTCGACTTTCCGTTGTTATCTCGGGGCTTTGCATCGTTATCTACTTCTCGCCGCTGAAACCGCGTATCCAAGTTAGATACTACGAGATCCAAGGGCAAGTAGCCTACAAGATGGGGAATCTGGGCTTGGCCGAAGAACAATACAAAAAAGCTCTAGAAATAGAACCGCAAAGTAAGACGTCCCTTCTTGGCTTAGGACAAATCGCTCGGCACAGACGACAGTACGAACTTGCGATTGAACGATACCAGAGGGCGAGTCTCGTTGAACCAAATAACGGATACACCAGAGCAAAACTCGGAGTTATCTTGATGATCAAAGGTCACTATCGGATGGCCACACGAGAGTTCATGAAAGCGTATGACTTACTGCCAGAAGATCCTGTTATTAATGCAAATCTGGCTGTGGGATACCATTATTTGGGCAAATTTGAACTTCGAGACCTTCATTACTCGCGAGCCAAGGAATTTGGATACCGACAACTGAACGAATTGGATTCAACCTTTCGGGAATAAAATAACTGTTCAGTCAGAGCACGTATCCACAAACCTATTATGAATATACGTAAAAATGACACCGATGGCCTAGGATACGATACCGCTAAGCTTCGTTACGAATAGACTCCATCGGAGACTGGCTCGCTATCCCGAGGCTGTTAAACATCCCCGTCAGCAGCGTTAGAGCGGCAACAACCAACACCATGCTGACGGTTATTCCCCACGGAATGTAGAGCTCTACTTTCAAGGCATAAGTAGTCAGAGCCCATGCCCCCGCAAGCGAGAGTGCAATTCCGGCGATTCCCGCGATGATTCCCACCAAGGCATACTCCACGGCCATGATGCCGCGAATTTGTCCCGTAGACGCGCCTAAGGTGCGCAGCAAGGAGCTTTCCCTTGCGCGCTGGTAGCGACTCGTGATCACCGATGCCATGAGTGCAACCAATCCTGTGACAATGGTAAAGGACGCCATGAAGCGGATAACGAAGCTGATCTTGTCAAAAATCTCCCGCAGGCTCTCGAGGATCATGGTCAAGTTCACTGCTGACACATTTGGATACTGCTTCACAACTGCACTTTGAAGAGCCACGATCTTTTCTCGATCCGAAGCATGGACTGCGGTGACGTAGAATGCTGGAGCCGCTTCCAGAACGCCCGCTGGAAATACCACAAAAAAGTTCGGTTTCATTTCCCGCCAATCCACTTTTCGAATACTGGATACCGTCGTTTCAATCGGCAGCCCCTGCACGTCCCAAACGATGGTGTCTCCCAACTTCAGCTGGAGAGCTTCGACAATTCTCTCTTCTACTGAGATTGGGATCGGCGTTCCTGAATCCAACGAGGCTTCGGCAGTAAAACTTCCAGCTGTTAGCTCTTCGTCCTCTCGAATGAAATCACGAAAGGTTGAGCGGTACTCTCTAGTCGTAGCCCATCGCTCGATTTCTCGGGTCTTGTCCTCCTGCAGTTCACTCGGTGATTGCCCGTTCAGGCTAGCCAGACGCATCGTGACGATCGGAGCTGGCCGCGAGGCATCTACTCCTAATCCATCCATGATCGACTCCACCCCGGAAAGCTGATCCGGCTGGATATCAAACAGAATGACATTCGGTTGCCCTTCGTCATCCGCCAGCTCGCCTTGGCGGAGCATGCTTTGCTCGCTTATGTAGATGGTGTAGATCAAAAAGGCCCCCATTCCGAGTGTAACCACCAGCATCGTAGTGCGATTGTTGGGACGATGCAAATTGGCTAGGCCTTGCCGCCACACGTAGGGAAGCCCTCCGAAGCTCGTCTTGCGAAGGATAAGACGCAGTAGCCAACCGATGAGAGCCAGCAGCAGGATCGCACCCGCTATCCCTCCGAGGAAACCGGCCGCTTGCCGCAAGGTCTGCGTCTGGGTGATCGTGAATACGGCGGTCAGAACTACCAAGGCTCCGCATACCGCTAGAAAATACAAGTCCTTCCAAGCCTTCCCGCCTGACTCCACCGAGGCCCGAATTGCTTTGAGAGGCGAAATTCGCCGAATCGGAAGCAGCGGAAGAAACGCAAACAAAGACGTAAACAGCCAGCCAAAGACAAGACTGCTGAAAATGCTCTTCCAGGAAATTTCCACCTGTAGGTCGATCGGCAAGAAGGACTGCATCAAGTTCGGCAAGTAACTCTGTATCGACAGACCCAAAACCGCCCCCAAAAGACATCCCAACAAACCTACTAGAGAAATTTGGATACAGTAAATGAGCATCGCTTGGCGTGAGCTCGCTCCAACACAACGGAGCATAGCGACCGCATCCACCTTCCCTTTCAAGTAAACCTGCACAGCTCCTGCAATGGCCACTCCTCCCAACAAAAGAGCCACAAAACCGACCATGCTCAAAAAGCTATTCATGCCCTCGAGAGAACGACCCACCCGTCTCTTTTGGTCCGCCACAGTATCGACATCTATTTCCAGAGCCTCCAGATCTTCCCGCAAGTTTTCCAGAACATTTAGGCTCGGCTCTTCGAGCAACTCGTCGAACTTCTGGTATTTGTAATAATGCAGCCGGCTACCCATTCCGGCTAACCCTGTTGATTCAAGAAACTTGAAGGGAATCAAGACCCGAGGTGCAAATGATCCGGTAAAGGAGCCCTCTCCCGGAATTCGTAACACCTCACCGATGATCTCGAACTCGACTTGACCAATTTTGACAGTGTCCCCCACTTCCAGATCAAACTGGATCATCAAACTATCCTCTAACAAGGCAACTGGCTCGTTCCGATCCGCAACCCTCAACCCTTCCGGACGCGTATCCAACTTGCCATACCAAGGGAAGCCTCCTTCCATGGCGTGGGCCCGCACGATGCGAGTGTCATCCTTTTTCGGAAAATAAGCCATGGTGGCAAATTTGACTTCCTGAGCAGTCGCTTCCGCAGGTACTACCGAGATGAGCGATTCTGCCTCTTTGCTGAAAGGGGTATTCGAATCGTACTCGACATCGGCCCCCAGCAAACCGCGTGACTGGCGATCGATCTCGCTTTCCAAATTATCCCGAAAGGAATTGATGGCCACCAGAGCTGCCACCCCCGCGACCACGGCGAGGGCAAAAAGCGAGAGCCTTCCTTTAGCTCTCCTCATATCTCGCCATGCCATAGCGAGAATCCATAAAGGTCTTAGCCGACTATTCATGCCCCGAGGCGTTAATTTCGGACAAGACACCGTGGTCGATCTTCAGAAGCCGGTCCGTGGTTTTGGCGAGCTCCAAATCGTGCGTTACCAGGACCAGAGTCGTGCCTAAGTTTCGATTCAGTTCGAAAAGAAGGTCAACGATTGGCTCGCTGGTATCCGAATCAAGATTACCAGTTGGCTCATCCGCAAAAAGGATATCCGGCTCATTCACAAACGCACGGGCCAGAGCTACGCGTTGCTGCTCGCCTCCCGAAAGTTGGATAGGATAATGCGTAACGCGATCCGCGAGTCCCACTTTTCCGAGAAGCTCTCGGGCTCTCTCCCTGACGTTTTTCTCCCCCCTTAATTCGAGGGGCACCATCACGTTCTCCAAGGCAGTCAAAGTCGGAATGAGCTGAAAATTCTGAAAAACGAAGCCCACTCGCTCGTTACGAATCGCTGCTCGCTGATCCTCTCCCATGTGGGAAACATCTTCACCACACAGAGTCACCGTACCTGTGGTTGGCTGGTCTAGCCCGGCACAGATGCCAAGCAAGGTGGTCTTGCCACTGCCAGAGGGTCCAATGATGGAAACAGTTTCGCCCGGACGCACCGTAAACGAAATTCCTTTGAGCACTTCCAGAGCATCGCCTCCGCTCCGAAACGACTTTCTGACATCATTCAGGGCCAACGCTGGGCGGTCTTCCTTCGATTCGCTCATGCGATCCGACTCAATATTCGTTTCTTGTAACATGCAACTTGTTAAGCTCTCATTCTCAGTCATGAAGCAAACGCGTCTCGCCAGCACTTTGATTGCTATTTTCCTAACGGTCACGGTTCTAGCGTCACCTTCGTCCGCTCAAGACTCTGCGCGTATCGTTTTCCTAGGTGACAGCTTAACCGCCGGCTACGGAATAGACCCCGAATTGGCCTACCCCAGTTTAATCGAAAAGCGAATCCAAGATCAGGGGCTGAACTACGAGGTCACAGCCGCCGGACTGAGCGGAGAAACAAGTGCTGGTGGACTTCGACGAGCGAATTGGATTCTGCAAAAACCTGCCGACATCCTTGTTGTTGCGCTTGGAGCGAACGACGGTCTTCGCGGTATGGATTTATCGGATACGAAACAAAACCTGCAAAAGATAATCGACCTAGCCCGCCAAAAATATCCAGATATCCAGATAGTACTGGCCGGGATGAAAATGCCGCCAAACCTTGGCGACGCCTACACGAAAGAATTCAGCGAAATGTATCCTGACCTCGCCCAGAAGAACGAGCTACCCCTAATCCCATTCCTGCTAGAGGGAGTCGGAGGGCATCCGGAGCTGAATATCGCCGATGGCATCCACCCCAACGCGGAGGGCCATGAAATCCTCGCCGAGAACGTTTGGGAAGTCCTGGCTCCGCTCCTGAGCGACTAGCGAGCGTCTTTGACTTCGAGCATCGCGTGTCCCGTCTTACCGGTGGAGCTGGTCAAAACGGCCAGATAGCGGCCCGTGCCTAAGGAAATTAGAATCCGGGCTTCTCCCCCCGATTCAGAAAGCGAAGCGATGGCATTTGTTTGAACAATGGCGTCGTCCAGAGTGATAGCAGTCTCGTTGGTCCAAACTCTCCAGTCAGCATTGACCGCTAAACGGTCCGCTTCGCCACTTACCTCGTAAAGCTCAAGTTTCAGGTCACCTGCCCAGTCCGCTACAGCATGATCCGCTAGACTCTTCCCGACTCCCTGAATCAAAATAGGCAACTCCATCTCACCCTCGATTTCGAAGCCAAAAACGATGGCAGATTCGCTATTCAAGAGTTCCCCTAAAACTCGTCCTCCCCGGGAGTAGGCTGTACTAGAATCGAGACTCCAGGCTGCATATTCGAGCCGATCGGCGGAGCTGGAAAAAGACAACTCAGCATCGGCAGTCCGCATCGAGAAATAGCTCTCCCAATCCTGATTGCTTACCGAACCCGCGTACCGAAATTCGTTTCCATCCGTATCCATTTCATAGCGACCACTTGGATGTTTCTTCCCGAAATCAAGCTTCTGAAAAGCAGTGCCCTTCCCCGCGTATTGCATTCCCATCTCGCCCTTACCCGCCAAATCAAATCCAGCGAAAAACCCTGTGCCGTAGCCCGAGCTTTCTACACGCAGTGCGACTGCGGTTAAGTTCGCGCTAGGGATCTGCTCGCTGGTCGCTAGTACTTCGTCAGACTCCCCGATGCCATCAAAAGAAACGAGTCGATATTCCACCGTTTCGCCACGAGGCGCGTCTCGGTCAAAATAGCTGGTCGTGTCCGCTTCGAGTTCTACGACATCAACAACCCTTTCTGAGCCGACGATCGAGCGTCGGATGCGGAAACCGGACTCAGTTTCGGAAAGATCCGTCCAAACGAGTTCAGCCCCGAGAGGACCTACTGTGACTCGAACCCATTCAGGAGCTTCCACGTCGGAGACGAGCACCGCTTCCTGCGTTATCGTGATCGCAGTATCATTGACCACGATATCCGCGGATCGCGGCGTTTCCTCTGCATTCTCCTCCAAAATAAAAGTAAACTCTCCATCACCCTCCCCACTCAGCTCAGACTCGAGAGACAGCCAAGAGACGGAAGAGGAGGCATTCCATGCGATATTACTGGATACCGTGACCGATCCATTACCACCAGAACTGGTAAAGCTGCTCTCGGAAACAGTGACCTCAAAGATCTCAACATTGCCCGCCTGCTCTACGGTGTAAGAACGATCAGCGATCGTGGGATCGCTAGACGTTATCTCCAATTCAGCAAAGCGATTTTCGAAACTGCGATTTTCATCCAAATGCAATGACACGACGCCACTACCCTCTCCCGATTGTCCGGAAGAAATGGATACCCATTCTGAAGACTCTGAGACCGCCCAATCCACATTCGCCGAAATTTCGATCAATGCGATTCCCTCGGAAGCGTCCTTTTCGACCTTCGACGGATTCACCTTGAGAAAGGGTGGCGAACCTTCCTGCGTAACCGTATGTTCAATACCGCCCACAACGATTTCACCAGTCCTCTCATCCTGGGATTCGTTCAACCTTGAACGATAGACTACACCTTCGTTTTCGGTGCCTTCCCCATCGGTCGGACTCGTAACGATAAGCCAATCCACATTCGAAACAGCTTCCCAATCATCTGAAGAACTTACGCTTATCGAGTAGCCACGTATTTCCTCAGCGGGAATCACTCTCGAAACAGGACTTATAGTATCAACCGGATTGGAACCTGTAATCGCGACGACTGAATTACTGTATTCGGAATTTCCTGATTCGTTAAATGCCAGAATACGATATGCGTAGGTGGCGTCCGCTACCACCGCTCGATCTTCGTAGCGAGTAGCATCCTTGTCTATCGTATCTACCAATTCCCAAGTGGACCCCAGATCATCGATTCGGCGATAGATAAGAAATCCGTCTTCCACCGCAGATCGATCCGACCAAGCGAGCAGAACTTTGTTATAGGTTTGCTCCTTCACCTGCAGATTAACAGGCGGCTGCGGAACGTCGTCATAAGACTCAATCACGGCGTCGTTCGACCAAAGCGAGACATTGGTCAAACGCTTGGCTCGCAATCGGTAGAAGTATTTGGTCGAGGCATCAAGGGTGTCATCCTCATACCCCGTTTGGTTTTCCGAGGCAGTGCCTATACTCGTGAATTCGCCACCTGAAGTTCTCCTCTGCAGCTCGAAACTAGTTTCGTTGTCGCTAAGGTCCTTCCAAGCCAATTGGGCCGAGCTGCTCGAAATATTTAAAGCGGTCAAATCCTCAGGAGCTTCCACCACGATTGGCGGGAGAACCGTCAAACCGACTGAACCACTGGTTACGCTTCCGCCCGCGTTGCTCACCTTTACACTGTATTCCACCCCGTCTTCAGAACTGGATACCGCCGGTAGGCTCAACACAGGCAAAGTTTTTCCCGAAAGCACTGACCCATTTTTCATCCACTGGTAGCTAAGCTCTACGCCCTGAGCCAAGGCGTAAAAAGCGGCATCTTCCCCTTCTTCGATTTCGACCGCCACAGGCTGAACAACAAACTCCGGAGGATCGACAAGCGACTCCCTACGAAACGTTACCACCGAATGCGTGCCGGATCCGGAGCCCACGTAAACATGTTCACCATCCGGACTCGTGCCTATAGAAATGGGACCGTTCATATCCCAGGTGTCCTCCGCTTCAGCCGAAATACTCTGGTAATAGCTCACCAGGCCTGTAGTCGAATCACGTTCGAAAGAAGTGACTGAGTCGCTACTAAATGCCGCCACGTAGACGTATTTTCCGTCGGAGCTAATGGAGAGAGCGTGCGGCCCATCCAAGTCGATGACGCCGCCCTCGTTATTGAAAACAGTTTCTTCCAGAGTCAGTTCGCCCGTTTCCGAGTCTCGCGAAAACACGCTGAGGGCATCATTGTTGGAGGATACGACATAAGCGAACGCACCGTCGGGACTGAACGCCAGATCGCGCGGCGAGAGCGTTTTAGACTCCCCTTCTAGGTAGCTCAATTTGGATACGTAACTCAAAAGGCCGGTGGATGAATTTCGCTCGAAAACCACGATTTCGTTTTTCCAAAGGGCCACGTAAACATGTTTCCCATCAGGGCTCACACTAATCGCATGCGGCTGAGAGAGTTCCTCCACATCTTGGTCTCCTTCTTCGTAAACCGCGAGAAAACCGATGGCTCCAGTGGTACCATCTCGACTAAAAACGCTAACCTTGCTGTCGTCGTAGGCGGCGACGTAGAGATTTTTTCCATCCGGCGAAATCGCGACGGATCGTCCACCGTCAAGCCCGTCCACGCCACCATCCGTATCATAGATCGATCCAATCAGGCTCAGAGCCCCCGTAGAGTCATCACGCGAAAAGGCGGCAATATCGTTCGAAAACATAGACACACCGTAGAGGAAAGATCCGTCTGGGCTGATGGCTAAGGACCTAACACCGTTTAAGGTGTCTTCTCCGATATCCGACTGCGAAACATACCCGAGGTAAGAAAGCTCACCGTTCTCCTGATCTCGACCGAAGTAGGCGATGGCATCGTTTTTCAAGGAAGCCACATAAACATGCCCCCCGTCCGGTGAAACCTGAACGTCGTACGGCGACTCTATCCCATCCAACACGCCATCCTCCGCAAGGTGCTGCTCAATGAAAACCAGTTCCTTCACCACCTCCGAAACAGTTTCTTCTTCGGAAGCTTCCTCGTTTGCCAACAGCACGCCGAACCCTCCGCCGAGGAGGAAGCAAGTGGCAATGAGCCATCGAAGTGAACTAGGCAAATTTCGCATGGTGGGGAGATAACCCGCCCTACGTAGCACCCAACATGCCCCACCCCCGTTCTTAACAATTCATTTACCGCAGAAAGATTCTGCCGCTACCTCGAGCCGGAGCATCCTCCGCGATGAGGGGCTTAGCGCAATTAGCGGGAAGTTTTGCTCGATCTCCACGGCAATTCTGTGCATTTTCTCGCGGCTTTGGTCCAGAACCCAAAGCCGACAAAGAAAATGGCCCTAACAGAGTACAAAAGCAAATTCATCGCCGACTGCGGCATCAGCATGGGAGACGAGGGAAAAGGTCGTCTCATCTCTGAAGTCGTCGAAGAACTACGCGAAAAAACTGGCGTCGACGCACCTGTACAGGTCGTCCTCAAGGTGAACGGCGGAGCCAATTCCGGCCATACAGCAGGCGGCTTGAAACTCAACCTTCTCCCGGCCGGCGTAGTGGACCAATCCGTCGAATCTCTGGCCATCGGATCTGGCGTAGTGGCCGACCCTCGCAAATTCCTCTGGGAGCTCGTTCCCGTCGACCACAAGGGCTACCGCGTAACCGAACGCCTCGCTATCGACGAGCGTTGCATGGTCTCCGACGTGATTCACCGCTTGCTGGACCTCGCTTGGGAATGGTACCGCGTCAATATCATCAACGAAGAGCCGCGCGGCAGCACGGGACGAGGCATCACTCCGGCCTACCTCGACGAAGTGGGCCAATTCCAAATTACCTACTCCGACTTCCTCGGCGACCGCGAGAAATACGCTAAGAAGGTTGCCCAGAGAGCAGACCGCGCCTGCCGCGTTATCCAGCACGTTTGCCAAGTATCCGAAGAAGCTTGGAACGAGTTTTTCGAGATCCTTACCACTGCGGAAACTCGCGCCAACGAGGAAGCCATCAAAGTCGGACTGTTCCCTGAGAGCGAATTCGACTTCACCGTATTCAAGGGAGCATCCGCATTCTCGCTAGATGCGGAAAAGATCGTGGAAATCTACTGGGAAGCCGCTGCCAAGCTAGCCGACAAAATCGTCGACGTACGTGAATTGGTCCGGGGAGCCCAAAACTCGGATCGCTACGTCATCGGCGAGTACGGCCAAGCTTACTGGCTGGACAAGCGCCAAGGCTTCTCGCCAAACGTTTCCGCCTCCCACACCTACGCGGCCGAATTCTTCAATTCCGCCTGCCAACCTGTACAGCCTTTGCACGTTTTTGGTGTCGCCAAGGCCTACGACACTAAGGTCGGCACTCACGTCTTCATCACCGAAGAAGATCCGGAGCATCCGCTTTTTGTTATCCTGCGTCGACTCGAGTTTGGAGTATCCACAGGCCGCCAACGCATGGTCGGCTGGTACGACGCAGTCGAAAAAGGAGACACCCTTCGCTACGGCGGCTTCGACGATCTGATGATCAACAAGATCGACGCCCTCACCCACTCAGGAGACTGGAATGGAAATCTGAAGATTTGCGTCGCCTACGAAGACGCTGATGGAAAACGCTACCACCACGTTCCCCGAAGCGAAGCCTTCCGCAAAACACTCAAGCCGATCTACCAGGAATACGCCGGCTGGACGCAGGACATTTCCAAATGCCGCAGTTTCGGAGAACTGCCCGCCGAGGCCAAAGCCTACATCGCTGGCATGATGCGCGCCCTGCTCGACTCCGCCTACTATGGCGAAGAATGGCCAGAGCAGCTGCCAAACCTGCGCTACGTGGGAGTGGGCCCAATGCCATCACAGGTGATTCGGGACATCCCTGAAATCCGCGAGCTGCTCACTTTCGATAAGCCGCTCTAGGAGGCGAAAAGCCTGTCGCCAAAATTTATCGGCGGCAGATTTGCTTCAATATAGCGTAAAGCATTTCGAGCTTGGGCATCGCCACGCCTGCCGCCTCGGCCTGACGGAGCGGTTCGCCCCAAATGGCTTCCACTTCCACTGGTCGCCCTTCCACGTAGTCGATCATGCTGGATGGGCGATATGCTGTCATACCACGAGTAAGCTTGATCTGGTATTCAACAAATCCTTCCTGGAACTCGAAGCCTAAGGCCTCCGCTGCAGCTATAATCTCGCGCATCAAGCCACGGGCTTCTTCGCAAAGTGATTCTGACCCGACGATGACATCCGTCGTCACTCCACCCGCCGCTACAGCGAGCCCGTTAAACGGCACGTTCCAAACCAGCTTCTTCCATTGCACGAGTTGCAAGTTCGGCTCGAAACGAGTTTTTACCCCCGCTTCGCTGAATAGAGCGACGAGCTCCTTGGCTGCTTCACCGTTCTCGGCCTTTTCCGGGCCAATACTCACGGAGCCCGGCATAAAATTTTCTACTACGGCGGGAGCTGTCCGGTTTAGACAAACGAAACAGAGTCCCCCGAAAATTTGATTACGAGGGAAAAGTTCAG
Source organism: Pelagicoccus albus (assembly GCF_014230145.1). NCBI lineage: Bacteria > Pseudomonadati > Verrucomicrobiota > Opitutia > Puniceicoccales > Pelagicoccaceae > Pelagicoccus > Pelagicoccus albus. Next base: position 384,481 of record NZ_JACHVC010000013.1, read on the forward strand.
CGAGCAGCCGATCGTTCCCGAGACCGTTTTGCAGGGTGAGCAGCTTAGTTTCCTGACCGACTAGAGGAGGTAGAACATTCTCAAGAATCGAATTCGCAGTAGCTTTGATTGAGACGATCACCAAATCGCAGATGCCAATTTCTGAAGCCTCGCCACTTACCTGAACCTCCGACAAATGCAGCTCGCCGGTACCCGATACCACCCGGATGCCTGTTTTCTTGGCCTTCTCCAAGTCGCTGCGCATCAAAAATGCGACTTCCTGTCCAGCATTTTGCAGCAAAGCGCCATAATAAAGCCCTATAGCTCCCGAGCCTACTATTCCAATTTTCATAGTTGGACGGGACTCAAACGCGGACCAAGTGATCAAGCAAGTTCTGAGGCCCGCGATGCGCCCTTTGTTTTTTTACACAAGCAAAAAACTCCAATGTTCTTCACAAGTTATTCCACTGCCTTTTGGGAACCCTGTTTTTTACATTTGACATAAGGTGTTGACCTTACCTCGCGAAAACAAAGACAGGCAAAACTCCGCCTTTTTGCGTTACAAACTTGGTTACGATCGGGAGACGACAGATCGACATCCTACAAATGGCGAAACCCTGACGAACAAGCACGTTTGCAAAAGCAAGAGCTCCAAGACGATTTAATCAAACAAAAACTCACCTTAAGTCCCTTATAATCTTCAACTTACAAGATCATATTTTTGTTACACCCTAGTTACAAATATGACAGCTCGAGGGGACTGCCAAATTTCTACTAATCCGGGGTGGTTTTTACCCCAGATCCGAGCCCTGAAACCTTTTCCAAATCGTTTCAATGCCAAATTTGCGGGCTAGGTTCCGCCCTCTATTGCAAGAATGACGATTATCTCTCGTAAAATAGCCAAGATCATAGCTCTGGACCACTTGCTCCCAAGTTATTCACAACGGTTTTTTCGTTAAAAACCATTAAAACGTTCGTAAAAATCGAAGCGAGCTACCGCCAAAATTTCAGCCAAAATCAGCAGGCCATGGCGACAATACGAAGCGATTTGGGGCAAGCTTTTACGGTGAGTTTCTCACCGCAGCGGAAAATCTCCCCGTCTACATGAAAAAAACCGCCCGACTTCATGCTTAGCGTGAAGCTATCGGAGCATATGGGAGTAACGCGGGGACTGTAGTAGAGCTTCTTGCTGAACATACGCCAAATTAGGATGAAGAAGCTTAGGAAATTCGGCTCCGAAATGGCGACCAGGTTTAGCTTGCCGTCCGTCATCGACGCGTCCGGAGCAATGAAGGCATTGCTTCCGTATTGAGAAGAATTGGCGACCGCTACGATATAGGCATTGAGCGCCTTGGTTCCGCTCGACGTTTCGATACTGCAATTCAAGGAGCGATATCCGCGAAACGCTTTCCAGCCTTCCTTCATATAGTTGAGCAAGCCTCGACCCTCGGTTTCGTTGAACCGACGTCCAACTTCAGCATCGAAGCCTATGCCCATAACATTGAAAAACGGACGACCATCAGCCTCGCCAGTATCTACCTTGATCGCGCTTCCGGACGCTGCCAAACGCAGTGCCTTATTGAAGCCTAACGGGATTCCAATGTGACGGGCCAAACCGTTACCAGAGCCCATCGGCACGAGTCCAAATTCACAATTCGTACCGACAATCACTCGCCCGATTTCGTTGATCGTCCCATCCCCTCCGACTGCGACAATTCGCTTCGCTCCGGCCGCCAAAGCTTGTTTTGCAAGCTCGGGAGCATGGCCAGGGCGTTCCGTCGGCCACACCACGGCATCCAACTTTTCGGAGTCCGCAAAAGCCCGAACGAGGTCGACTCTTTGCGGGCCTTTTAAGCGCTTGCCGGATATGGGATTAACGATGAAGGCGAGTTCCATGGCGTAGTATCGATATCCTCAACACTCTTGTTCGGAAAAAAGCAATATCCGAGCGGAAGCTTTCGCTCAAACTAGCGATTTCAGAGACGCTTCGAAGGAATCCACTACGGATTCCCAACTAATGCCTTCCGCGGTCTTTCGGGCATTCTGTCTTAAATCGGCTAATTGTTCAGACTCCAGGGCTGCGAGCTCCAGAGTCTTTTCAATGAACTGGCAAGAGTCGCCCAAGCGAGCAACCACGCCGTTTTCTCCGTCCCTCACGTATTCTCTGCCCACTGCATAATCGTAGACGCAAACCGCTAACCCGGAGGCCATCGCTTCGGTTACCACATTACCGAAGGTTTCCGTTTCGCTCGCAAAAAGGAAGAGGTCACCAGATGCGTAGTGCCTGGCCAAGTCTTCCCCCTTTCTCATTCCAGCGAAACAAACGTCCGGATACTTGCGTTTCAAACGCTCAAGCTCAGGGCCATCTCCTACCAAAACCATGCGGTCAAGCGGGTGCTCTTTGCTTAAAGCCTGGAAAGCCTTCATCACCAAATCGATATTCTTCTCCTTGGCAATCCGACCTACGTAGACAACGGCTCGTCCGCCCTCTGGCACACCCCAGGTCTCTCGCAATTTCTCGTCTCTTTTGGTTGGGCAAAAAAGATCCGTATCCACCCCACGAGACAAAACGCCCGTATTTGCGTATCCGCATTGGGCCAGCTCCTCAGCCATCTGTCGCGTGGGAGCGAGGGTGCGGGCGCACTGGTTGTGGACTGTCTTGAGGTAAGACGACATTGCCCGTTGTACGAAACCAACGCTGTAGTGATCGCTATACTGATCAAAGTTAGTATGAAACGTGGAACAGACTGGAATTCCCAACAGTTTCGCAGCTGTCAATGCAGCCACCCCTAACGGTCCTTCGGTCGCGATATGGACGACGTCTGGCCGCTTTTCCTTCCACATCCGATGCAGGCTAAACCCCGCAGGTTCGCCCATCCGCAAACTGGAATAGCCGGGGATAGGCACCCCAGCCACGACAAACTCTTCAAATGGAGGTTTATCCGTTAACGAATCGACCTCCTCGTGTTCCTGCACCGGGCGGGTAACCTGCAGGTCCCACCCACGCGCTGCCAATCCATGACAGAGGCGCCCCAAAGTCATGGAAACTCCATTAACCTCGGGGGGAAAGGTTTCCGTGACGAGAGCCAATCTCACGGCGATAAGGATCAGCGAGTCCTTCCCTTGCCCTACTCGGCTACGGGAGGAACTGGCGGATTGGCCGGGACGACCTCTCCCGTTTCGGTCAAACGTTCTCCGGCTCGGATAACCTTCAACAATTCCACATCAAAAACCAAGGTGGAAGCGGGAGGAATTCCGGGGCGACCTTCGTCACCGTAACCAAGATCCGATGGAACGTAGAGTTTGATACGACCACCTTCACCGATCAAAGGCATGCCCTGCGACCAAGCGGGTATTACTTCGTCCAGATTGAAGGCAATCGGCCCTTTCTCTTCGGTGGAGTCGAATACCGTGTTGTCGAGAAAGCGACCTTCATAGCGAACCAAAACGCCATCGGAGGGGCCTGGCCTTTTGTCGTTCCCCTTTTCTTTAATTTCGTAGAACAGTCCGGTTCCGAGCGAAAGCATGCCGGGCGTTCCAAATAGCGAGTCGAAAAACTCTTCACCCTCACGTCGATTCTGCTCGAATTGACGGCTCATAATTTCTGCCTCTCGATTTGCAAAGTACTCTTGCAGAGCAAGCTGCGATTTACTCAAATCAGTCGGAGCATCCTCTCCGTCGACATGGCTAATCAAACCTTCCGCGACCCACTCAATCTCCTGTGGAGACAGTTCGAGCCCCTTTAAATTGAAACGCTCAGCCAACAGCCAACCCCAAGAGCGCAGCAGATCTTCCTCGGAGTACTCTGGTTCCTTGCCAACCATATCCTCCGGCAAATCGATCATGTCAGCCAATTGTCCAAAACAAGGCACGGAAATAGCGGCAAGAGCGGTTACTGCTAAAAATTTTCTCATAAAATATTAGACATCAATAATTTAAAAATTTCCCTCTGGAAAAGTACTTTGGGGCAATGCTTGCCAGTCCTACTGAATTGAGCCCTATTGTAAACCTCCAAAATCCGATACAGACGTACACCAAATATATGAACGAAGAATCCTTTTGGATCAGCGACGACGGGCTTATCACAACGATAAAGCAGGGCAAGGATGCATCCACCATCGATTTGACCATAACTTTTAAGCTTAGAGATGCTCAGGAAGTAGAATTTGTTTCAGAACGATTGGACAAAATCCAATTTAGCGAGAGAAGCTCGCTGGCTCGGGTCGGAATCGAAATCTATTCGCCTAGCCCCGCGCGGATAAATAAGGATAGGCTCATCCTTCAAGGAGTCGCCTTCGTCTACGATACCGACTTTCCCTGCGCGCCCTACGCCGAAAAACTGCTCGAACCCGGTACAGCCGCCGGCCGCGTCTTCTACGCTCCAGAAAGCAGCAAATTGAGCTCCGGAGAGATTTGGCAAGCCCTGCAAGAAAACCGTATCAAGCTTCCCAACACAACTTCGATCGACCGCTTCGGCCGAGTATTCCTGACGCCTCACAAAGTCCAATACACGTTGCCCAAAACGGTCACTGAACTCGATCATCTGAGACTCGTGAAGGGTCTCCTGCCCCGTACCTTTTTGGACAAGGTCCAGCAGCGCGAGGACCTCCCAGTGGTTTCTATCGATCCGCAATCCGGCATCCTAACCAGTTGCTCCATGTATCTCAAGGAACACTACGTCGTACTCAATCGAGGTGAAGGAAACTTCGGTCTGCATTCCGGAGCCGTCTTGCTGGACCCCGTTAAAACCTTCGGATCTGGAATCATTCTCGAAATATACAACCGCTCAGATCAGCCGGTTATCAATCCAGTCGTATCCATCGAAGTTTACAAAGCGCCACAAGCCGACCCCAATAAGGTAGCCGACCTGCGTGACAAACGCCTCGTATTCTTCACCAATCTCGACAAGATCTACCGTCAGCTCGACGATAAGCCCAAGCAATATTTCGAAAGACTTAAGACCACTACCGAGATTTCCTTGCGTGGTCAAAGCGCTCGAACCGAGAACCAGAGCATCCTCTTCGAATCGGAGAACTCGATTAAAGAAGAGCTAAAACGCGTTTCCGTAAACGGCCATTTCGGATTCCGAACAGTAAGCCAAGCCCTGCGGAAAGGGGACCCAGAAGCGAACACGCTAGTATTGGACTACTTCCCTAGCCTCGCTGAGCACATCGAAATCCTAGCCAATATCAGGAAGCTAAAAATCAAAAACCTAGTCTTCCGGAAGGCGACCCCGCTGCAAGAGTTTTTCCTATCCAACGACGCGCACAGCCGCCTCGAGACATACGATCAACTTGGGCTCAAAGTGTATTGGCATATACCTTCCCTCAATGATTTGTACCTGCATACTTACAAGAACGGACAAGGCTTTTTCATCCGAGAGGAGGAGGTGGACCGCTTCCTAGCCTGCACCATAATCGCCTTCTATGGATCCGCTCTCGAAATGGACGAGGAGCAGAAGCGCCGCATCAGCGAACTCGTAGTGCGCATGATCGATTTCTTCGGAAACAACGTCGGTATCCTCACCGGCGGCGGCGAGGGAGTAATGGGATTGGCGACCGATGTTGCTCAGCAAAAAGGCTGCCTAACGGGCGCAGCATTCCTCGAACTTGAAGCCCAACCTCCGAAAGTGGGTGTCAACTTTTTCAATACATTTCAGGAAACCAACCGCCACAATCGCCAAAAATGGTTCCAGGTAGCTGATTTCTGCATCTTCAATTTGGGAGGAGCTGGAACCATGGAAGAAATTGGCATCGAGCTCTGCAACATGAAACTCGGCATTCGTCCGCGTGTGCCGCTGGTCTTCTTCCACGACGAATATTGGTCAGACCTCGAGCTACAATTTGAGAAACTTGTATCCGATAATCGGATGCCTGCTTGGATGAACGACCACCTGCTCTTCTCTGGAAACCCTGACGAAATCATCAACTTCTACCGAAAGAGCCTTCAGATTCTCTAAAATCTTGAATTGCCGGGGCGCTAGGCGTCCCGGTCGCCCCAAGAGAGTTCACGCTTGGGCCAACATGCTAATCGCGTAACCCCCTCTTACGGAGCCACTCTACCAAAACGGTTAAGAGCTACTTCCGAAGCGTCACCGGAAAGGTATTCTTCCGGGAATATAAACAAGCCCGCGTCCCGCTTCCGTTCAATCGAGGCAATGATCTGTTGCTGCACTTCTAGGCGGCGTAGATCTCTGGCATCCATTTTTCCAGTACGGCGCGAACGCGGCATCTGACGCTGCCAAAAGGCTGAGTACTTGTTTAGATCGGCTCCTTGCGAGGCCAGTAGATAGAGGGCGATTAAATCGGCCTCGATTTGCAGTGCTCGCCGCTTGTTATTGCCCGTCGCGTTTCCGAAAATCCAGATTGTGGGGATCCCAGCTGTCAAAGCTGCTACGTCAGCCGTTTGACCGATCCAGAGGTTTTTGCGACGCTTCTCCGGATGACGCATCACGTTTTGAGCCAACGCATAAGCGCAGGTGTAGGCAAACTCAGTTGGATCCGACAAGTTTTTCACTCCGTTGAGACTTAACCAGATAACTTCTCCATCTGCTCGCACGTCGGACTGGGCATCTGGAGAAACAACGACAGTGTAATAGGCAGCCTTTTCAGGAATGACCTCCACCTCGAAGATTTGACCGCTCCGTTGGATCTTGAGCCGGTTCACTCTTCCGGGAACCAAATCCCTTTTGATCCTGCTTGAAGCGTAGCGAGCAGCCAAACTCCAGCGCGGAGTCTTGTCTCCATTGACTTCTAAAATCCGATCTCCCTCCATCAAGCCGGCAGCTTCGGCGACAGTGCCTGGGAAAACTTGGGAAATCGAAACGTATGGGCCAATTGAATACTGCCGAGCAGTGCCTCGAAGACGTTCCGGGTAATAGTGCTCTGCGGTAAAAACAGCTCCAATATCCCCAAAACTCTCAGAGAGTTGGTAGGTCCCCGCTTCTAGCATCATCGGCCGGAGCACATCCCAAGCGCGGATCTCAGCGTCTCGGATCCGATAGAGTTCCTGCAGCTTAGCGGCGTCTATTTTGCGGACCTGAGCAGCTTCCGCCTGTTCTTTTAGCGAGGCTTGAGTCGATTCACATCCCTGCAACAGAAAGGAAATCAGCAACAAGAAACAGGTTAACGAGCCAGATACCGGGAATCGTCTCAAGATTCGTTGACCTGATAAAAAGGGGACCATCAGAGAACGTAATAACGATTACCATTTCTCGTAATAATTACAAGAAACTATCTACTGAATTCGCTATTAAATCTTCATAGCAAGCCGGGGATGCACCGTCGTTTTTTGTCTGGATAAATCAAGATAGAGAGCCTGTCTTGGCTTGATGATTCCCTTTCCCCGAAGCGTCTCCTTTGTCGTATTGATCTGTTGCCACATTTGCCTTCTGGCCACAGAGGCTGCCGAGCCTTTGATCACCAATATTCAAGCCCGCGAACAAATATCTCTAAATGGCAAGTGGAGGTATCACGTCGATCAATACCAAACCGGAAGCGGTGGCTTCGTTCCTTATTCCCAAGACATAAAGCAGGAGTCTCCCAGCGATCGTGTAGAATACTCATTCGACGACGCAGATTCCATCTGGGTCCCCGGAGACTGGAATACGCAAAAGCCAAAACTCTACTATTTCGAAGGGACAATCTGGTACCGCAAAACCTTCCCAAGCCCAGCGACGTCTCCTGGCGTTAGGCAGTTCCTCTACTTCGACGCCGTCGCCCAAAGAGCGGAGGTCTTCCTGAATGGTGAAAAGCTGGGGGAACACGAAGGCGGATTTACGCCCTTCAATTTTGAGGTAAGCGGAAAACTAAAACCAACCGGCAATTCCCTAATCGTTGGCGTGAGCAACCGTCGCGAGGAAGACAAAATTCCCGGTATGGTAACGGATTGGTGGAATTATGGAGGCATTACTCGCGACGTCCGACTCGTGGAGGTTCCCGCCACTTTCATCCAAGACTACAGTGTGCAGCTAGCTCCAGACAACGATCAACAAATAGAGGTGACCGTCGAATTGGACAATGCCACGAATGGTCAAAGCGTTTCATTTGAAATCGCGGAGCTCGCCCTGAGCGAAACCGCAGAAGCCGACCAAGACGGAATCGCGCGATTCCTCATCTCGACTCCAGAACTGCAGCTTTGGAATCCAGAAAATCCAAAACGCTACAGTGTATCCATAGAATCAGGTCAGGACAAAATTGAAGAGCAGATCGGTTTTCGCCGCATCCAAACCAGCGGCACGAAGCTGGTTCTCAACGGGGAAGAGATATTCCTGCGAGGGGCTTGTCTGCACGAGGAAAACCCCATCCGAGGCGGACGGGCCTACTCTGAAGAAGACGCTCGCCTCCTGCTGGGCTGGGCCAAGGAGATGAATTGCAATTTCGTACGCCTCGCCCACTACCCGCACAATGAGCATATGGCTCGCGTAGCGGACGAGATGGGAATCCTTCTATGGGAGGAGCTTCCACTCTACTGGGGGATCGATTGGAAAAACGAGAACACGCTTGGTTTCGCTAAACAGCAATTTTCCGAACTCATCCGTCGCGATAAAAACCGAGCCAGCGTCATCGTCTGGTCCATTGCCAATGAGACGGGCGATAATCCGGACCGAAACCACTTTTTGCGCGAAGTAGCTTCCCACGTCCGATCCATTGACAACACTCGCCTACTCAGCGCCGCGCTGAAAAAATTCGCCGACCACATTGGCGAACGCCACGACCATTACATCGTCAACGACCCGATCGCCGAGATTCTGGACATTGTTAGCCTCAACGACTACGTCGGCTGGTACCAAGGCCTTCCCGATTCCTGCGAACGCAAAAGCTACGAAATCGCTTTCGAGAAGCCGGTCGTCATAAGCGAATTCGGAGGAGGCGCCTTGCAAGGATTTCATGGCGAAAAGGAAACTCGCTGGACTGAGGAGTATCAACTTTGGCTCTACGAGGAAAACCTGAAGATGTTCGAAAAGGTGGAAAAAATCCGCGGCCTGTGCCCTTGGATCCTGGTGGATTTCCGCTCCCCGCTTCGTCAACTTCCACACATCCAAGATGAATGGAACCGCAAAGGGCTCATCTCCGAATCGGGAGAGAAGAAGGCAGCCTTTTTCGAAATGCAGCGTTACTACGAATCCAAGAAATAGGAGAAGTCCCTCGGTCCAAAATCGAGAGCAAGTATTCGGACGTTGACTTTCTACGCCACCGACCAGACTCGCTTTCCTCTTAAATCGTTAAAGCGAACCCTCAAATCATGGCTGATTCTTCCAAACTATCTTTCCTCATCGTCGGTTCCGGCGGACGCGAACACGCTCTCGCCAACGCATGCGTCAACAGTCCTCTGGTGAGCCGCACCATCGTTGCCCCGGGAAATCCAGGGATCGCTTCTCAATGCGAATGCGTCGACATCGCGGCCGACGACATTGAAGGATTGGCGAAACTTGCAGCCGATCAAGAGATCAACTTCGTGGTGGTGGGTCCTGAAGTTCCGCTCACATTGGGCTTGGTAGACAAGCTACAGGAAAAAGGAATCCTCGCCTATGGACCCAGAGCGGACGGCGCTCGCCTCGAAGGTTCCAAGAACTTCACCAAGGAAGTACTTCTCAAAAACAAGATACCTACCGGAGCGGCCGCTAGTTTCACCGAGTCAGCTGCCGCCATAGACTACCTGCAAACGGCATCCATGCCGATCGTGTTGAAAGCGGACGGATTAGCGGCCGGCAAGGGGGTCATCATCGCTCAAGATTTGGAGGAGGCGACCCAGACGGTAAAAGACATGATCGACGGAGCAGCATTTGGCGAAGCCTCCAAAGAGGTCTTGATCGAAGAGTGCCTCTTCGGCGAGGAGACTTCCATTCACGTGATCGTTTCGGGCGAAGACTATGTGATTCTCCCCACCAGCCAAGACCACAAACAGGCCTACGAGGGTGACGTTGGTCCCAACACAGGAGGCATGGGAGCCTACTCGCCGGCTGATTTGATTAGCGACGAATTGATGGCGGAGATTGAGCGAGACATCGTGATTCCATCGGTCAAAGGCATCGCCGCCGAGGGCATCGACTTCCGTGGCACGCTATTCATCGGCCTGATGATTACCAAATCTGGCCCCAAGGTTCTCGAATTCAATACGCGCTTCGGCGATCCAGAAACTCAGGTTCTGCTGACTCGCCTCAAGACCGATCCAGTTCAAATCATGCTGGCAGCCGCAAAAGGCGAACTAGCCGAACTCAAAGTGGAAGTGAAAGATGAGTACGCCATGGTTGTTGTCTTGGCGAGCGACGGTTATCCCGGAAGCTACCCCAAAGGCGAAGTGATCGACTTCCCTGCAGAAGTCGGAGAAAACGAGATCGTGTTTCACGCCGGCACCAAGTTCGACTCCGAGAAAAACGTCGTCACAAATGGTGGCCGCGTCCTTGGTGTCACCGCTTTAGGACCAGACCTAAAGAATGCCGCTGAAAAAGCTTACGCCCTCTGCGACAAAATCAGCTTCAAATCCAAATACCTTCGCCGCGACATCGGTTTCAAGGAACTGAAACGTCAGGATTAGGAGGGATGCCTTCAAAAGGAGGCTCAAAAGATATTCTAATCAAAAGCGGCCTGCTAGGTCGCTTTTTTTCGAGTTATACGGCAGCTCGGACTAGCTTAGCTTCTTTACTTTTCTCATGAAATAAGCTACCTTCAGGAGTAGCCATGAAGAAGAAATTAGCAGGTAGGTCACTGCTGTTTTCCGTGGCGGCTCTTGCCCTATCGGCCTGTAGCGACCAAAGACAAGAACCAGCCCCCGAAACGGCGGTAGTGGATGAAGTAAGGACCGAAAAGGAAGCCAAAGAGCGTTTCCTCTCGGGTATAAACTGGGAAACGCATCCCGAAGCTCGAGCCACACTCTATCGGGACTTGCTCAACAAGAACGACGCAGTCGGTGAATTGAACTCGGACTCTGTCCATCATTCGATGCAGTACGAGTGGTTTACCCTGATCGACTACGAGCCAGGAGCATATTTTCGCCACCCGGTCGCTTACGCGTTCTTAAGCTACCTCGAACCGGAGCTCAGCATGACTTCGGCTCGTCATTTACCGACCGTCAACTATCAGCCAGCATGGCCCAACGTGGCAGCCCTTCTCGCTGATGAACATATTTTCTATGCGGAGAGCTGGCTGGATACGGCGACCACTCGCAGTCCCGAATCAATTGTGAAATATCAAGCGAGTGATTGGCCGCCTCGCATGATGGCAGACCAATGCAAAAACGAACGGCGCGCCTACGCGGTTCTCATACACAATCTCGAGGATCTAGAGAGCAGTCCTGAGACAGTCGCAAACCTTGAGATGATGTCCGAAGCCTTGAGAGCAAATGGCTACAGTGTACATCAGTTTGTGCAAGATCCAGCGACCGGAGAGCAGGTGGATTTCTTGAACCTAGCATCCCCTCGAGGAGCAGGCATCAGACGTTTGATGAACATCGTGAACATTCACGTCGACCTAAATGACTGCTGCGAACAGCTCATCGTATACATCACCGGAGAGACAACGCTCTCGAAAACTGGATACAGAGAGGAAGTGGCCCTAGACCTGCCCTTCCCTTACGAAGGCACAGACAGATCGAGAGATGCGGAGAAGAAATTCTACCCCGAGGATCTCGCAACCTTCTTATCTAACCTCAGAACCTGTCACTTGAATATCATTGTAGATACTAACAACGCAGCATGCTTCGCCGATGATCTTTTGAAGATCCCAAACACCGAAAGCGTGCTTACCGCGTGCGAGGAAAATGAATACACCTATTCAAGCGCCGTCGAAAAACTCTCCGACACCTTCCAGGACCCCTTCGGCCTGGACCAAGGCGAGCAAGGTAGCGAGTTTACCAGCAGCGTGGCAAAAGCTCTATTTGTTTCGGCTGCTTCCCACAAAGACGGAGACGCGCCTCCATCCGCAGCGTTGCTGCTAAAAGACGCGTTCGAATCGGTTAAGCTCTATGACTTAGGCTTTCTTGGAAATACAACGAACCCGCAACTTCAAGGGCGAACAATGGACTCGGACTGTCCCTGCGGCATAGACCTAAAGGAAGACAAATTCTGATATGGCCAATCACGGCTTAGCCCAAAAGCAGTGAAGGAGCTTTCCGATTTCGGTTAGCTCCTTTTGTTTTGCTTCGATTATAAACCTAGACGGTCGCCTCCGGCTTCGCCTTGCTCAGCAGCTGCTCTGCTACCTTAACCCAACCTTTCGGTCCTACTCCGTTGACTCGCTCAATTCGTCGGCCAGATAAGCCAGCCCAAGATCCGTTGGGTCGCTTCACTAAGTGCGGCCAATCGACGTTCTCGAGCAGCTCCTGATCGTTTTCACTGTCACCAAGGCCAAAGGAAATAAGAGGCTCGCTTGATTGAGCCTTCCACAGTTCTCCGAACTTACGGATAGCAGCGCCTTTGTCAGACTGGCTATCAATCACTGTATGAAAACGTCCACCGGGCAGACACTTTAGGCCTTCGTATTCAAAAGCTGAATCCAAACTTTCCCAGACATCTTGCGGCAGCTTGGCAGAAAGCGTTTCACTATATTCCCGATTTTGAGCGCGTCGAGCGGAACCAATGTCCAAACCAGTTACACTCGCGATGTCCTCAGTCATCATGGAGCTAAAGCCATGGAGCGACTCCCCAAACTTGCACTCAACGCGGCGGAGACGTTGTCTAATTTCCGCCGCGGGTTTTCCGAGTACGATGCGTTGCCAGCCATCCACAACATCAAAATCGACGAACTCCGGATTCCAGAATCCGGGAGGAGCGATGATAGCGCTGCCGTTTTCAACAATACACGGCATCTCTATATCGATCTCTTCCTGGAGAACCCTTTGCTCGGCAAAAGTTTTGGATGAGCAAAAGATTACAAGGTAGCCGAGCTTGATGAGTCGATGTACGTACGGGCGAGCAAGCTCGCTCGAGTAGTTGTCGAAGTCGATGAGAGTACCATCCAAGTCGGTGAATATAGCTATCATGCTAGTCTGTGAGGCGGGGGGCATAATTATAAATCGAATAGCTTCAATTGATTTAAACGAGCGAGAGAGACTCTGTATTGCTTGCGAATGCCGCTTCGCAATGCTCGAGGAACACATCCAAATTCAGGTTGTTCAGATTGCTGTAGATCTTGACTGGAGCAATTGGTTCCGCCTCAGCTAAATTCATTCTCTTAGCTCGATCTTCCGCTATTTCCCGCTTCAGAAGTTCGGGACAAAGCGGCGAGTTATAGATAACGGAAAGCGAAGCGTCGATCATGTCTTCGACGTGTTCATCTCCCTTAGATTCGTGCAAATGCGGATTGCGCGACTCAATCTGGCAGATAGTCACTTTATCCCTTTGATCTACATTATCTTTCGGCGGCAATACACCTCCCCAGCTTTCTATGATGTTAACGAAGTGGTGCGTCTCTACCGCGTAACCTGCTGCGTATTCAATGTTCAACGCCAAGTCTACAGTGAGAGCGTGTTCTCCAGCATTGCCGGTTTTGACCACTTCAGTCTCGTATCCACTGAAATAAGACAACAGAAGATTGAGCGTCTTGTTAGAATGTACCGAACTGCGACCCCACTTCGCGAAGAACAGAGAGTTCTCCATGACCTTGGGCTTGGAGTTCCAAGAAATGCGGACGAAGGTGCTATCGGTGTCGAACATTTCAAAGCCCGCAGCATACTCTTGCACATATTCGTGCACCGCTCCCGGGAAGTAATTGTCGCTATCGACAAAACCGATGTACTTGTTGTTCAACCAACGGGCCAGCAGCGTACCCATGATCATACCTTCCGCCTTACCGGAACGAACCAAACCGTCATCGCCAAGAAGCTCGCCATAACCGGCGAGCTCAATTGCTTTTGCTAGTGCTGCGTCTTTCTGGTGGACTACGGTGACTCGCTTATTGGTGAACTTGCAGAAATTGGTAATCGCTTCCTTTTCGATTTGGAAACGGTCCACTGGGCCACGCGGGCTATTGGAAACAACGATGATCTGACACGGATGAGGGATCCCCACGAGGACCCCTTCTATAAGCTTCAACCGTTCGTTTTTCACCGGCACCACGATCGCCATGTTCTTTTGGCGTTCGTACAATGCCTCGGACGGGATGCTTCGGATTACGTTGTTGTGGGTATTGTTCTCCTTGCCGAAGTTGCCTCCGCTATCGAGTTCGTAAACTTTTTGGAGGCCATAAATTTGTACGCCGCCTAGACGGTCGCAGTCTCTGGGTATTTCTATCTTCATATTATCAGCTCTCGGGTCGCGCTCATTAGTGAGCAAAATCGTAAAGTGCACCCTCAAGAGCAGGCCTAATGCCAAATGCATCTAGCCCGCTCTTCCGGAACTGAATTTACAACAATTAGGAACTAAGCAGCTAGGTGGCCCATAACACCGATAATCTCCGCTAATGACCTACCGCGAAGGTCGTCGGATTTAGCAAAAAATCAGGCTTTGCGACGCATTTCGATATGCTCGATTCCGGCCTCCTGGTAAGGCTTTCCCATGGCCACAAAGCCCAAACGTCTGTAAAATTCCGCGGCATGGGTTTGAGCCGAAAGGATCAATTCCGGCATATTGGCGTCCTGCCCCATCTGCATAAGCCTCTGCATCAAGGCGAGCCCCACCTTTTTGCCGCGCCACTCTTTGAGAACGGCCAAACGGCCTATGTGGCCATCTGGAAGGAGGCGGCCTGTACCCACGGGCAGGCCTTCCGCCAGAGCCAAAACGTGACGCGATTTGTCATCCCATGCGTCCATTTCGATTTCCGCCGGCACCTTTTGCTCGTCTACAAATACCGTGAAACGGACCGAGCGAATTTGCTCCCGCCACTTTGCAAAATCTACCTCTTCAATTTCTAATTCCGTCGCCATAATTATCAGGGGTGGATGAAAGCTCCGTTTTTCAAAAAGGCCAGCGTGTTGGCCTGAGCTTCGCCGTTGGACATGACGAATGTATGCGTGGCTGGGACGATTTTGAAGTCAGCCTGCCCCTCCAATTCCATGTGCGAAACAGCGACCTTCCCGTCATTTTCACCAGGAAGCAGTCGTGACAAAATCGGATCAAACGTTCGATTGCCAGCTAGCACGCCAACTTCAAAATTCGCCTTTCCCAAGGTTTCCGGCAAACCAAGGGGGCCCGTGACGAGCTGACGTCCCGCAGGACCATTCAACCAGCCGAAAAGCCTCCAACCGCCAAGACGGTCCACGATCTGGCTCCCCTTGTTCGGAGGACATAACATTACGGCCCTACCCAGATTCGGCATCGGTTCATCGCGTTGCATCACCCTCAAAAGGATTCCTCCCATGGAGTGAGTCACGAAGTGCAGTAGCCGTCGCCCGCCGCACTGATCTCGGATGGCTGACCTCACTTGCCCGGCCAATTTCTCGACGGGCGCCTTGGTCGAAGGGTACGAAAGGCAAAGCGTGTTAAACCCATGCCTCTCTAGATATTTCGCCATTGGTCGCATGGACCGGGAAGTTCTCGCCAAGCCGTGCAGCAGCACAACCAAAGGCTCACGTTCGTCGATCACCGGCTTAGAAATAATTAAACGTCAGAAAAACGTCCTTATAGTCGCCGTACAGGTCGACTATGCTTTGCGGCCAAGGAGCAAATGGAGAGGATCGCTGAATTGCCTCCCGGCACAGATAGATACCCGCTGCTTTGGCGGTGGTGCCTTCTAGGATTTCGATATCCAAGACTGCTCCGTCGTTGCCCAGGCGAAACCTCACCTTGACCACGCTCTTATCTAGTTCCGCCGCGCTGCGATTGGCCAAATCGTTCCAATAGAGAGAAATCGTCTCGAAAAGTCGGTCCGCGTACTCGCCGAGTTCGGAAGAACGGGAATCGGCCGAAACAACCCCAATATTGGAGACTCCAAGGTTTGAGTTACGCACTGGAGAGGTAACGACTCTCGGCAACTGGGGGCGAGGACGGGGCGATGGAACTCCCTCCGCGGTGTGAATGGCTTCCAAAGTCGGCTGCGCCGCGACACTGGGCGAAACTTGCGGGCTTTTTTCCACCGTCTGCTCCGTTTCTTCGCCCTCCTCTTCTTCACCTTCGAACAAGTCGGTCACGTTAGTCGGAGCCTCTTCCATCTTGTCGTACTTATGCTCGGCAATCCCCGATTCGTCTTCTGCATCCTCTTGAGAGCCAAACAATGGGATCTCCTTTTTCAGGGGCATACCACTGGCATCCAAGGCTTGAATCAAAGGCTGGTTTGTTGAGGGTGGCTGAACCGGCCTCGGCTGCTCCTGAGTTTCTTGCTCTTGCGCCTCTGGCGCCGGCGGCGGCGCTACCAAAGGCTCCACAAGGCTACCGGTGAGAAACTCGTCCGTCTCGATAATGTCGTCAGATTCCGTGGCTGGCTCGTTATCCGGATCGATCTCCTCAGGAGCCTCCTCGTTGGCAGCCTGCTGGTCTCGAGCTCCGAAGCGATTTGTCTCGTCGGGTTCGTTTTCGGGAACATCAGGATTTGTTTTGGTGTAGACCGGCTCCGGTTCCTGAGCTTCCGGAGCTTCGAGCTCGATGCTGAATTCTTGATACGGATCGGATGATTCAGGAATCGGCCCTGGCTCGAAAAAACCCGACGAAAAAAGCAAATAAAGCCAGATGTGCCCGAGAAAAGTCCCAAGCACCCCGACTGTGATTTGCCGCTTGGAGTAACCTCCAGCGCTGAGCCATCCGCGATCGCCTTGCTTATTCTTTCGAGAAGGCGGTTTTTGGGAGGGTTCAGGAGCGGCCAAGGACATTAGAGGAAAAACTTAGAGCAAGCTATGACGCTGCAGAAGGGCCTTTGTTTCATCCAATGGCAGCCCCATTATATTTGAGTGAGATCCCTTGAAGGATTCGATGATCAAATCCGTGCCCTCTTGGATTCCGTAGCCGCCGGCTTTATCGAGAGGATTCACGATTTTCAGGTACTCGTCTATAATACCGTCGTCCAAGGGCTTGAAGGTAACCTCGCTTCTCGCTCCATCCACCACTTCGATTTTCCTGTCACGGCAAACAAGAGCAAAGCCGGTGTACACCACATGCGTTCGGCCACCGAGCTTGAGAAGCATCTGCTTGGCGTCCGCCAGGTCGACTGGCTTCACGAGAACGCGACCATCGAGGTGCACCGTCGTATCTGAGCCCAAAACGTATCTATCAGGATGGCGATCGGCGATCCAAGTCGCTTTGAGCAGGGCGTTTTGACGCACCATCCCTTCCGGATCTCCATGCCCTTCTTCGAACTCCTCAACATCCGCCGGCAATATATCGAAGCTCGCCCCGATCCGCTCTAGCAGCTCTTTGCGGCGAGGCGATTGCGACGCCAATATAAACTTTGCTAACCCCATTGCCTAAATGTCTTCCGACTAGCCGCCGCGACAGCAACCCAGAAACTGTCTATCCATAAGTTTTCGCTGAATCCGTCTCGATGGGCTGCCACGATTTCAGCCACAGCTCGAATCTGCTCAATTCTCGCGCTTGCCCTTTACGCCACGCCTGTTTCAGTCTCTCGACTTTCGGAAATGAAGATCGGACTTGCTCAAATTAACACCACCGTTGGCGACCTAGCCGGAAACCAGAAGCTTATTCTCGAGGCCTACCAGTCGCTCGTCGCCTCTGGAGCTGAGCTCGTCGTCTTTCCAGAACTTGCCGTTTGCGGCTACCCGCCACGCGACCTTCTCTTCAAACGACGTTTCGTGCCGGACCAACACGAAAGCCTGGAAGCTATCGCCCAACAAATCGGAGACGCTCCCGCAGTAATCGGCTTCGTTGAGGCTAACCCCTCCGCCTCCGGTCGCGATTTCTACAACGCTGCCGCATTTTGCTACCAAGGCAAAGTCCAGCAAATCGGGCGCAAATGCCTGCTCCCTACCTACGATGTATTTGACGAAGACCGCTACTTCCACCCGTCAGACCTACCGTTGGTCTTCGATTGGAATGACAAGAAAATCGGTATCACCATCTGCGAGGACATCTGGGGCAACACCGACATTTCCCGCGAACGCTACCCGCACGCCCCCGTCGAATACCTGAAGGAGCAAAATCTCGACCTCCACATCAACCTCTCCGCCAGCCCATGGCATTGGGGCGGAAAAGGCGAACAACGCGAAGGTCTGGTCTCCGCAGCTTCCAAAGCCTGCCAATGCCCCACTGTCTACGTCAACGCAGTTGGTGGAAACGACGAGCTGATTTTCGATGGACGCAGCATGGTATCCGATTCCTCGGGACAAATCATTGCTGGCTTGGCCGCCTTTGCAGCAGACCAAAAAATCGTGGATCTCGATTGCGAAGAGATTTCGCTAGCTTCTTCATTTCGCCAAGATCTGATGCCAAACATCGAAGAAGCCTTGGTTCTGGGACTACGCGACTACGTTCATAAATCCGGCTTCAAAAAAGCCCTGATCGGACTTTCGGGCGGCATCGACTCCGCCGTAGTTGCGGCGATTGCAGCCAAGGCTCTTGGACCAGAAAATGTTACCGGCATTTCCCTGCCCTCTGCCATTTCTAGCGACCACTCCAAAAGCGACGCTAAAGACTTGGCAGATTTCTTGGGGATCAATTTCCACACCGTAGCGATCGCTGATATCGTGTCTGCGGCAGAAGATACGCTCTCCCCGCTGACCACGGGATACGGCCGTGATGTAACTGAAGAAAACATACAAGCCCGAGCTCGCGGTTTACTACTGATGGCTTTGTCCAACAAACTCGGAGCCCTCCTTCTCACGACCGGCAACAAATCCGAACTCGCGGTAGGATATTGCACCCTATACGGCGACATGTGTGGGGGACTGGCTGTTATTAGCGACCTCCCCAAAACGAAGGTTTTCGAACTAGCCCGCTACATGAATCGCGATAAGCCAACCATCCCGGTCAACACCATAGAGAAGCCGCCAAGCGCCGAACTTCGTCCGGATCAGAAAGACGAGGACAGCCTGCCACCTTACGACATCCTCGACGGCATACTAGAAGGCTACGTCGAAAAAGGATATTCCTCCTGCCAGCTAATCGAGATGGGATACGATAAAGACGTAGTGAAAGACATGATACGCAAAGTGGATCTCAATGAATACAAGAGAAAGCAGGCAGCCCCCGGTCTAAAACTTACTCCACTCGCATTCGGAGTCGGTCGCCGTATCCCGATCGTCCAACGCTACGTCTCGTAATCCAAATTTCAAAAACAAGCCTCGTTTCCACAGATGACAATTTCGTCCGACCTTTTCGCCCGTGCCCAAAAACTAATACCTGGAGGAGTCAATTCTCCGGTACGCGCCTTTCGTTCCGTAGGAGGAACGCCCTTCTTCACCAAAAAGGCCGAAGGAGCTACCCTCACCACCGCCGACGATCAAGAGCTGATCGATTTCGTCTGCACCTGGGGTCCCGCTATTCACGGACATAACAATCCAGCCATTCGTGAAGCCATCTCCGAAGCCCTTGATAAAGGTACAAGCTTCGGTACACCGAATCCTTACGAAGTCGAGATGGCGGAGCTTATCATCGAGCTCGTCCCATCCGTCGAAAAAGTTCGCATGGTTAACTCCGGCACCGAGGCTACCATGACGGCTATTCGTCTCGCCCGCGGTTACACGAAGCGAAACAAGATCATCAAGTTCGCCGGCTGCTACCACGGTCATGTCGATTCCCTTCTCATTGCAGCAGGTTCTGGAGCTCTCACGCTCGGCAAACCGGACTCGGCGGGTATACCAGAAAGCTTGGCAGAAGAAACAATCGTCCTTCCTTTTAATGACCTTTCGAAAGTCGAAGAGGCATTCGCCAAATATGGCGATGACATCGCAGGCATAATCCTCGAGCCCTACCCCGCAAACATCGGACTCATCTTCCCGAAAGACGGCTACCTCGAAGGCCTCAGGGCTTTGTGTACAAAATACGGAGCAGTCCTAATTTTCGACGAAGTCATGACCGGGTTT
This sequence comes from Pelagicoccus albus, assembly GCF_014230145.1. Classification (NCBI taxonomy): domain Bacteria; kingdom Pseudomonadati; phylum Verrucomicrobiota; class Opitutia; order Puniceicoccales; family Pelagicoccaceae; genus Pelagicoccus; species Pelagicoccus albus. The sequence goes on from NZ_JACHVC010000013.1 coordinate 404,362, forward strand.
CGCGTATCCGCAGGCGGGGTACAACAGCATGTCGGCATCCAGCCAGACATAACCACGCTTGGAAAAATCATCGGCGGCGGCCTGCCAGTCGGAGCTCTCGGCGGCAAAGCCGAGATCATGGACCACCTCGCCCCACTCGGTCCGGTCTACCAAGCAGGAACCTTGAGCGGCAATCCGCTCGCTATGGCAGCTGGTATCACAGCCCTCAAGCTCCTACGACAAGGCGATACCTACGAACGGCTTGATCGAATGGGAAAACAGATTTCTGGAGCTATCATCGACACAGCTAAAGATCTCGGCCTCCCGCTACAAGTACCTCAAGTCGGCTCCATGTTTTGCGTCTACTTCAGCGAAAAAACGGTCGAGACACTCGACGACGCCATCGCCACCGACACGGAGCGTTTCAATAAGTACTTCCACTCCGCGCTGGAAAAAGGAGTCTACCTTCCACCTTCCAAATACGAGGCCAACTTCATCTCCACCACCCACGAACAAGCAGCGATCGACAAGGCCACGGAGATTCTTTGCGAAACCCTGCGGGAGCTTTAGCCCGCTAATTCGCGTGGAGGTCAGCGAAAGGCTCGGATTCGATTAAACGTCTTCGAGCTCTTCTTCCTCCTCGGCTTTCTTGCGCTTGCGTAAGAGGAATCCTGCGACGATCAAAGAGATCTCGTAAAGCACGATCATCGGCAAGGCCATCATGATCTGGGTAACCGGATCAGGTGGCGTTAGAACCGCAGCCGCGATGAAGAAAACCACAATCAAGACTCTTCGCAGCGAGCGTAGCTTTTCCAAGCTTACCACATCGAGGTAAACCAAAACCACTGCGACAAGTGGAAACTGGAAGGAGACGCCCATCCCCAGCACGATCCAAGTGATAAAACCAAAGTAGCTATCCGGCGACCAGATTATCTGGAACCCCATCATGCGATTGAACTCCATCGTCACATCGATCGCTTTGGGCAACAAAGCGAAGAACGCGAAAGCGGCCCCCAAGATAAAAAGGAAAAACGCGCTGATGCAGCCGGGCAAAAGGAGTTTCTTTTCCTTCTTAGTCAGAGCGGGAGAGAGGAATTTTCCGAGGTAGAAAAGGAATACCGGCGACGCCACTGTAACCCCGCAAAGCAGACCAATGTGTAACATGGCGGTGAATACGCCAGTCGGGTTGCGAGTCGCTAAGCCATTGAAGGTTTCCAAATCCGACGCTGAGTAGTTCTCGCTAAGCGGGAACATCAAAACCTCTTTGACCTGCTGGATAAAGACGATGGTTAGGGCAAAAGTGAGAAAGAAAACGGCCAGTGGTTTGATGAGGGTCCAGCGCAATTCTTCCACGTGATCCAAGAATCCCATTTTCTTGGGATCATCGGCCCAATCCATTTCGTCATCGGACTCTTCTGTTTCTTTTGCTGGAACTAAATCGCTCATACCTGGTGCTTCGAAGCGGACCTTAATGCGCAAGCATATGGCCGCGGGCAATCGCAAATCGTCACGCTAAGTCGTTCCATATGACGCTCGTAAGGAGCATTCCCGTTGACACTGAGCGCACCATCACTATGAGGAACCCCTTTTCGAAACTGGGAAGACGCACTTACGCATCTTTCAATTAACAAAATCGCATAACCCAAGCTATCGAAGTATGGCATCCAAAACTACAGCGAAACGCGCAACAGCAGCAAAAAAAGCTGCACGCAAGCCAGCCAAAAAGGCCGCTAAAAAAGCCCCTCGCAAAGCAGCGGCGAAGAACGTAAAGTACGTCTACTCCTTCGGTCAGAAGACTGACGGGGACGCTACTATGAGAAACCTCCTCGGTGGCAAGGGTGCGAACCTCGCCGAGATGGCCAACATCGGCCTCCCAGTTCCTCCGGGCTTCACCATCACCACTGAAGTCTGTACTTACTTCTACGACAACGGACGCACCTATCCTGAAAGCCTCCAGGCTCAGATGGAAGCCGCCATCGAAAAGATGGAAAAGGAAATGGGCACCAAGTTTGGAGCTACTTCCGGTATGCCTCTCCTCGTAGCTGTTCGTTCCGGCGCTCGCGACTCAATGCCAGGTATGATGGATACCATCCTCAACCTCGGTTTGAACGAAGCTTCCGTTGAAGCACTCACTAAGGCTACTGACAACCCACGTTTCGCTTGGGACTGTTACCGCCGCTTCATCCAGATGTACGGAGACGTTGTTCTCGGCGTACAAGCTGGACCAGACGAAGACGTAGAGCCATTCGAAGGCGTTATCCACGCATTCAAGCACGAGACTTACGGCAAGGACATCATCGACTCCGAGCTCACAGCTGAAGACCAGATGGAACTCGTTAGCCGCTTCAAGGCTCTCGTTAAGGACCGCACTGGACAAGGCTTCCCAGAAGATCCTTGGGATCAGCTCCGCGGAGCTGCCGGCGCTGTATTCGGTTCTTGGATGAATGACCGCGCGATCGTTTACCGCCAGAAGTACGGCATCCCAGCTGAATGGGGTACTGCTGTTAACGTTCAGGCCATGGTATTCGGAAACACTGGCGCGACTTCCGGTTCCGGAGTTGCCTTCACTCGTAACCCAGCCAACGGCGAAAACGAATTCTACGGTGAATTCCTCGTCAACGCGCAGGGTGAAGACGTGGTAGCTGGTGTTCGTACTCCAGAGCCAGTTGCTAAGCTCGAGGAAGTAATGCCAAAGTCTTTCAAGGAGTTGCTCAAGGTTCGCAAGAAGCTCGAAAAGCACTTCAAGGATGTACAGGACGTCGAGTTCACCATCCAGGAAGGCAAGCTCTACATGCTGCAGACTCGTAACGGTAAGCGCACCGCTGCTGCCGCTCTGAAGATCTCTATCGACATGGTTAAGGAGCGTCTCATCAACTGGGAAACTGCAGTTCTCCGCAACCCAGCTGACCAGCTCGACCAGCTCCTCGCGCCTATCTTCGACCTCGCTGAAGTCAAGAAGGCTAAGGTTCTTTCCGTTGGTCTCCCTGCCGGTCCAGGTGCTGCTGCTGGTAAGATCTACTTCAACGCTGAGCGTGCCGTTGACGCAGAAGCTCGCGGCGAAAAGGTTCTCCTCACTCGCGTAGAAACTTCTCCAGAAGACCTTCGTGGTATGATCGCTGCGGAAGGTATCCTCACCGCTCGCGGTGGTGTTTCTTCCCACGCTGCACTCGTTGCCCGCCAGATGGGTAAGGTTTGTGTTTGTGGCGCTGGCGAACTCCAGATCGACTACGACAAGAAGACCCTTACTGTTGGTAAGAACGTCTTCAAGGAAGGTGACTACCTCTCCATCGACGGAACCACTGGTGAAGTTTACGCAGGCGAAATCAAGGCTGCTCCTTCAGAAATCATCGACGGCCTCATCAACAACAAGAAGGCTGCCCAGAAGACCGAGAAGTACCAGAACTACATCAAGCTCATGGAATGGTGCGCCAAGGCAACTCGCCTTCAGGTCCGTACCAACGCCGACACTCCAGAGCAGACCAAGAACGCTATCGCGTTTGGCGCTGAAGGTATCGGTTTGACTCGTACCGAGCACATGTTCTTCGAAGGCGATCGTATCGACGCCATGCGCGAAATGATCTTGGCAGACAGCCTCGAAGGTCGTCAAAAGGCCCTCAAGAAGCTTCTCCCATATCAGCGCAAGGATTTCGCCGGAATCTTCCGCGCTCTGAAGGGTCTCCCAGCGACTATCCGTCTTCTAGACCCACCACTCCACGAGTTCCTCCCTCACACCAAGGAGCAGCAAATGGATCTCGCTCGTACTCTCGACATCAAGGTTGAGAAGATCATGCAACGTGTTGCGGATCTGCACGAGTTCAACCCAATGCTTGGTTTCCGTGGCTGCCGTCTCGCGATCTGCTACCCAGAAATCGCAGAGATGCAGGCTCGCGCCATCTTCGAAGCTGCTGCGCAGTGCGAGAAGAAGGGCATCCCAGCCAAGCCAGAAGTCATGATCCCGCTCGTTGGCTTCAAGAAGGAACTCGATATCCAAACTGAGATCGTACATCGCGTTGCGAAGGAAGTTCAGGAAGCCAAGGGTGTTGAGATCTCTTACACCGTTGGAACTATGATCGAAGTACCACGTGGAGCTTTGACCGCTGACGAAATCGCTGAGACCGCTGAGTTCTTCTCATTCGGTACTAACGACTTGACCCAAACAACTATGGGCATGTCTCGCGACGACGCTGGCTCCTTCCTCGGCAAGTACAAGGAAGTTGAAATCCTTCCGTACAACCCGTTCGCATCGATCGACCAAACTGGTGTTGGCCAGCTCGTCGAAACTGCGATCGCTAAGGGTCGTGGCACACGTCCCGGCATGAAGCTCGGCATCTGTGGTGAACACGGTGGTGATCCAGCTTCAGTAAAGTTCTGCCACAACGCAGGACTCACTTACGTATCCTGCTCGCCTTACCGCGTGCCAGTAGCTCGTCTCTCCGCTGCGCAAGCCGCGATCGAAGAGAAGCGTGCCAAGTAAGTGATCTGCGTATCAGATAACTAATTACACGGCCCTGCTTCCGACACTCGGAGGCAGGGCTTTTGCTTTTCATGTAGGAGCGAGCTTGCTCGCGAAAATTCAACCTAAAATCGCGAGCAAGCTCGCTCCTACCTCCCGGAACCGTCCCGGTTACCCGGAACTCAAACAACATGTTCGATCTCGAAGAAAATAGAAAAAAAGTACAACGAGCTTTGCTCGTAGGCATTCAGGATCCTCGCATGTCGAGCGATGATGCAGAACGCCTTCTAGACGAGCTTCAGGAACTGACTGCCAACCTAGACATCCCGACAGTCGACCGCGTCGTCGTAAAGCTCCGCAAAGCGCATCCCGCCTTCCTCCTGGGAACCGGCAAGGTGCAAGAGCTCATAGCGCACGCCAAGGAACTGGAAGCCGATGTTATAATCTTTGACGACGAACTCACACCTGCCCAACAGCGTAACTGGGAAGCGGAAGCAAAGATCGCAGTGATCGATCGGCAGGAAATCATCATAGATATTTTCTCCGAACGTGCTCACACCAAGGAAGCCGCCCTCCAAGTCGCCTTGGCTCGCATGGAATATTCGCTTCCAAGACTTCGCAGAGCATGGACCCACTTGTCTCGCCAACGCGGCGGAGGCACTGGCGCTCGTGGGCAAGGCGAGACTCAGCTGGAAGCCGACTCCCGTATGATTCGCGATCGCATAGCCATCACGAAAAAGGAGCTCAAGGAAGTTATACAGCATCGACACGTGCAACGCGCCAAACGACTACGCAAGCCCGTGCCAACCGTAGCGATCGTTGGATACACCAATGCCGGAAAATCCTCTCTGCTCAACACGATGACGGACTCGGACGTCCTAGCGGAGGACAAACTATTCGCCACTCTGGATCCAACTACACGCCGTCTAGAATTGGACAATAGCCAGCATGTTCTCGTTACCGATACAGTTGGATTTGTGCGTCGACTCCCCCACCGTCTAGTGGAAGCGTTCAAGGCAACCCTAGAAGAAGCCGTTGTAGCAGACCTGTTGATACACGTCATCGACGTCACCAATCCAGATGCCGAAAAGCACTACGAGACCACCATGCAGGTACTGAAAGAGATCGAAGCGGACAAGAACCCGATGCTGGTGGTTTTCAACAAAATCGATGCCCTAGAAGACCAAAGCGATCGCGAGCGGTTTATGTTCACGCACAAAGATGCCCTCTATCTCAGCGCTAACACGGGCGAAGGAGTATCCGAACTCAAAGAGACAATCGCCCACCACCTTAATGCGAAGTACAAGTCGACCGAATTGCTCATCCCGCACGAACGCTACGACGTCATCTCGAAGTTGCATCAAAGCGGAGGTATTCGGGAGCAAGAGACAAGAGACGAAGGAGTATACATCGAAGGGATCTTCCCGCCGGCCCTCGCTGGGGTGATAAAACCCTTCGCTGTAACCTCCAAATCTAGCTCCGAAACGTAAATGTAACCGTAAGGGTATCGACTCGCGGGCAGCACCGATTAGCCAACTCCTAAGATATGAAGCCAAATTCTCGTCGTGAATTCATCAAGAACACTGCTCTCTCTTTGGGGTTCATCGGGCTGCAAGTCTATGTGACTGGCTGCGCAAAAGGCTCCGGGTCCGCCAAAGCAAGAGTCGGATACGGACCTCTGACCGGTGGCCCAGATGAGTTGCTCAAGCTGCCAAAAGGATTTAGCTACACTTCTTTCTCGAAGACCGGAGAATTGATGGACGACGGCCTCGCCGTTCCTGGGGATCACGACGGTATGGCTGCGTTCCCGCTAGACGAAGATCGCGTCATCCTCGTGAGAAATCACGAACTCGATCCTAACGAGCAAGCCAAGAGCCCCTTCTTCGGAAATCGGGAAAAAATCCCTCAGTACCTGGAAAAACAATACGATCCAGCCCATGGAAGCGGCGACTGTTGCGGTGGCACCACGACCCTAATCTACAATCTCAAAACACAAAGCTTGGAGCAACACTCGCTCAGCCTCGCGGGCACGATCAGAAACTGTTCCGGCGGCCCTACTCCTTGGGGAACCTGGCTCACCTGCGAGGAAGACGTTTCCAAAGCGGGAGAAACATTGGAAAAGGACCACGGGTACGTTTTCGAAGTCCCAGCAACCGCCGAAATAGGCCTCGCCCTGCCCGTGCCAATCAAGCCTATGGGCCGCTTCTATCGCGAGGCTGTGGCTGTAGCCCCGGAAACCGGTATCGTCTACCAAACCGAGGACCGCCTGGACTCCCTCATCTACCGCTACATCCCCAACACACCCGGTAAGCTGCACAACGGCGGTAGAACCCAAGCCCTCGCCATCGTCGGCAAACCATCTTCAGACACCCGTAACTGGCCTGACGTCGAAGCGGAACAGTTTCCCATAAACAGTGAAGTATCCGTCGAATGGATAGATATGGAGGATATCGACAATCCCGAAGACGACCTGCGTCGTAGAGGCTTCGAAGCCGGAGCAGCCAGATTCGCCCGGGGTGAAGGAATTTTCTATATAGACGGTTCGGTCTATTTCGCTTGTACGAATGGCGGAGCGAAACAATACGGCCAAATCTTCAAGTATACACCAAGCCCGCTTGAGGGGACGGAAAGAGAAGCAGAGGCGCCCGGCAAGCTGGAACTCTACATCGAATCCCACGACAAAGAGCTCATGCAGGCCTGCGACAATATGACCGTGGCCCCTTGGGGCGACATCATCATTTGCGAAGATTGCGGGCTGGAAAGCTCCATTGTGGGAATCACACCGGAAGGTGAGATCTATCACATCGCCCATGCGATTATTGATAGCGAATTCGCAGGCTGCACTTTTTCGCCTGACGGCAGCACTTTGTTCGTAAATATTCAGAGCAATCCGGGACAAACCCTCGCCATAACCGGACCTTGGCGGGAGGACGCGTCCTAAAATCGCTCGTTTATGCCAGAAAGAACCAGTCCCTTATCGCCTAAATCAAGAGAGAGCGGCTCATCGCGAAGACCTTGGCTAATCGGCTGCCTAGGCATTACTGGAGTCATCATTCTCGCTTTTGGAGTTGGCTTATACTGGTTCTTTACCTCAGGCAAAAAAGTCATCACGGACGAAGTTCGGAACAAGGTCGTTCAAAAGATCGAGCAATCGGGCCTGCCATTCGAGCAGCAACAAGCCCTCAAGGCCGAGATAGATAGAGTCACCGAAGCTTTCAAAGCCGGAGAAATCAGTATAAAGGAAATGGTCATGATTTTGGAGGGTCTTGAGCAAAGCCCTGCCATGAGCGTGATTCGCTACTACGAAGCCGAGGGGGACCCACTGGATCGGGCATCCATTTCGGACGAAGAGAGAAAAGCCGCTCTACTGACAATAAGGAGATTCATTTACGGCATATTCGAGGAGAGCATTCCAGAGTCTGCCATCAGAGACTTGATGGAACCATTCATACTTCCTTCGTCCCGGGGGGAAGGATTGGAAAATCTTCAATTCAGAAGCGACATCTCCGACGAGGAGTTATTCGAGGCCTTGGATAAGGCCAAGGCCTATGCCGACGAAGCCGGGGTGCCGAATGAAAACCTATCTCCCGATCTAGCCAACGAGATTCGAGACATCGTCGACCGTATCCTCAGCAAACGGCGATGAGACGTGGGACTCGTACCAGCGGTCCTTGCTAAGAGACAAGGAATCGAGGGCTATCCACTCGCCTCCCCGCTCAAAGCCATCTTCCGTTCTCATCCTGAAGCGGAAACCGTTGTTCTCGAGGACCTTCTTGCTGGCTAGGTTCCATGAGGCATGACTTGCGGTCGCTTCCCTTATTCCGAGCTCTAAAAATCCGAAGCTCAGAATAGCAGACAACGCTTCCGTCGCATAGCCAGCTCCCTGCTTTTTCGGATGGGTCCAGAAGCCAAAATTCCATTTGGAAAAACGCTTTTCCGCCAAGATTCTCCCCAGCGGCTCTCCCGTTAGTCGGTCGCAAAACGTGAAAGTGTACGCATCGCCTGCCAGCCAACGAGCCTGAGCGTTGCCTGAAAAACGCTGAAGCTCCTCCTTGGACTCCGGCCTATTCCACATCATTCCATCCAGAAACCCTGGGGAGTTGACGGCATCCCACACGAAATCGATCTCCTCGTTGGAGGAGATTCGTAGAATCAGACGCTCAGTCTCGAGTGTGTGCCCTAGCGGTATAGATTTCATTGCTCGAATTCTCGAGTATACGTAAAAAAGAGAGCTCCGGCAAGCGGCTAAATATCCTTTTAGGAGCTCCTAACACCCACGATAAGAAGCGCTACAGAGCCGCGGATGAACGAGGTGAGGCTACTCCCCCGAACCGCTGGTGGCGACCAGAAGCTCAGCCTTCCTTTGCATGACCCATTTCTCAAGTCGTTCGACAGCAGCGGGAAATTTGGGATCAGACTTGTTCATGCGGTCCAAAATTCCGATAGCGGCAACGGCGTAGTCGTTGGGGATGGCGGTTGGCAATGTATCCAGTTCCCTTGGGTCCATCTCGCCGTCACGAATCATCTTTCGGGCTTCTTCCTCGATTTCGTTTCGTGTCCCACCTGATGTGTCGGAATAATTCGCATTCTTCTTGGATGGAGCTCCGCCACCCCCGGACCCTGCTCCCTCGCCGGCCGAGCTTCCGTCATTCTTTTCTCGCTCCTCACCTCCGTGACGGGCAGTCTTTTCGATGCCTGCAGGATAGCTTTTGCCATCCTTGCCAATCACCTTGTCTGGGTGATCGAGCCCCATGGATTTCCTGACTCTCCGGACGAGCTCAATGGAAACTTTGCAAATATCGGCGAGGTAGGCGTTTGAATGACCGGTCCACTCTTCGAGAGCGATCTCCACCGCGTGGCGCTTATCGGCGTTTGTGCGGTACAGTCCATTAGTCGCGTTCGCTCCTAGGGCCGCCACGAGGGCATCCGTGCGAGAGCCTTCTCTCACTTCCGCCTCAATGTCCCTCTCCTCTATCCGCTTCGCAGCGAGAAAACGGTGAAAACCATCCGCCAAGTAATATTTCGATCCATCATAGTAGAGCGTAATCGGAGGAAACTTAGCCCCTTGCTTCATGTCTTCGGCGTAGCCGGATACCGCTTCGTCGTTGGTGGCCACCCTCGTTTGGGTGCCCGAATAAATATCGATTTGCTCTAGGGAAATTCGCTGTATGTTCATGTAGTTAGATCGCCGATACCGAAATTGGACTAATTAGGAAAGCGGGTGAGACTTGCCGAGTGCGGATTTGTGGCAATGAAAAACCATCCGCATACGTTTATTGGAATAAGTACCTCCCTTCGCCCCTCGTAGACAGAAACACACCCGCCAAAAAATCTGATATGAAGAATCTACTCCTATTGACTTTCGCCCTGATTTTAATGACTCAAACCAATATGGCCCAAGACACTGACTCGGATAAAAAAGACCTGGAAACAATCACTTTAGCTGGTGGGTGTTTCTGGTGCGTGGAAGCAGTTTACCAGCGACTGGACGGCGTGGAGAGCGCGGTAAACGGCTACATGGGAGGACACACAAAAAAACCTTCCTACAAGGAGGTGTGTACGGGGAAGACTGGGCACGCCGAGGTCATTCAGATCAAGTTCGACCCAGCCGTCACAGATCTAGCTGCTCTAATCGATTTTTTCTGGGAGGCTCACGATCCGACGACGCTCAACCGGCAGGGCGCCGACGTGGGAACTCAATACCGATCCGCCATTTACTACGAAAATGAGAGCCAAAAAGAGATTGCCGAAGCCTCCAAAGCCAAAGCGGCCTCCAAATTCTCGGATCCAATTGTCACAGAGATAACCGAAGCGAGCACCTTTTACCCAGCCGAAGACTACCATCAGGAATACTACGAACTGAACAAAAGCTACCCATATTGCCGAGCTGTCATCACTCCAAAACTCAAAAAGCTAGGTTTGGAGTAAGGTCGAATGACTGATTTCCTGATCATGCAGAATTACTGTACTCCACACGGTATTTTCTCTTGATCGACGCTTGCGAGAATACAGTAAAGATAGGCGTGGCAACAGCATGCGTCCCATCGGCTCCATAGGATTGGTCCCATCAGGCAGGCTTGTGCCATTATCACAGCCAGCACTCAATGGACCCCTACTTACCAGCAAAAGGAACCATAGCCTCTCGATGGCGTCTCGCAGCATTTCTGTTCTTGCTTCAACTTTTGCTGGTTTTGACTCAGACGCGAGACGCTCTGTCCGCTCCTCGCCAAGAGCTCGGGCTCCCGGAGCTCAAAATACATGAGACAGAGGAAATCGGATCAAATTCCGGGGGGCGGTTCGTTTCAGTAGACACCAACGGGCGAATACTTTTTTCCAGCGATGGACAACTTTTCGCCTACGATGGGACCGAGTGGAATCAAGTTAGCGTAAGTCGAAGGCGGCAAAACGAAGATATGATGTCGGTTCGAGAAGGACCTGACGGGAGGCTTTACGTAGGGGGTATTGGTTATTGGGGCCGTCTCAAAACCGACCAACAGGGCCGCTATCAAACTGAGTTTCTCTCATCGGAAGAGGAGCAGAACAAAACGTCAATCGAGGGCTTCAAGCGGATCGAATTCTGCGGAGGCTCCGTTTTTTTCTCCGGACTTAGCACACTTGTCCGATGGTCTCCGCAGAAGGGATCTACCATCTGGGAAATAGATCGAATCGACTGCGTTTTCACAGTCGACGATGAAACCTTTGTTGCCTCCTCAAATGCCATTTCACGAGTTGAAGGAGATAAGCTCATCCCCTTGGTAGATCTCGCACCGATTCGCATAGGCGAAGGTCGCTTCCAAGCAAGCGCACCTTGGACCGACGGGCGCATTGCGCTTTATCACAACAAATGGGGGCTCGTTCTCTTCGACGGCAAGAGCTTCGAGAATATTTCAGACGGTATGGAGAGTAACCCGACCTGGGAATGGGTCAAAGACATGAAAAGGGTCGACTCAGAGACTCTAGCCCTGACGACCGCCGATGATGGCATTTGCCTGCTTGATTCTAGAGGTGAAATAATAACCACGATTAATCAAAAGAGAGACTATCGTTTCGGAGAATGCGGAGAGATCGCGATCGCTCCGGACAAAAGTATTTGGGTCTGCCTCTCAGATGGAGTCGCTCAAATCCTTAGTCCCTTGAACACGACCTTCATTGATGAGCGTTTTGGTGTCCCCATGAATTATTTCGACATGGCGCGACTAGGAAGCGATTTGCTTCTGGCTTCCAGTGGAGGCCTATATCTCGCCGAATACTCCGCTACGGGACAAATGACCGGGTTTAAAAAATTCGAGGCCCTGCAAGGTGGCGGAATTCTAAAGATGTTGGGTCTCGGAGACAGGGTTCTCGCTTCGTCTGGTCAAGGGATCTTTCTTTTGCAGGCAGACAAGCCCCCCGAGAAGCTGCTTGATATCAAAGACGCCTACAAGCTCCACAAAAGTACGTATGGCGAAAAGCAAATCCTCACAGTATCCACAGTAGAAAAACTCTATATCACTGAGCTCCTCGATGACAGGTTGACACTCTTGGATGAAATCGAAGTAGGTGATCTTTCGAACAAAATACTGGATGACGCCCGAGGCGATATTTGGTTGGAGCGGGGTATTTCCAAAATAGGAAGAATCCACATCGAAGAAGGTAAGTACCAGTATTCTGAATACGGCATAGAATCAGGACTTACTTCTGACCAATGGATCTCTATTTGGCGTTACAAAAACGAAGTTCTCTTTTCGACCCGCAAGGGGCCGCTTCGATTCGATCGGGACTCGGGACGTTTTCGCGTCGCAACGGATGTAGCCAACTTGATTCCCGAATCCGTCGAAGGTCTTACCCGTCCCGCCTTCTCGCCTAGCGGCGATTTATGGGTATTGGCCGAGGAGCATCCTACCGTCTTGAGACTCCAAAAAGATGGCTCATTTTTACCCGACCCTAGCCCCTTTGAGAAACTAGGATCGACGATGCTGGATGAAATAATTTTCGAGGAAGATGGGGTCGTCTGGATAACAAGCAGTCGTCAACTGATTCGAATCGATGACACGAGCTCCGCATCAGAACATCAAATCCCTCCCCCATCACTGGTCTCTATTCTCAACCCCTCTACTGGTGGATTACTTTACCACTACAATCTTCCAAACACACGTTGGCCGCAAAAACTTGCCCATTCGGACAACAGTATCCAACTGCATTTCACCACTCCGTTCTACCAACAGACGCGAGGAATAAAGTATCAATATCGACTAAATGGATACAGTAACGAATGGAGTGACCCCACAAGCGGGTCTTTAATCAATTTGGAAAGAATACCAAGTGGTAAATTCACCTTCGAAATCCGGGGACTGATTGGCGAATCAAAACTCACTCCCACCACGGCAGTGCCCATCCAAATCGGGATTCCACTCTACAAGACTTGGCCCGCCTACTTCGTATACATTACCATCTTTGTCGTTTCAGTCTGGGTTGTCGTTCTCTTCAGGCACAATAAACTCATGAAACGCCAAACTCTGCTAGAAGAGAAAGTTCGGCTTCAAACAAAGGCGCTCCGGGAGAAAAACATTCAGTTACACGGGGCCTTCCTCAACGAAAGAGAACTTAAGAAAAAGGCGGAAAAGGCCAATAAGGCTAAAAGCGAGTTCCTTGCCATGGTGAGCCATGAGATAAGGACTCCGCTCAACTGTATCATAGGAATGGCCGACAACCTCTTGGGAACTCCCTTGGAAAGGGACCAGGCACAAATGTCACGCACAATTCATTCCAGCGGAAAAACCTTGGTTACGATAATCTCCGACATCCTGGATTTTTCAAAAATCGAAGCAGGAAAGATCGAGTTTGAGAGGGAGCCTTACTCTCCCAAGAGCATCATTGATGACGTATTCAACCTATTCATACAGTCCTGCAAAGAAAAGAATCTGTCTCTAAAAACGCAAGTTGGAGACCAAGTACCAGAGGTAGCGATCGGAGATTCCATAAGAATAAAACAAATCCTAATCAATCTGGTGGGCAATGCTCTAAAGTTTACAGAAACAGGAGGAATAAGGATCCGTCTGGAAACGAAAAAATCTTCGACCAGCAAGCCGCAACTGCTTTTTACCGTCCAAGATACAGGCGTAGGAATCGCATCGGAAGACATGGACGAACTCTTTAAAACCTTTAGCCAACTCGATTCTTCCAACACGCGTAAATACGGTGGAACTGGGCTAGGATTGGCCATTTGCAAAAAGCTTGTGACCCAAATGAATGGGAATATCGGGGTTTCCAGCGAGCTCGGCCAGGGTTCAACCTTTTCCTTCGCGATAGAACTGGTATCCGCAAGCGAAGAGCAAACAAGGGAATTCAGAAATGAAAGCTTTCAGCTCGAAGTGGAGACTGACTTGCACCCACAAATTGCCGTTCCTTTTGACGAATCCCAAACGCCATCCATCGCTTTGGAGCCGAGAGACGTTTTACTCGTGGAAGACAATCCGATTAACCAGCAAGTGACAGCCATGATGCTACGTCGTATCGGGTACACCTGCGACATCGTAGGCAACGGCGATCTGGCCATAGAGACCACTGAAAAGAAAAACTATAAAGTTATCCTGATGGACATACAAATGCCAGGGATGGATGGCTTCCAGTGCGCGCGAAAGATAAGGGAATCGCTCGCAGAAAAAACCCCGCCAATCATCGCCGTGACCGCCAAGTCAGCCGAAAGCGACCGAGCACAGTCAGTTGATGCCGGCATGTGCTGTTTTCTGACGAAACCGTTGGAGCGTCCAACCCTGAAAAAGGCCATAGATAAATCGCTTTCAGCCAAGAGCAGCCCGCCTCGATGACTTCGCCTTTTCTAAAAAAAAGCCACCGGCTATAATCACCGGTGACCTTGCACGATAATAAATTGGAATAGCTTCTAGGCTACGACATCAAGCGCTCGTCCCACTGGACTGGTCCCAATCGACGCTGGATCGCTGGAACTATGCCTCTCCTGATTAACATCCAGCCCGGGCGTGTTCGCTACAGGCTGAGGAGCAATTGCAGTGGTTGTGGGATTAATTGAAGGCTCCAGACGGCTCATATCGTCGAAAGTTGCCCGTACGAGATTGATAACAGGGGGAAAATCCATTGTTTGCCTTCCTTCTAATTCGTTTAAGTTTCTATGCAGGCACCGTTTGCCAGAACAGTCCCATTTTAGCATCTCCACAGGCAAAAGGTAAATAGGGTCAACCGGCAGCTAGCGGTTTTTTTTCACCCAAGGTTATGAAAATGAAGTAGAGGGATCGCTCTAAAGCGGACCCCAGAAAACGTTACAAAGGATAATGTTCCCACACCCAATATCCGCTTGAACCCTGGCTTCCATTGACTGAAAACAACCACTGATTTCACAAAGAAGCAATATCGCGGCCCAGCCGCCTAAACCTCCCACTGAGAATACAAATGAGTAAGAAAGTCCTAATCATCGGCGCTGGTGGCGTCGGCAGCGTAGTTGCTCACAAATGCGCCATGAACCGCGACGTATTTGGCGAAATCTGCCTCGCAAGCCGCAGGAAATCCTCCTGCGACAAAATCGCGGAACAAATTGATTCTGAGATCCATACCGCTCAAGTCGACGCGGACAACACTTCTGAAACCGTAGCCCTAATAAAGGACTTCCAGCCTGATCTCGTGCTGAACGTAGCTCTGCCCTACCAAGATCTAGCGATCATGGATGCCTGTCTAGAGACGGGTACGGACTATCTGGATACCGCCAACTACGAGCCGAGAGACGAGGCGAAATTTGAGTATCATTGGCAATGGGCTTACCATGATCGCTTCAAGGAAGCGGGGATAATGGCTCTCCTCGGGTCCGGATTCGATCCAGGGGTAACCAACATTTTCACAGCCTACGCCAAGAAGCACCATTTCGACACTATCGATACGCTCGATATCATTGATTGCAATGCGGGGGATCACGGAAAAGCGTTTGCGACCAATTTTAATCCGGAGATAAACATCAGAGAAGTCACGGCAAATGGCCGCTACTTCCAAAATGGCGAGTGGAAAGAAACCCCTCCCCTCTCCGAACACCGTGTATTCGATTTTCCTGACGGGATCGGCCCCAAGGACATGTACCTCATGTATCATGAAGAAATGGAATCGCTTACCAAAAATTTTCCAGACATCAAACGCATGCGCTTCTGGATGACTTTCGGGCAGCAGTACCTGACTCACCTGAAAGTTTTGGAAAACGTAGGTATGACTCGTATCGACCCGGTCATCTACAACGGCCAAGAAATCATCCCTCTCCAATTCCTCAAAGCAGTGCTCCCAGACCCAGGTTCGCTAGGCGAATCGACCAAGGGCCGCACCTGCATCGGCGTCGTGGCGGATGGGCATAAAAACGGCGAAAGGAAGCACTACTACCTTTACAACATCTGCGATCACGAAGCCTGCTTCGCGGAGGTTAACTCTCAGGCAATCAGCTACACGACCGGCGTTCCCGCCATGATCGGAGCCAAGATGATGCTCACTGATCAGTGGAAAGGAAAAGGCGTCTTCAACGTAGAAGAATTCGATCCCGATCCCTTCATGGAACAACTAAATGTCCAAGGCCTACCTTGGGTCGAAAGCTGGCTAGACAAAAAGCCAGAGCCACTCGTCTAAACGCACTTACAACCCTGCATCAGCCTGCAAGGCGAAACCATATACCTTTCGTCTCGCATTTCACCGAACTGGGTTACCACGCATCGCCAATCCTATCAAATGGATCATATCATCCACTACGAACCCGGACTACCTCCGGAGACGCCATCGCCCTGCTATGTCGTAGACCTGAGCCGACTCAGGTCCAACATGGATCTCATCAAGTCGGTCCAAGAACAAACAGGCAGTAAGATTCTAGCCGCTCTCAAGGGCTTCGCGATGCACAGCGTTTTTCCCCTTATGCGAGAATACGTGGCCGGGGTTTGCGCTAGCGGTCCATGGGAAGCGCAGTTGGGAGCGCAAGAATTCGGTAAGGAAGTTCACTGCTTTGCTCCCGCATTCACGGAGGTTGACATGCAAGAGGTGCTGAGCTTTGCGCACCATATTTCTTTCAATTCTATCGCACAATTCCGGAAACATCTGAACGCGGTAAAGTCTTCCGCTAGGCACGTATCCTGTGGCTTGCGTGTAAATCCTGAATACAGCGAAGTAGAGACAGATATTTACAATCCTTGTGTGGCAGGTTCACGACTCGGCATTCGTAGAAAGGCTTTAGACGGGCAAGATCTCAGCGAAGTCGAGGGGCTTCACTTCCACACGATGTGCGAGCAGAATTCGGATACACTCGAACGGACCTTGGTACATTTTGAGGAAAAATTTGGCGACCTTCTGCCGCAGATGAAATGGGTCAATTTTGGCGGGGGACATCACATCACTTCACCGACCTACGATCGCGAACGACTGATCAAAATCCTTAAGGCCTTCAAATCGCGGTATCCACATCTGGAAGTCTATCTTGAGCCTGGTGAAGCGATGGCCATCAACACTGGTGTCCTCGTGGCAACCGTTCTTGACATTATCCAAGACGCCCCGCCCATAGCCATTCTCGATTTGTCGGCGACTTGCCACATGCCCGACGTCCTAGAAATGCCTTATAGGCCTGAGATAGTAGGGGCCAAAGAAGCTGGCGAACTTCCCTACACTTACAGCCTTGGAGGACTATCCTGCCTCGCTGGAGATATGATCGGTCATTTCTCCTTCCAGAAAGAGCTCACTCCGGGCGACAAGCTATATTTTCTCGATATGGCCCACTATACGATGGTGAAAACCAGCACCTTCAATGGGATCAAACACCCGGCAATTGCTACGTGGGATCCAGATAAGAAAGAACTGCAAGTAGTCAGAGAATTCGGATACGAAGATTACCGAAACCGCCTCTCTTGACATCAATCCATTCATTATGGGAAACAATTCCTACCAAAACCCTCCCGCCTTCCATTCAGACGACATCGAACCGTCTGCCCCTGAGAAAGCGACCTTTCACATCATTCCGGTTCCTTGGGAAACGAGCGTTTCTTACGGTGGAGGTACCGCAGACGGGCCCAACGCGATTTTGCATTCTTCCGTACAACTAGAGCATTATCTTGATGGCAGCTTCCCCGGTGACGCAGGAATCTACACTGCTGACGCTGTCGATTGTCAGGGTGAAGCCACTGAAGTGTTAGCCCGTATCCAAGCAGCCACTTCAAAGTCTCTTGAGCTCGGAAAATGCCCGATTCTACTTGGCGGTGAGCATGCGATGACGTTGGGCCCGGTTAAGGCGTGCCTAGAACAGGGGATCCCCTTTGGAATTGTCCAATTCGATGCCCACGCAGATCTTCGATACGCGTATCAAGGTAATCTATACAGCCATGCGAGCGTGATGGAAAGATGCACGGATTTGGGCGTTCCTCTTCATCAAATCGGGGTTCGGGCGTTATGCAAAGAAGAGGCCGACAGACGTTCGGAGCGCGGCGTTACCTTCCTAGATGCAGCAGACCTTTACTGGAAAGGTTATCCCGAGCAGCTACTTCCCGACGATTTTCCGGAGCACGTCTTTATCACCTTCGATGTGGACGGCCTCGACCCTTCGATCATGCCTTCAACCGGTACTCCAGTCCCAGGCGGTCTGAATTGGTACCAAGCGATCGATGGTCTGGAGCGAGCATTGAAAGGCAGGAAACTGATCGGTGCTGACTTCGTCGAACTAGCGCCTCAGCCCGGCCAGCATGCCCCCGATTTTTTGGTCGCCAACCTTATCTACAAGTTCATGGAGATCGCCCAAAGGCAAGGATGCCTTTGAACGAGCGTGGGGTTGGCCTGCTTTCTGGACTAATTGGAAGAGAACGGTCCGGGCTCCGTCTGATCGTCAGGTACAATCGGCGTGACTCCTCTCACGGTCGGGGGGTTGCCCGGCCCAAGTATGAAGTGCAGTTGCTTCATCTGCGGACCGTAGTTGAGCTGTAGATCCAAATAGATTTGCCACTCAGCCCCGTAAGTTTCTCGGCCAACTTCAAGCATCTTTCTACCAGTGGGCTGACGATCGAAAAAGTACTCACGACACCGTTCGAAATCCTTGATGATGTAGTCGGGTTTATTGTGGATTAGAGCCAGAGCCTTCTCTTCATCGCCACTTTGCAAAGCAGTCAGGAAAGCGTAAACCACTTTCGTCGCCTGCTCTTCACCTTCTAGCCGATCCGGCTCTGGACCCGCTCCACAGGCCGACAAAAACAAAGCCGAAAGGAGTAAGAGGGGTAAAGCTACCTTCATTTTGAAAAGCTAGAATCGGATTCGCACAAGAGGCAAGACCTAGAACATGTCCACGGGCACTGTAGCCAGAGCCTCTTCCATGGTCGTTATGCCATCTTTCACCTTTAAAAGGCTGTCTTGGTGCAAAGTCTTCATACCTGCAGCGACAGCAGTACGCTTCAGATCCGCCGTTTCTCTGCCCTTGTTGATGTCTTCGATCAATTGCTCGCTACTGGTCATTAGCTCGTGGATACCGACGCGACCCTTGTAGCCTGTATTCGTGCATCTAGGACAGCCTTTGGGGTTATGCTTAAAAATTGGCCCACTCCAACCAATGCCATTTTCCAGAATTTCTTTCTCGCGCCCTTCCGGCTCGTACTGGATGCGACACGTTTTGCACACCCGACGCATCAGACGTTGGGCACAGACGCAAAGCAATGAAGAGGAGATCATAAAGGGCTCGATACCCATATCCGTCAGACGAGCTACCGTGCTAGGCGCATCATTGGTGTGCAGCGTACTGATCAGCAAGTGACCCGTGAGTGCCGCTTCCACCGCGATGTTTGCCGTTTCTTGGTCACGAATTTCTCCCACCAGGATGATGTCCGGATCCTGACGTAGAAACGCGCGAAGAGCGCTGGCAAACGTAAGGCCGATCTGGCGGTTCATCTGCATCTGGTTGATGCCATTCAAAGTATACTCGATTGGATCTTCCGCAGTTCTGATCACAAAGCTTGGATCATTGATCTCATTCAGTGCGGAATACAAAGTCATCGATTTACCGGAGCCAGTAGGCCCGCAGTGTAGAATCATGCCGTAGGGCTGCTTGATCACTTCCCGGTAACGACTCAAATTTTCTTCAGAGAACCCGAGAGCAGGCATAGGCAGCGTGGACTTTTGCTTGTCCAGAATACGCATTACAACCCCTTCCCCGTGATTTAGCGGAGCAGTCGAAACACGTAAGTCGATGTCTATGTTTTTCTTGGTGAATTGCTTGAAAACGATACGTCCGTCCTGCGGTAATCTGCGCTCCGCGATATCAAGATTAGACATGATCTTGAAACGTGCGACAAGCGACCCAGACACCTTCGGCGGAAGCTTCAACTTCTCTTGGCAAACGCCGTCGATTCGGTAGCGAACAACTAACTCCTTTTCGCGCGGCTCGATATGGATGTCAGAAGCCCCAGCGTAGTAGGCGTCTTCAACAATTCTATTCGAAAGCTGGATAATCGGAGCGGACTCCTCGCTATCGAGGCCTTCTTCCGAGTCCTCGATCTCCCCATCTTCGAACTCGAGCCCTACCGCCTCAACGACATCTTCAAAATGAGTCTCCTCTCGCTTGGGATCCTGCTTGAGGACTTCCTGGATATCGCCCTCAGGCGCCAGTAGAGCGATCACGGATTTCTTGCTTATCTCGGAAATCCGAGAGGTTACCGTGAGTTCAAACGGGTTGGCCAATGCTACCGCAATGTAGCGACCATAAGATGCAACCGGAACGACTTGGTTCTTGGAGCAGAAATCTTGGTCAAGGAGCTCCCAGGTACCTTGATTGATAGAGATCTGCTTAACGTTTATGGGAGATACTCCGTAGCTTCGCGCCTTGGCGATATTGAGTTGGTGCGGCGAAATACGATAATCCGCCAATAGCAAATTATCGAAGCTGCTACCGTTAAGCTCCTCTTGAGTCGATTTGATAACTTCGCACTGATCTGCGTCGAGGTACTTGAGCTCGAGCAGATAGTCGACTATGCCTGACTGTAATCGTCCCAGAGCCATGAATCACTAGCTCGCGATCATCGCCGCTTTGGCCTCCTCTGCCTCTCGAGTTTCCAGATAGCCCGAAATCGTTTCTTGAGGAGCGGCAAACCAGACAATGTGGCCCGATATTTTCTGCTCCCAAAAAGCGCGAACGGCTGGACTCATATAGTAGGCAGTCGCGATGTAGCTAGTGTCTTCTACTAAATCGAATGGTACGGTCCAAGTGGCCCAGCATTCATCATAGTTCGTGATAGTAGAAACCTCTTCTGGTATCTCCATATTTCGAACATCGATGATTCCGAGCCCTTCCTCCTCTACCAGGTATTCAATCAGCTTGGTCTCTTGCAGGCTTTGGATCTCTCCTGTCAAAATGGAGAGCAGGCTGATTCGCATTTCGCCAGTCGAATTCGACAGCAGCTCGAGGAAACGCTCGTTTGCTGCGTCTAGCGCCTCGATAGATACGAGGCCGCGCTCCACCAGACTCGCTCCGAGTAGGCGGTTTGCACGCATGATTAGTGGCTTAAGACTGGCCATTGAATAGGTGGGAGAAACTATGTTGCTAGAGTGATTCCGAGTCGTCGTTCGCGGATTCGCTATCCACTATCTCGGTTTCTTTTTCACTAGCTTTAGCTTCTGCCACCTTTTCCCAGAGAACTTCCTTGAATTCTTCGATTCCTTCTTCCGACAAACAAGAGATCGGCTGGACCACCACATCATGGCGTTTTTTGAATTCTTTTAGATTTTCCACCGCAATTTCCTCGTCCATCTTATTGGCGAGAACGATGCGTGGCTTATCTAAAAGAGAAGCGTCATAGGCCCCCAACTCCTTCAGAAGCTGGGAAAAATCATCCCAAGGAGCGCGTTCGTCGATGCCTGACATATCGATAATAAACGTGAGGACAAAACAACGTTCGATGTGACGGAGAAAGCGATGCCCCAGTCCGCGGTTTTCGCTCGCCCCCTCGATTATCCCAGGGATGTCCGCCATCTGAAGCCTCGCGTACCGGTTCGGATACTCGATGACCCCAATTCCAGGATGCAAAGTCGTAAACGGATAAGGTGCCATCTTCGGCCGAGCGTTGGTGATCAAGTTAGTAAGCGTGGACTTACCGGCGTTGGGGTAACCAACAAGGCCCACGTCCGCAATACTCTTGAGCACTAGCTTAAATTCGCCGACTTCACCGGGATCTCCTGGATTTGCCCGTCGTGGAGCGCGGTTGATGGAACTCTTGAACTTGGCGTTTCCCCAGCCTCCATTGCCGCCTTTGAGAATGCGCACCCTTTGGCCCACTTCCAAGATTTCCGCTACCACTTGGCCAGTGGAGTTATCCTCCACAATTGTGCCGAGCGGAACCAAAAGGACCGCATCCTTGCCTCCGCGCCCATTACGATCCGAGCCCAGTCCGTGCCCGCCACGCTCCGCATTCCAATGTTGCTGGTACTTAAATTTGACGAGGTTGTTTTCGTTGTTCGTCCCTTCAAGAATTACATCGCCGCCTTTGCCGCCATCGCCCCCGTTAGGGCCGCCAAAGGCCTCGTATTTCTCACGGCGAAAGCTGATACAACCGTTTCCACCGTCACCCGCTTGGGCAATTATTCTGGTTTCGTCTACGAACATGAGCGCAACCCATAGGACTAGAATCGCAGAATGCAATCCCGACTAGAAGGTTCATTTTAGAGCGCAAAAGCTTCAATCAAGCAACTACCGGGGTCGCCGGAGGCCAACTCAACCCGCAGGAGATAGCGCCCCGGGCTTAGCCAAACGCGGAAAGCCGATTCCTTGGAGTCCGAAGGCAGCGGATCTAGGCTCAGCTCATCGAATCCACTGAGCAGGTTCAAATATGCGCCCTGGACGCTTTCTCCCGCTGAAGTGACCGTAGCTCCATCTTGCCAATCGTCATTGGCTCCGAGTAGTTCAGCCAGCCCATCCTGTAGTCTGTAAATTGAAACCATTGGATCCTCCGCTCCGTCGCTCACAAATGAAAAACCGAGAGCACGGCTCAGTATTTCGATCGGATACTCTCCAGTCACCTCGAACATAAGCACCCCATAGGATTCGTCTGCGAGCAGGAGCTGACCTCGAATCTCATCTACTTCTTTGACTGATATCTTCGAATCTTCCGAGGAAACGAAAGACGCGAGAAAGTCTAGACGTTCTTCCCAAGAACCTGCCGACACGCGCTCAGCGCTGCCATCCGCTGCGAGCATGAGCTCAAACGTCGAATCTTGTTGGGCGTTTTCATCAAACGTCAACTCCCCGCCTGAGAGGTACTCCGAGGCATCTGCGCCCGGAGGAACAAACTCGACATAAAGCCCATTTAGGCCGCTGCCACTTGTTTCACCCACAAAATATCCAGCCATTAACGAGGAAACCGCAGCAGTTCCAGACTGCCGCAAAAACAAGTCATGCTCTCCCCACGTTCCCACAACTGTCGATTCCGAATCGAAAACGATCGAGATAGTTTCACTCTCGGATGAGCTAGAAACGAAGCCGCCCGAAGAATCCAAAACACCAGTTATCACATCTGGATAATTTCCTTCTCGCAGCAGAACGACACTCTCGTCGCTGAAGACTGAAAGCGTAAGCGAATCGCCTAAAACGCCCACGACACCACCTTCGTATTCGGTAAAGAAATCGGAACCATCAGTGGGTGCATTATGGAAGGTTCCGGTAAACGAAATTCCGTAAAACGCCACGGTGCCGCTTAGCTCCGAAGAGAGCGAACCGGAGATTTGTCCATTCGAATCTTCTTCTGACAAAAAGCTCCCCTCCTCATCGATGGTTATACTTTGTTCGAATCGATAGAATCCGGTTTCAGGGTCGAAGATAGATACCCAACCGCTCGCGAGAGAATCGTCCACCCAGACCACTACACGTCCTCCTCCGGAAGTCTCGCCCTCGTAGTAGCCAGCCGTAAGTTCCACTTCGACCTGCTTGCGCAAAACTCGGGTCACGACACCATCCGAAACTTGCGCATACACAAATTGCGAACCGGACTCGTAGAATTGGATCTCTCCCGTCTCGGAGACTTCACCGACGGAATCGTCTGCAAGATACCATTCCACCACGACGTCTCCGGGGTAATAGCTGAAGTCCCTAAGCTCAAAGGATGTCTGCTCATACAATCCGACAGAGTCCTCCCCCGATATTAAAAAGTTAGCACCTTTGCTTTGAACCAAATAGGCCCCTAATTGGCTGACCTCAGTCGAGCTCAATTCCCGATTGTATATCCTAACATCGGCGATCACTCCCTCAAACGAGCGCTCTGATGCCGCGTTGTTGCCAACATAGGAAGTGGTTCCCGTCGAAAGCATACTCCCCGATGGAGCCTGCTGCATACGCACCACTTGAGCACCGCCGTTTATGTACAAAGCTGGAGTGTTCTCGACGCTTGAGCTGTCAAAGCTTCCAACTACATAGTACCACTGGCCTTCTTGAATAGAACGCGGCGGAGCATTCCAAACTCCATAATTTTCGAAATCCGAGTAGAACTTCAAAGTCTGACGGTTCCCATCCGGCACGCCCGAACCCTCTCCCGACGAAATGTACAAGTAGTAGAAGGGCATGTTCACAATACGTGGATGGGCGCTCGAAATCAAATTATCAGACCGAACTAGCGCAGCTATAGTAACTTGCTCAGAAAACTGGCCCGCGAAGGACATCTTATCGGTGAAGCTGTCAAATCTGACGCTTTGCCCATAGTCGTCGTACTCTTTAGTGACACCGACCAACGTACCATCGCTACCACCCGCTAAATCCTCTTCAGTGGCTCCTTGGCTATCAAACGTGAAATGGTGTAACAGCCCGGTCGATACAGAAGAGGCATCCCCGACAATGACTGTCTTTTCTATCGAACGCAAAATCCCACCCAATTCTGACTCGAAACGAATCACAGATTGTCCCTCTCCAGTCGCTAAAAATCGATAGCTTCCATCGTTCGCCAATTCTGCGAACTCAACACTGTCACCTTCTGATATGCTGACTGAAATATTTGCAGACCCGTGAGCCTCCACGTGAAACATGGCAGTCATTCCTACTTCAGGAATCAGCACGATAGAATCCGATACATTTGAGATTTCGATTTCGTGGCCAGAGAAATCTGGATCGAGAGCTGCCAAAAGATTCAACCTTCTCCCACTGACAGTGAACCCACTCTGGCTTTCGACAAGATCCGCGCTCTCCATTAAACGCGTTTTGATCTGACTTGCAGACAAGGTGGGATCGGACGCAGCAAGAAGAGCAACAGCTCCAGCGACCATCGGCGATGCCATAGAAGTTCCCGACAGGAACTCGTACGAATCAGTCGGATACAGTGAATAGATATCGCTCCCCGGAGCCGAAATATCTACGCTTTCGCTACCGTAGTTCGACGAAGCGTTTAAAGCGTCTTCTTGGTTCGAACTCGCTACCGAAATGATATTATCCAAATCGTAACCGGCCGGATACTCCATGCTGTCGCTCGAGGCATCCATGTTGATACCGTCATTCCCCGCAGCGGCCACAAAAAGTACTCCAAGGTCCTTATGTTTGGAGATCTCCGAGCGGGTCATCGAACTATATCCCCCTGAGCCGTAGGAATTGTTGGTCGCCACAATATTGACTCCAGCCCTTTTCAGCGAGCTAACATAAGCAAGGGCATCGATTATCGCTGAGGTCCTTAGCCCTTCCTCATCACCAACCTTCAGCGGCAATATTTTAACGTTCCAGTTCACTCCTACGGAGCCGGATCCATTATTACCCACAGCTCCCACAATTCCCGCTACATGTGTCCCGTGCCCGTCGACGTCATTCGGATCAGAGTCTTCGTCTACAAAATCCCATTCATTCCCTACATATCTGGAATTCGAATACACATTTTCAGCTATATCAGGATGAGAGACTTGTAGTCCCGTATCGATGACAGCGACCACAACACTCTCGTCGGTAGGTCCGGTTTGAAACTCCCACGCATCAAGAGCATTGATTTGATCAAGTCCCCACATGCGTGCCGAACTCCAATCATCGGGCTCTACGCTCGGAAAATTCAAAAATTCGTATTCGACGGAAGCTCCGGGAAAACGAGCCTGAAAAGCATTCATCGTCCCATCCAACGTATCCAAACTTTCACTAGGCAACTTGACACAAACAACATCCGTCAACTCCGAAGCCTTTTCCACAGTTAGCCCGAATTCCTGGATGAATTCGTCGAAAGCGTCGGGATGGACTAAATCTGGGTTCGCATCGATGAGGAAGATGTCTGCCATATATACGACAGCAGAAAGCTGCACAATTTCTCCTCCAACGGCTTCCGTAAATCGATCTTCCCAAACGACCCATGGAATTCTATCAGAGCCGGTTCTTAATAAGCTACGGTTCTTAAAAACTGGCCCCGTCGAGTCCAACCATTCGCTTTTCGATATTTCACCTCGAGGATATCGATCCTGCCAATCGCTATCTTGAGCTAATATTTTAGCAAGATCGTCGACCTTCGATGCGAGAATAGATTCAGATTCTGGAGTTTGTCGCTTCGAGTGAACCGCACTAGCTTCGCTGCCACTCTTGACCTCTCCGAAAATGCTCTTGGTTTCGCTCTCACTTACGTCAAAGAGCAAGCCCAAGGCCCCAGTCAGACAGACCAACAGTGTAATCAGCGTCGGAATTAGTGTCTTTGACTTAGGCAATTTCATCGTTGCGAGTCGGACGAGTTATCGGGGGTTGGGTCGTTGGAATCTCAGAGCAGCTAGCCCTTAACTCAACTATACGCAGGAACCGCCGCCATGTATTCAGCAAATCCTACAAAAGTCGCCTTTCAAGCCACAGTGACGACTTTTCGAGAGACGATCTGGCCGCTGCCACGTAAACAAAAAAGCCGCGAACTTCGAAAAGTCCGCGGCTTCCTGAAATACGATTTGTGACTGCTAAACGATTCCTACTTTTCGGACTCGCTCGAGACTCCCTCACCTTCGGTCTCGCTGTCTGCGATCTTAGTGAACTTCAGCTCCTGGCCATCACGAATCACCATGATGCTGTCGCCTTCCTGTACCTGACCGCTCAAGAGAGCTTCAGCGAGAGGATCCTCAAGGAAGCGTTCGATCGAACGACGAAGCGGGCGGGCTCCGTACTTTTCGTCGTAACCTTCGTCGATGAGCAGCTCCTTCGCGTCGCTGTCGAGAGTCATAGTGATCTCCTTGTCAACGAGGCGCTTTTGCAACTTTGCGATTTCGAGATCTACAATCTTGACCAAATCATGGCGAGCCAAGCTGTGGAAGACGATGAGGTCATTGATGCGGTTGAGGAATTCCGGCTTAAATGCCTTCTTCGCCTCATCCATGACCTTCGACTTAACACCGTCAAAGTCGTCGGAAAGATTGGTAACCGCTCCGAAGCCCATCGTGGTCTGCTTTTGGATCACGCTCGCACCCACGTTGGTGGTCATGATGATGATCGTATTGCGGAAGTCGATTATGCGTCCTAAACTATCGGTGAGGTGACCCTCTTCGAAAATCTGAAGCATGATCTGCACAACGTCCGGGTGAGCTTTTTCTATCTCGTCGAATAGGACCAGCGAGTACGGCTTTCTACGTACCTGTTCCGAAAGCTGACCGCCTTCTTCGTGCCCAACATAGCCTGGAGGCGAGCCAATCATACGGGATACGGAGAACTTCTCCATGTACTCTGACATGTCGACTTGGATGATCGCATCCCGGTCGCCAAACATCTTTTCAGCGAGCGTTCTGGCGAGGAATGTTTTACCCACGCCGGTTGGGCCGAGGAACATAAATGAGCCAATCGGACGCTTCGGATCCTTAAGGTCCGCTCTGCTACGGCGAAGCGCCTTGGATATGGCGACACATGCTTCGTCTTGGCCAATAACGGTTTCCTGAAGTTCCTTTTCGAGCTGTAGCAAGCGTTCCGTCTCTTTCTTTTCGAGCCGTTGGAGTGGCACGCCAGTCCAATCGGAAACGACCTTCAGCATATCGTCTTCTCCGATAGTGATACGGTTTTCCTCGCGGCTAGTTTTCCACTCTTCGAGGACGTCCTCCTGCTTCTTACGTAGACGCTTTTCTTCGTCTCGGAACTTCGCGGCCTCTTCAAAGTGCTGCTTGCTGATTGCCTCTTCCTTTTTCCCGCAGACCTCTTCTACCTGCTTAGCGAGAGTTTCGATTTCTGGCGGGCGATTCAAAGAGGCAATGCGAGCTCGCGAACCAGCCTCGTCCATCACGTCGATCGCCTTGTCCGGCAAGAAACGGGAAGTAATGTAACGTTCTGAAAGCTTGGCAGCCGCAGCCAAAGACTCATCGGTAAATACAGCTTTGTGGTGCTCTTCGTATTTACCTCTGATTCCCTTCAGAATCAAAATGGTATCTTCGATGTTCGGGGCATCAACCTTCACGCTTTGGAAGCGGCGATCCAAGGCGCTATCCTTTTCGATAAATTTACGGTATTCGTTGAGAGTAGTCGCTCCGATACATTGCAACTCGCCTCTCGATAGCGCCGGCTTGAAGATGTTTGAGGCGTCCATGGCCCCTTCAGCAGCACCCGCTCCCACGATAGTGTGGAGCTCATCGATGAAAATGATGATGTTTCCAGCTCTCTTGATCTCGTCCATGACGGCCTTGATACGCTCCTCGAACTGACCACGGTACTTAGTACCCGCCACCATGAGAGCCAAGTCCAAGGTAACAACCTTCTTGTCTACCAGAATCTCTGGAACGACGCCGCTGGCGATCTCGAGTGCCAAGCCTTCCACGATCGCTGTTTTACCGACACCCGCTTCACCGATCAAAACCGGATTGTTTTTGGTACGACGGCAAAGGATTTGGATAACGCGGCGAATCTCGCTTTTGCGTCCGATGACTGGGTCCAAGTCACCTTGTCGGGCCAACTCAGTTAGATCGCGACCAAATGCTTTGAGAGCGGGAGTCTTCGCTTCCTTTTTCTCTTCCTGGGCCTGAGAACGAGTTGGCGAAACGGCTTCGTCTGTTTCACCCGAAAATTGCGGATCGAGCTCCCGAAGGATTTCGTTGCGGGTACGCTCGATGTCTACGTCGAGAGACTTGAGTACCCGAGCAGCCACCCCTTCGCCCTCTCGTAGTAGACCGAGTAGGATGTGCTCGGTGCCAACGTAGCTGTGGTTCAGAGCCTTCGCTTCTTTGCCGGCTAGGGCCAAAACCTTTTTGACACGAGGCGTGTATGGGATGCTTCCCGCTGCCTTGCCTTCAGGGCCGGACCCAACTTGCTTTTCAACCGCGCTGCGAACTGTCTCCAAATCGAGACCCATTTTTTGAAGAACGCTGACGGCCACACCCTGACCTAACTTGATGAGGCCTAGCAAAATGTGCTCCGTGCCTACGTAGTTGTGGTGAAAGCGGTCTGCCTCCTTACGCGCCAAGGCCAATACTTGTTGAGCGCGGGGAGTGAAGTTATTCATTGGTTCCATAAAGCTATTCTGCCTCCTGTTCGGGATCTGATTGAGGGGTATCGTCCTTATCGGACGATTCGTGAATGTTAAATAGTGGTCGAGCGACGTTCTCGAACTGCTTACGCATGTATTCGGCACGGAACGCGTCTCTCGCGTTGGACTCTATATTTTCGCCAGCGTGATACTGCACATGCCCTGGTTGGCATTCGATGAACATACGGTCTACGATGTTCCGAGTCTTTTCAGGAAACATCTCAAGATCCACCCCGAAACGAACAAGCGAGGCGAGATTCATGCACTCCGAAGAGGTCAAAAGATGACTGTTCTGCAGAATCCCGTAAGCTCGACCGATCTTATCATAGAGCTTGCGTGGGTCTTTCTCCAAAATCTTTTCGCGGGCGTTCATCTCCTGGTCAATGATAGTTCGGAGTACCGAAGAAAGCCGCTTAACGATTTCCTCCTCGGATTCACCCAAGGTGGTCTGGTTCGATATTTGAAAGATGCTTCCGCTAGCGTCAGAGCCTTCGCCAAACAAACCACGTACCGCGATACCGAGCTGATTAACGGCGCGGACCACTTTTTCCATTTGGTTTGAGATAACAAGGGCCGGCAGATGCATCATAGTCGACGCGCGCATCCCAGTACCCACGTTCGTAGGGCAAGCCGTCAGGTATCCGATCTTTTGAGAAAACGCGAAATCAAGCTGCTCTTCGAGCGCTGAATCGATGGCGTCCACCGCATTCCATGCACTCTTGAACCGGTATCCTGACTTGATAACCTGGATACGGAGATGGTCCTCTTCGTTGATCATCACCGAAATCGACTGGTCCTTGCTGATGACCACGCCAGCGGCGTCGGAATTGTTCGATAATTCGCGGCTGATCAGATGACGTTCCACAAGTATCTGCCTTTCGAGGTCAGAAAGGGTTCCAATCTCTGCAGAGATACCTCGCTTCATCTGGCCTAACGAGGCGACTGAGGGTAAACATGTCTCTAATACCTCGCGTCGCCGAGTCTCTTTGGCCCAACCGGGAAAGGGAGTATCCGCTAGATTTCGAGCGAGTCGGATACGAGTCATCAGGACCACGGGACATTTTTTGGATCCCGCCTCCGTCATTTCGGACTTACCGCCGAATATGCTTTTGATCAACATCTGGCTAATCCTCGACTGCGGCCGCTTCCATAGCCTTTTTTAACTCGATAATTTCGTCACGCATCTTGGCCGCGTCCTCGTAACGCTCGCTGGAAATCGCTTCTTTCAAGCCGTTCTCCAGAGAATCCAATCGGTCAATGTAATGAGCTCTCTCTAGTGCCCGGTGAGGCACTTTTCCTTTGTGAGAATCGCCCTTGTGCATGTTTAGCAAGGCGGGACCCACCAGAGCCTCAAAGGTCTCGTAGCAAGTCGCGCAACCAAGGCGGCCGGTTTTCTTGAACTCGCGTTGGGTGCATCCACATTCTGGGCACGAGATTGAGGCAGCATCCGCTGATTTGGAAGAGTCCGGCTTGACGAGAAGATCAGCGAGAGAGTAGCCGCTTGGGTCGGTAATGCCTTTTTGCTCCGCGCACGCTTCGCAGAGGTCGATTTTGTGAATCTGATTATTGATGATCTGCGTGAGATGAACCGTTGCTGGCTCACTACAGACATCGCACTTCAGAGGCTTCGCCATAGGGAATAAATTTGGTTTGGGTTTGGTTAACTAGGCAATATGTTCCACCAAGCCGTGGCACGGTGGCTATGCATTCGCCATGCCATGTTTGCCGGATAGCAAGCATACTGTCCAACATTAATGCTCTAGGAATCGCCTTTGCTCAAAGTAAACATGGCGATTTCCTAATAATTTACGAGCTGAACTGAACGATTACTGCAAGACTCCCTCTGGTCCCGCCACAGCCGCCGCCAAAAATCAAATCATAGTGCCTCGGGTGCTAACCTCCTCGTGGAAAGCCGCGTGTAGCTTCTTGGTGACATTCCCGGGGGTGCCATCGCCTATGGCTCGCGAATCTAAGCCAACTACCGGAATCAATTCTGCAGCGGTACCGGTAAGGAAACATTCGTCCGCATTCCAAATTTCGTAACGCGTAAGATTCACCTCGCGCACTTCGTAGCCTTGCGAGCTTGCGATGTCGATGACTGCCTGACGAGTGATTCCCCTCAAAGCACCATTTGAAGCATGTGGGGTGAAAATCACGCCCTTGTGCACAATAAAGATATTGTCGCCGGTACACTCTGCTACG
This sequence comes from Pelagicoccus albus, assembly GCF_014230145.1. NCBI lineage: Bacteria > Pseudomonadati > Verrucomicrobiota > Opitutia > Puniceicoccales > Pelagicoccaceae > Pelagicoccus > Pelagicoccus albus. The sequence goes on from NZ_JACHVC010000013.1 coordinate 435,406, forward strand.
TTGCCCTGATCATTTAGCATGATAGCTTCGAGCGCTCCCGCTTGGGCAGCTTCCACCTTGGCCATGATGTTGTTTAGGTAATTCAGAGACTTAACGCCGGGATTCAGGGCTGCCGCGTTGGTTCTCCGCGTGGGAACAGTGACGATCTTCAAGCCTTCCGTGTAACACTCTTCTGGATAGAGCGCTATTTTATCAGCGATAATTATCAGGGACGGTTTTGGGCAGGAATTTGGAGAAAGCCCGAGACTTCCGGCTCCTCTGGTGACAATAAGTCTGATGTAGCCATCGCTCAGACCGTTTATCCGACACGATTCGCACACCAGTTTCGAGAGCTCCTCTCTGCTCCAAGGCATGTTGAGCAAGATTGCTTTGGCAGAATATTCGAGCCGCTCCAGATGCTCATCCAGACGGTAAACACAATTCTTGTAGATACGAATCCCCTCGAAAATTCCATCCCCATAGAGGAGGCCGTGATCAAACACGGAAATCTTGGCGTCTTCCTTATCTACAAACTGTCCGTCTAAATAAATCTTCATTGCTGTCAGAAAACTGCTGGGGTGGACTTCTCTGGCAATTAAAATGTTTGCAGCGCCCACTAGATGGCTTAAGCGTCCCGGAAGACCTCAAGCCCACCCCAAAACTGAACAGAAATCGATAGACGGAAGTTTTGCAGACCCACTCCCCGAGGAAAAGCTTAATGGTTTCCCTGAGACAGAGATAGTTTTAAATCCGCTCAGACGTTCCAACTAAGCTTGCTGCTTGAAGAATCGGAAACTTCCACTTTTGTTTATAGTCCACATTAGAATCACGTCTCTGGAGGGAGCACCCCCCTAAGCGACCTAACTACCAAGTCCCACAAATTCTCGTCATGCTTAAGCAATCTAAAGCCAAGCAAGGATTCACCCTCATTGAGTTGCTAACAGTCATCGCCATCCTCGCGATCTTAGGAGCCATAATATTCCCAACCGTCGGACAATTCCGCACCTTAGCGAAAAAGACCAGCGACTCGAATGACCTTCGAAATATAGTACAAGCCTCACAGCTGTTTGCCGCTCAAAACGGAGAACGGTTCGTGGGTAGCGGCCAGACACTGGGTTCAGATGGCGTAGTCGAGGGCGATTCGAATGATATCGTCGATGTGGCAGCTATTCTAGCCTACGGGGGAGAGCTGACCGATCCCCAGAATTGGGTCAGCGCTAACGAGCAGTCTCGCAATGAAGGAACAGGTGGCCTATTCCTCCAGACCAGCGAGGAAACCGGTCTATCGGCTAGCACATATAGCACTAGCGACTTTTCATACGGCTACATCACAGGCCTCCGCACATCAGACCCGTCCCACACTCCAGTGGCTTTCACACGCATTAGCGAATTGACCTCGCCGACATGGTCCACGACAGACCCTTACGACGACGAAGGTGGACACATAGCATTCCTAGGAGGTAGTGTTAGCTGGTATGAAAACCTCTCCGGCCTCCTAGTGAAACCAACTGGTGAGACGGCTGATTCGATCAACGAAGCCATTACCGGCTTCGACAGCACCCGCACGGTTGTCGCACGGGAGCCAACTGAATAGCATCGGAAAACAGCATCAATAAGTTCCCCAAAGCTCTCGCCCTTCCGCGAGAGCTTTTTTATTGCTCGAAACTCAAGCCTTTTTGGTGACTTTGGCTCGTTTGCGATCCGGATACAAAGCCCTGCATATCGGACAAACGGTCCCATCGCATCCTCGGGCTGTGCAAAACTCGCGACCGTAATAAATGATTTGCAGGTGCAAGTGATTCCACCGCTCGATCGGGAAAAGCTTTTTTAGATCAAGCTCGGTTTGGGTAACGTTCTTCCCTGAAGTGAGGCCCCATCGCTGGGCAAGTCTATGAATATGTGTATCCACCGGAAATGACGGGTGCCCAAACATTTGCGACATGACAACCGAAGCAGTCTTGTGGCCCACTCCAGGTAAGGCCTCCAGCTCTTCGAAACTCTCCGGTACCACTCCATCGTGCTTTTCGATCAAAATCCTCGAAAGATCGCGAATCGCGACAGACTTGCGAGGGGACAAACCGCAAGGACGAATGATTTCCCGAATCGTTTCAGGCTCCTGAAGGCTCATCTCCTGCGGAGTCTTGGCAAGAGCCCAAAGACTTGGGGTCACCTTGTTGACGCGTTCATCCGTGCACTGGGCGGACAACAAAACGGCCACCAGTAGAGAATAGGCGTCAAAATGATCCAAAGGAATCGGAGGATTCGGATAACGTTTCTCTAGCTCGATATCTACGTAGGCCGCTCTTTCCTTCTTGGTCATGCTCCCCTAAGCAACCGATCCACCGATTTTGGCAACCTCATTTCCATTTTTCAAAACTGTCGCATTGATTTGCATCCTCTCTCTCCTACTCTCCCGCCCATGCCAAATCCTATCGAGGCTTCGCCCATGTCCAAAGACTCCGCTACCAGCCAATTCAATCCGCTCTCCAAGCTAGACGAATTCGCACCACGCCATCTAGGCGTGAATGGAGCTGAAGCCGAAAAAATGGCGGCCTCCTTAGGTTACGATTCCCTCGATGCCCTCATCGACGAAGCCGTGCCCAGCTCCATCCGAATCTCTGAGCTGAACTCTCTGCCGGAACCTATCGGCGAGCATGACATGCTGGCGGAGCTCAAAGCAATCGCCGCCCAAAACTCGGTGAAAACGAGCTACATCGGCTTAGGCTATTATCCAACCATTACTCCACCAGTCATCCAGCGAGGCATTCTGGAAAGTCCCGGTTGGTACACCCAATACACTCCCTACCAGCCGGAAATCTCGCAGGGTAGACTTGAAGGTCTTCTCAACTTCCAAACGATGGTCTCAGACCTGACCGGCCTCGAAATTTCAAACGCATCCTTGCTGGACGAGGGTACTGCTGCTGCAGAAGCGATGGGCTTAGCCTTTTCCCAAGTTGGTCGGGCAGGCAAGAAGCAAAAGATCCTGATTTCAAGTACCTGCTTCCCCCAAACAATCGAAGTAACAACCGCTCGAGCGACTCCCATGGGTATCGATGTCGAAATAATTGATATCGATAGCGAAATAGATTTCGAAGGCGTATTCGCGGTTTTACTACAATATCCGGACGTAAACGGGCTCGCTAGAGACTTTTCCGCGATCGCAGAAAAGGCCAAGGAAAACAAAGCCCTCACGATCGTAGCGACCGACCTACTCGCTTTGACAATCCTTAAGTCCCCAGCGGATCTGGGAGCAGACGTCGCAATCGGCAGCGCTCAACGATTCGGAGTGCCCATGGGATTCGGTGGACCACACGCAGGATTCTTTGCTACCAGAGACGCCTACAAACGCAAAATACCTGGCCGTTTGATCGGTGTATCCAAAGATCGTTACGGAAACAATGCCCTCCGACTTGCCCTACAGACACGCGAGCAACACATCCGCAGAGACAAGGCGACAAGCAATATATGCACAGCCCAAGCCTTGCTCGCGAACATAGCTGCCGCCTACGGTGTATACCATGGCCCGATCGGATTACAAAAAATTGCAAAACGGATACAGCTTCTGACCAAAATTGCTGTCCAACTCCTAGAGGGAAGTGGTTACAACATTGCCGAAGGAATCCGTTTCGACACTATTACTCTGGAAGCTTCAGATGATAAAATTCAGCAAGCGATCAACAAGGCGAGAGATCTGGATCTAAATCTTAGAGAAATTTCCACTACCTCCCTATCGCTATCTCTCAACGAAACAACGACTTCATCGGAACTATCCACGCTCCTCTCCATATTCGGAATAGAGGTCACGGTCTCCGAACTTACCGATCTAGCCTTGAAGTTCAACCAAACCGGGCCCAGCCCGCTCGATCGCGAGTGCAATTACCTAACGCACCCCGTTTTCAACTCCTACCACACCGAAACGGAAATGCTTCGCTATCTGAAGCGCTTGGAGAACAGGGACCTGTCGCTAACGACTTCTATGATTCCACTGGGGTCCTGCACGATGAAGCTCAATGCCGCGGCGGAAATGCTCCCGATCACATGGCCAGAGTTTTCAAATATCCATCCATTTGCCCCCAAGGAGCAGACCCTCGGTTACCTCAAGCTAATTGAGCAGCTCGAAAGCTGGCTTTCAGCGATCACCGGCTTCCACTCCACTTCCTTGCAACCCAACGCTGGATCTCAAGGAGAATACGCCGGTTTGCTGGCCATTAGAGCCTACCACGAAAATCGAGGCGACAAAAACAGAAACGTTTGCCTCATTCCTCTCTCCGCTCACGGCACCAACCCTGCCAGTGCTGCTATGGCGGGGCTGAAAGTCGTGACTGTCGCTTGCGACGAAAAAGGCAATATAGACGTCGACAACCTCAAGGCCAAGGCGGAGCAGCATGCCGAGAATCTCGCCGCGCTAATGGTTACCTATCCCTCTACGCACGGAGTATTCGAGTCTTCAATACGCGACATCTGCCAAATCATTCACGACAACGGCGGCCAAGTTTATATGGATGGAGCGAATATGAACGCCCAATGTGGCCTCACAAGCCCGGGAGAAATTGGAGCGGACGTCTGCCACCTCAACCTCCACAAAACGTTCTGCATTCCCCACGGCGGAGGTGGTCCCGGAGTTGGCCCCATCTGCGTGGCAGAGCATTTGACTCCCTTTTTGCCGGGGCATCAACTGAGTGATTCCATCGAAGGTGAAAATCGCATTGGAGCGATTTCAGCAGCCCCATACGGAAGCGCCAGCATCCTCCCGATCTCATGGGCATACATTCGCATGATGGGAGCCAAAGGCATCACGCTGGCTACCAAAATAGCGATCCTTAACGCCAACTACATGGCGAAACGATTGGAGAACGATTACAAGATAGTGTACCGCGGCGAATCAGGATTAGTCGCCCACGAGTTCATAATTGATTTCCGTGACTGGAAAGATAAGTCGGGCGTCGAAGTCGAGGACGTCGCGAAGCGTCTCATGGATTATGGCTTCCACGCCCCGACCATGTCGTTCCCTGTTCCAGGGACGATGATGATCGAGCCGACCGAGAGCGAATCTCCCGCCGAATTGGACCGTCTGTGCGACGCTCTAATTTCTATCAAAAAAGAAATGCAGAAGGTCGAGTCTGGCGAATGGTCAGCGACTGACAATCCACTGAAGAACGCCCCTCACACTTCGGCCTGCGTAACAGCCGAGAACTGGGAATCTCCCTACTCTCGCGATCTTGCCGCCTTCCCAGCCGAGTGGACTCGCGAATACAAATACTGGCCCCCAGTGGGTCGTGTAGACAATGTCTTCGGCGATAGAAATCTGGTTTGCTCCTGTCTACCCATGGAAGCCTACCAAGACTAGTTCATGTCCGAGAGGATTTCTTGCTCTGTCATTGCCAGCGTGAATTCGTAAATATCTGACAGAGTTTTTCCCTTGTAGACTGCACGCCCTTCTCCCCTGAGTGGGTCTTGGTGACCGTTGAGAACTTCGAGTACACGGTCCGCCGTGAATCGAGCAATGGCGAGACTCTGGGTCCAATCCGCCAGGCGTGTGTCAGTCACATTGGCGAATTGCTGGGAAACAGGCTCGTAAATCGCCTTGGAGAACCCCCAAAACTCCAAAGCAAGACCTCCAACCACTGCGTGCGTAGTTCCGAATTCGCGCTTCTCCGCCTCAGCCAAAGTACGGGTCGTCCTTTGGCAAAACTTGATGTCTGAATCTCCGCTCCTCCGAACCGCTTCATCGATAACCACCCTTCCGATCGAATGAAGGAGCCCCACAGCATAAGCAGTTTCGGCAAGCCCGGAATCGCCTTGGTACATGTACCGCATGGCAGCGCCGCAAGCCACTGAGCGATGTACGAAATCACCTCCATCCAAGTAATAAGATCGCAAACTTCTGGGGAGAAAATTCTTAAGCCAGATTCTCAAAGCGATACGACTCAATCGCTCCAAGCCGATAGCGTTGACTGCATCTAGAAGAGAGTCGGTGCCTCTGCAGCCATACGTTGCCGTATTAGCCGATCGGATAACCTCCACCGACAAAAACGGGTCTAAACCAATGAGTGAGGCGGCCTTTTCCAAGTCCGCATAATTGCCCCGCAAGTACAAATAAAGTCCGCGGCTCTTATTTGCAGGTGTAGGAAAAGACTCAATACAGGCCAAAAAAGCCTTCATCCAGTACCCTGAATTGGCCTCGTTATTGAAATCTATGTCTTGGGCCACTGTTGTGGTCATTTGCATGGGAGTTGGATCGGTAGTTAGGAAACAGCTTCGCAGCTTTATCTAGAGCGATATACGTAGCCCAATTATAGGGAAAACTAGGGCGATTTGTGAATAGGGTTTGACCGCTAAATAAGCTGAAATTGAACTTACGGACCCTAGAGAAATCTTCCACATTCTGGCATCAGCCCTCCACTCTCGCCTCAATTTTAAAATTAAGGCATAAGCCATTGAAAACGTACTCATTGCTTCTAAGCCTTGAGAAATGGCGCTATTGAATTTTAAGTTCTTCTCTGAGACACTGAGGCTCGCAACGGAGGTTAACGTCGTTTTCAGCCAAAAGGCGAAAAGACTCCTCGGTAATGACCATCAAAGTCCAGTGCTCTATTTGCTTCATGGCCTGTCCGACAACCATACAGCTTGGCTAAGGAAGAGCTCGATTGAGCGGTACGTCGAAAACCTGGACGTCATCGTCGTCATGCCAGACGTTCACCGAAGCTTCTATAGAAACACTCATTCCGGGTATCGATATTTTGATTACATCGCCTCTGAATTGCCCGAGATATGCAAAGCGTACTTTGGAGTTTCCAATGAGAGAGAACAAAACTTCGTCGCTGGACTATCCATGGGCGGATACGGATCCTTTAAATTAGCGTTGAGTCACCCAGAAAGGTACGCCGCGGCAGCAAGTTTTTCAGGGGCATTAGATCTCTCTGCACTGGCAGAACACAGGGATGAGTCCTACCCCGAATGGCCGCACATTTTCGGTCCGGACAATCCCTTTACTGATACGGAGGACGATCTGTTTCATTTGACCACAACCTTGGTGAATTCGGGACGCCCCATACCTAAACTTTTTCAGAGTTGCGGAACCGAAGACTACCTATACCCGGCAAATAGGAACTTCCTGAGACACTGCCGCTCAATCAACTTTCCAGTCGAGTTCAGAGAGGGGCCAGGAGCCCACGAATGGTCATACTGGGACAGCCAAATTCAAGAGGCATTACGATGGTTTCCATTCGAAACCCTGGAAAAATAGCAGCTCACTTTCCTCAAAGACTCGACCAGCAGCGATTTCAAGTTTTGCTACGCCCCTATGAACAAGAGCCTAGCGACAAATCTAGCCGCCATAGCCCTGCTTGCAGCCGGGATCTACATGCCCGACTCGCTGTACCAACCTTATGTGCTCAACGCGGGCATCTTCGCCTTGGCGGGCGCTATTACAAACTGGATAGCCGTCCATATGCTTTTCGAAAAAGTACCGGGCCTCTATGGCTCAGGCGTTATCGCGGCTCGCTTCGAACAATTCAAAACCGCGATCCACAAGCTCGTAATGGAAAGCTTTTTCACAGAGGAGAATTTCATGAAATTTGCAGACACGGCTCTTCATAGCGGACTCGATCCCGAGACCTTGGAGAAGAGCATCGATTTCGACGAACAGTTTGACGGTTTCCTCAAGGTGGTGGCCGAATCCAAATTCGGCGGAATGCTCTCCATGTTTGGTGGTATCAAAGTTTTGGAGCCGCTTCGTGATCCCTTCAAAGTCGAATTCAGGAAAAGGCTCGAAGAGTTCGTGGCTAAACTAGATTTCTCTCACTCTCATAGCACTTTCGAAAAAATGCAGCCTGTCATCGAGGGATTGGTCAAAGGTAAGCTAGACGAGCTTACCGCCCCTCAAGTAAAGCAGATCCTTTCTGACTTAATTAGGGAACACCTTGGTTGGCTCGTAGTCTGGGGCGGTGTATTCGGAGCGCTCATAGGTCTCGTATCTACCGCCATAACTACCACATTGATCTAGCCCCTACACCACTGCACACGCATCCTCCAACCCAAGCTTGCAATCTAAGATTCTCTAACGCATTCACTTAAACTGAACGAATCCAAATATATGAGCTCCTTGACTTCCACTTCACTCGCGCTCCTTACAGGGGCATGCCTAATGGCCGGAACATCTCTCCAGGCCGGACCAATTTTCGCCGGAGGCGAATTAACCTTCCAAGGAACCGCTCAAGTCACCGACACCAGTCGCGTGTCGCCAAACGCGGAAAGCCCTTCCGACATCTTCTATACCTTCACGCCAGCCGTTACGTACGAGCGGGAAACCGCCGCTATGAACTTGCGTGCAAACTTGGCTTTGCCCTTTCGTCGCTACGACGAAAACACCCAATACGACTCCGACGACATCGAATTTCTGATCAATGGCGAAGTGCCATTCGGAGCAGGCGGACCTCGTCTCTCTGGCGATTGGAGCGTGGCCTACATCGACGGTATGAGAGCCAGCTACCTTACCAACCAGGTACTGAACACCGAGAGCCTCAATGCAAATGCTTACGTGGATTACGTTTTGCGAAACAAGCTGAGCTTGAGAACTCGCTTTGGCTACAATGATCGCTCGAGTTCCGGAGTGGAAGAAGCATATCAGAACGCGAATACCTCCACGTTGTTTGCAGCTGGTATTCATGCTCGCGAGCTGATTCGGGGGCGAATTGGCTTATACGCTGAATACCTGATCCGCAGCCGTAAAACAGATAGAGGAGCGACTGCCCAAGCTGTAGATAATACAGATGATGGAATCAACTTCGGCATTACTGGCCAAATACTACCTGAAAATCTGTTTCCAAAGCTCGAAGCCGACCTGGCTTTCGGCCTTACTTCGACCGACGTAGGAAACTACTCGAATACCACCTCCAGCCAAAGAAATAACCGCCTCACTTTGGATGGTCGCCTCGCCTACCCAGCTAACACTAAGACAAACGTCGCGTTGACTTACCGCCGTAATCTAGCCGTTACGGATGACGACCGCACCGTCGAACAGAGTGATCTTTCTCTGATGATCGACTACACTCCGAACCAGAAACTAACTTTTGTTACCGAATTCGGAGTACAAAGTAACGATTTCATATTCGACCAGGAACCCCGAAACGACGACGTATTCATCGCCTCAGTAAGTGCCAACTATACGATTCGACTCAATTGGTTCGCCACCATCGGTTACAACTACAGAGACTCTTCTTCGACGGTCGAAATTAGCGACTACAACTCATCGACTTTCAATCTCTCCACTACCCTTGCGTTCTAGCAGCAAACGGATTGCCTTTGAACGCAGCTTGTAAAACTCAAAGGGAATTGCCCCAAACGTACTTAATTTCCACCGGAAATCATAATAATTCCCTAAAGAGCTAAGGCAAAACCGTTAACCTACCGATTGATAAGCAAACAGTTACCCATTTCACGAATCCCACCATGTCCATAAGAGTATATATCGTAGACGATCACCCACTAGTTCGCCAAGGTCTGACGCAAATTATCAGTGGCCAGGAAGACCTAGAAGTTTGTGGAGAAGCAGAGGATTCCTCCGGTGCTATGAGAGGTATCGAATCCTCAAATCCGGATGTCGTGATCGTCGATATTTCGCTCCAAGGAAACAATGGCCTGGAGCTTATAAAAAACCTCAAGGCCATCCACGAGAAGCTACCGATTCTTGTATTCTCGATGCACGACGAGTCCATCTACGCGCAGAGAGCGCTCCGGGCAGGAGCCAAGGCCTACGTGATGAAAAAGGAATCTTCCGATAAGATCGTTGATGCTATCCGCAAGATCTTGAAGGGGGAAATTTACGTGAGTCCTCGGGTTGCAGACCAAGTCCTGCACCAGATAGTGAATGGGCCTACCAACTCCTCGACTTCGCCAGTGGATCGCTTGACGGACCGCGAACTTGAAGTCGTTCAGCTTATCGGAAGAGGTCTATCGACTCGCGAAATTGCTGAAAGCCTTCACCTGTCAGTCAAAACCATCGAATCCCATCGAGCTCACGTTAAAGAAAAGTTGAATTTGAGAAATGCGACTGAGCTAGTGCAGTTCTCCGTCCAATGGGTCGACCAACAGGATAACTGAGATACGATCGAAAATTTGATTTTATGGAAAGCGACCAAGACTGGTCGCTTTTTTAGTACCCTGAACAATGAATGCTCCTAGAGCAAAACACCCACGGAATAGCTAAGGCTAATCAAACTCTATCGCCTACAAGTACCCTCGTCTACTCAATCCTTTCCGCCAAAACCCTAACAGCCATCGCCCGATTGTAAAAAAGCTGTATAAATTGATAGACTATCGCGTTTCCACATTAGCGATATGTTCCACAAATCACCTCCGAAACAACTCCTCTACATCGATGAACACCCCGTATGCCAACACGGGTTGGAGAGCATGCTTAAAGACGATCCTCAATGGGAGGTTTGCCGCCGAGCTTCTTCCGAAAACCGAAGGGAGCTCCCAAAATCCATCGACCTCGCAATCGTCGAAATCACTTCAAGTCGCCCCCAAGGAATCGCGGTAGTAAAAGAACTTCGCAGCGTCTACCCGCAAACACCGATTCTCGTGCTCAGCAGTTACGATGAAACGATTTATGCAGATCGCTGCCTTAAATCAGGAGCCCAAGGATACGCCATGAAATCTTCCTCAATGCAGGAATTAAAAAGAGCGATAGACCTTGTGTCACAAGGGGAGTTGTACGTGAGCGAAAAAGTTAAATCACTCATGATCGATCGCCTTGCGAACCCGAGTGGTCCCGAGGCGAAACCAACATTTCAGAACCTATCCGACAGGGAGCTGCTGATCGTAGAGCAAATTGGTCTGTCAAAAAACAATAAAGAAATCGCTCAGGCGCTGCAAATTAGCGTAAAGACGATAGAGTCACATCGTTCTAGAATAAAAGCGAAGCTCCAGCTCGATAGCCCGCAAGAACTCATGCGATATGCAATGCGACTTCACTACTTCTAGGATCTAACTACGAATAATCGTAAAAGAATCCGCAACCTAGTGACTCCGCGAAAACAAGAAACAAATAGCCAACGTCGAGCCCTCTTGGCAGAGGACAACACATTTATTCGCGAGCTCGTTGCGACTTACCTCGAAAAATTAGGGTACGAAGTGAGCCAAGCCCCCAATGGAGCGGACGCCATAGACATCTTGAATCAAAGTTCGGATCAACATTTTGATGTGATCGTGACTGATCTTCTAATGCCTAAAGCAAGCGGAGATAGAGTAATCAAAGAAGCTAGAAGATCCGGAGCCTGTGACCGTTTTCTGGTGATGTCCGGTAATTTGTACGACCCTAAATTTACCTCCGAAGATCCTGATCCAGATTCAGAATTCATCGAGAAGCCCTTTACCTTTACGGATTTCGAAGCAAAGCTCTCGGACTTAGGCTGCAAACAAAAAGCTGAACTGTCGTAAGAGAGCCCATACTCCATCCCTTCGTAATTTTATTATTGCGCCCTATCGGATTTACGCTCTTTTAGACCGCTTTCACGCAAGAATCGTGCGGCTACACCGTACGCTTCCGCGAAAGATCTTCAAATTCTTGAAGATACAGCGTCTAGCCCAGCGAAAACTTGGCTAGGGATCCGCCCACTGGCTGGTCCGATCTTTCGTGCTAATTCGAAAAACGAACAAACAAATGGCTAACAGCAAATCGATAGACAAGGCCCAGATCATTGGCGACTTCAAGACTCACGACTCCGACACTGGTTCGGCAGACGTCCAAATCGCCCTCTTGACGGCCCGTATCAACCACCTTACCGAGCACTTGCGCTCCAACCGTAAGGACTTCCACACTCGCCGTGGTCTACTCGCTATGGCAGCTCGCCGTCGTAAGCTTCTCAACTACCTGAAGAAAAGCGATCTGGAGAAGTACAACGACATCCTACAACGCCTGAATCTCCGCAAATAATCGCGGATCCTCACGAGGAACTTAAACTCCGATCAGACATTGCAAAACCAGCGGTGATGATCAGTTTCCAAGCCTGCGAATTTTACTTCGCGGGCTTTTTCGCTTCTAAAATTTCCAACTAACTAAACAAAAAACACACCGACGACCCGGCTGAACCCGATCCACTTGAGGAAATTTCCGCATGTCGCGCCTCGCACCTTAGCAGGTCGCCACATCCCGAAATCTCTTCAGAATTTAGTCAGATCCCGTTCGCCGAGTTGTCATCTCACACTGAAGTAAAAGAAATAGATGATACAAAAACATAGCATAACTGTAGACGATCTCGACATCACCTTCTCCACTGGAGACGTGGCAAACCTCGCCTCTGGCGCGGTAACCGTTACCACCGGAGAAACCAGCCTCTTCGTATCAGCGACTGTAGCAAAAACGGTCCGCGAAGGCCAAGACTGGTTCCCCCTCACCGTTGACTACCGCGAAAAATACACCGCGGCTGGTCGTATCCCAGGTGGCTACTTCAAGCGCGAAGGTCGTCCCTCCGAAAAGGAAATCCTGACTTCTCGCCTTTGCGACCGTCCTTGCCGTCCGCTCTTCCCGAAGGGCTTTTTGAACGAAGTTCAGATCATCGGCTTCCTTCTTTCCGCTGACCAGGTAAACGATGCGGACATCTTGATGGTTAATGGCGCTTCCGCAGCCCTCGCTATCTCTGACATTCCTTGGAATGGCCCGATCGGCGCTGTTCGCGTTGGCCAAATCGACGGCCATTTCGTCGCCAACCCAACCATCGAAGAGCAGTACGCGTCCGACCTCGACCTCATCTACGTAGGCACCAAGGAAGAGATGCTCATGATCGAAGGTTCTGCGGACCAGATCGCAGAGGATCGCTTCCTCGAGGCACTCGATTTCGCTCACGAAGCAATCCAGCCAATCATCGCCGGTATCGAGCAACTCCGTAGCGAAGCTGGTAAGGAGAAGAAGACCTTCCCACTTTGCGTTCTCGAGGACGAAGTTCGTCAAATCGTGAACTCCCTCGTGAGCGACCGCATCGGTGAAGCTTGCGCCGCCGGCGACAAGCAGGAGCGCAACGCAAAGATCGACGAGCTCAAGGGGCTCGCCGAAGGCGCCCTTCAAGAGAAGTACGGCGACAACTACAATCCAGCGCAGCTCAACATGGCGATGGAGGAATTGCTCGAGCACACCTACCGCAAGTCGATCCTCGACAACGGAGTTCGCTCCGGCGGCCGCAAGCCAAACGAGCTTCGCGAGCTAAAGTCCAAGGTTGGTGTCGTACCTCGCGTACACGGATCCGCCCTCTTCTCTCGTGGCGAAACCCAAGGCCTCGTCTTGACCACACTCGGCCCAGCGAACGAAGCTCAAAGCCTCGACGCCATCACCGGAGGACCAACCCAGAAGTCCTTCATGCTGCACTACAACTTCCCTCCTTTCTCCGTCGGTGAAACAGGCCGCTTCGGCAGCCCTGGTCGTCGCGAGATCGGACACGGCGCCTTGGCTGAGCGTTCGCTCTTGCCAGTCGTTCCTTCGGAAGACGTTTTCCCATACTCGATCCGCATCAGCTCCGAGATCATGGCTTCAAACGGCTCGACCTCCATGGCTTCCATCTGTGGTGGATGTCTCTCTTTGATGGACGCTGGCGTGCCTATCACTGATCCAGTTGCTGGTATTTCAGTCGGACTCGTTTCGGAGTTCGATGAAAACGGAAAAATCGGCAAGCACCACATCCTCACCGACATCCTTGGTGAAGAAGACCATTTCGGCGATATGGACTTCAAGATCGCGGGTACCAAGAACGGAATCACCGGATTCCAGTTGGACCTTAAGATCAATGGCCTCCCAACAGACATCGTGAAAGCGGCCGTGGCCCAGTCTCGTGAAGCTCGCATCGAGATCTTGGAAAACATGGCAACCGCCATCTCCGCACCTCGCGAAGAAGTCGCTGCAACTGCTCCTCGTATCACAACCGTTCAGATCAACCCTGAAAAGATCGGCGCTCTCATCGGTCCAGGCGGAAAGAACATCCGTCGTATCGTTGAAATCACCGGAGCCCAGATCGACATCAACGAAGACAACTCTGGCCGCGTAAACGTTTACGCAACCAGCGAAGAAGCGATGAAGCGCGCCCTCAACGAAATCGACCTCGTTTGTGGCGAAATCGAAGAGGGCAAGATCTACCGCGGTATCGTCAAGGCGACCAAGGAGTTTGGCTGCTTCGTAGAAGTTTTGCCAGGTCAAGAAGGTCTCGTCCACATCTCCGAGCTAGCCGACTTCCGCGTTCGCAAGACCGAAGACGTCTGCAAGCCAGGCGACGAAATGGTCGTCAAGTGCCTCGGAGTCGACGAGCGTGGACGCGTTCGCCTATCTCGCAAGGCAGCCCTCGAAGAGCTCGAAGCGCGCAAGGCTGCCAAGAAGGCCGCCGAAGCTCCTGCTGAAGAGCCAGCCGCAGAGGAAGAAGTCGCCGCTGAAGCGAGCGAAGAGAAGACCGAAGCGTAATCGCTTAATAGCTACTTATTTCAGCGCCCAGGGAGTGATCCTCGGGCGCTTTTTTGTGCTCGGACGCCATTGATCCGACGAGTGTGCTTGGATTCCCCGCCGAAAGCAGTCATCCCAAGACCCATGTCCAAGATCTTAATCGTAAATGACGACGGAATTGATTCACCCTTGCTGCAGGCCCTTATTGCTCGCTTTCAAAAACTGGGAGAAGTCGTGGTCGCCGCTCCGCGCTTTGAACAAAGCTGGGTTAGCAAATGCATGAGCCGCTTTAAGGATGTCGACGCCATTAAGCGCGACGACCTCCCCTGCGAAGCGTACTCCATTTCCGGCTCCCCCGCGGACTGCGTCAATTTAGCACTGGGACACCTTCTGGAAGAAAAGCCCCTTTGCGTGGTTTCCGGCATCAACGTAGGCCACAACGCTGGACTGGCCTACATCCTTTCTTCCGGCACTGTGGGAGCCGCTTTGGAAGGGGCACTACACAACATCCCTTCATTCGCCGCCTCACTCGGACTGGATCGCGGCGATTACGACCGGCTAAAAGACAACCCGCAAGCTCTAGGCGAATCGCTCGGTAGCAAAGCCGCCCTAGCCGCAGAAATCTTGGCTGACTTTGTCTCCAAAACGCTGGAATCCAACGAGCCGGCCTACGGAGTCGTTCATAAATTGAATTTCCCCTCCTCTGAGATCAGCGGCAAAACCGAGATCGTTCGCTCAAACCCAGCTCGCACTGAAGCCGGTAGCTTTTTCGCCGCCAAAAAAAACGCTTTTAGTTTCTCCTATCGCGAACTGGGGGAAATCGACTCGCAGACTCCAACCGATCGGGAGACCCTGAAAGCCGGCAAAATCAGCTACTCCAAATTGGACTTCTCCCAAATCGGCCAACTCTCCTAGTCGCTACTAGCAAGCCGCCCCAAAAGCCAATTTGAAGGCTTTAATTGACCGCCATTGACAGCCCAGCCTCCGCCGCTTACACACCTCGCTCCTTTAACCCTACACGCGAATGAAACCCGCAAAAAAACCAAATCGTCCTTACTTCTCATCGGGCCCCTGCTCGAAGCGTCCGGGCTGGAGCCTCTCCGCCCTCGAAAACGCGCTAGTAGGCCGATCTCATAGAGCCAAAAACGCCAAGGCTCGCATCGAAGAAGTCATCACTCGTACCAAAGACTTGCTAAGCCTCCCCGAGGGCTACGTTTGCGGTATCGTCCCAGCCTCCGACACTGGAGCTGTAGAGATGGCCCTATGGTCCCTTCTCGGCGCTCGCGGCGTCGAAATGATGGCTTGGGAATCCTTCGGATCCGGTTGGGTCACCGACGTAGTAAAGCAGCTGAAATTGGAAAACGTCGCCAAACACGAAGCCGCGTACGGAGAGATCCCCGACTTGAGCAAGGTCAACTTCTCGAACGACGTCGTATTCACATGGAACGGCACTACCTCGGGTGCCAAAGTACCAAACGGCGACTGGATTCCCGACGACCGCGAAGGACTAACCATTTGCGATGCGACTTCTGCCGTATTCGCCATGGAACTACCATGGGAGAAGCTCGATGTCGTAACTTACTCATGGCAGAAGGTCATGGGTGGCGAAGCGGCTCACGGCATGCTAATCCTCAGCCCTCGAGCGATCGAGCGCTTGGAAAGCTACACTCCCGCTTGGCCACTCCCAAAGATCTTCCGCCTAACTAAGGGTGGAAAGCTGATCAACGGTATTTTCACGGGCGCAACCATCAACACAGTTTCCATGCTATGCGTAGAGGACGCAGTAGATGGACTCAAGTGGGCCCAGGAAATTGGCGGTCTTCCAGAGCTAATCAAACGGTCCGACGCTAATTTGGCAGCCATTGAAAAGTGGGTCGAAGCGAGTGATTGGGCTGGATTCCTAGCAGAGGACAAGTCCATCCGCTCAAACACATCCATCTGTCTCAAAATCACGGATACCTGGTTCACCTCGCTTCCAGAAGACGAACAAGCGGCAGCAGCAAAAAAGATCGTGTCCCTTTGCGAAGCGGAAGAGGTCGGTTACGACTTCGGTGCCTACCGGGACGCTCCTACGGGATTCCGCATTTGGGGTGGAGCCACAGTCGAAACCTCCGACATCGAAGCTCTTCTACCTTGGCTCGACTGGGCTTACGCTCAAGTCAAGTCGGGCAGCTAGACTCCATTCGGATCGTATCAGACAGGATGATACGATCCAAAAACCTTTCGAGCCGAAGCGCTAAACATAATGCGCTTCGGCTTTTTCAATCCATACGCCTCGACAGAATCACTCCATGTTAATAGGCATCACTCGTGCTGCCACCCTTACCAGTATTCGGTAATCTGTGATTCTTAAAAATGAAAAAACGTCCGGTATTTCGCCCTCGTTTTATTGAACTATTCTCCAAGCGAGAAAACTCGTTTTCCCTCGGAACGGAAATCACTGCGGGAATTACAGTCGGTTTAATCGCGCTGCCGCTCGCTCTCGCACTGGGAATTGCCAGCATTCCATCCGGCACCGACACGCCCTTGCCCGCTCCGGCGATCGGAATATTCACTGCCGTGATTGGCGGATTTCTCGTCGCTCTATTGGGAGGGAGTCGGGTTCAAATAGGCGGTCCGACCGCTGCCTTCATCCCGATCGTATTGCTCATAGTCAGCGAGCACGGATACTCCGGGCTGCTGGTAGCAACGATGATGGCGGGCGTCATTCTCATGATCATGGGCGTCACTCGCATGGGCAGCCTCATAAAGTTCATTCCATGGCCCGTCACGAGTGGCTTCACCACAGGAATCGCGGTGGCAATCATGCTCACTCAGGTGCCTGATTTCGCCGGCCTAAAAACGGAAACGGCGATGCCGCGCGAGTTTTTCGAAAAGATTCCCTGGATCTTCGAGCACCTGGACCTTTCGAATCCCTACTCTCTCTCCATCGCAATCCTTTGCGTCGTAGTCATCCTTTTTTGGCCTCGGCTAAAACTTCGCTTCATTCCGGGATCCATCGCAGCGATGCTACTGGCCACCGTTCTCGTTTCATTGCTCGGTTGGTCCGACGCACACGGCATTGCAACCATCGGCAGTAAGTTCGGAGCCAACGCGTTTTCAGCCCATTTTCCGACACCTTCCCTACCGCAATTTGATTGGAATATGGTGAGAGAACTGATCGGGCCCGCAACTGCCATTGCCCTACTCGGAGCGATAGAATCCCTGCTTTCCGCCGTGGTGGCAGACGGACTTTCCGGAGATCATCACGACAGCAATACAGAACTGATCGCTCAAGGTTTCGCCAATTTCCTCTGCCCATTTTTCGGAGGCCTACCCGTAACAGGCGCAATAGCTCGCACTTCAGCGAACATCAACAATGGCGGCAAAACGCCACTTGCAGGCATAATCCACGCAATCGCTCTACTCAGTATCATTCTAGTGGCGGCCAATTGGGTAATCTACATCCCCATGGCTGCGATGTCGGCAGTACTCATTGTCGTAGCGTTAAAAATGGGGGAATGGCATGAGCTGTCACGTCTCCCCAAACTACCTCGCAGCGACGCTATCGTGATGCTGACCACCTTCGCCCTAACGGTAATTTTCGATCTGGTCGTCGCCGTGGAAATCGGGATGGTCCTCGCCGCCATCCTCTTCATTAAACGCGTCTCCCAAACCACTGAGGTGAGTCAAGTGACGGGGAATGACATGCTGGAACGGCCCGAGCAGATTGCGCAAGGTAAGGAAATCCCGGAAGGAGTCCTCGTCTACCGAATTTTCGGACCGTTTTTATTTGGAGCCGCCGAGAAGATGGAAGACGCCCTTTCACGGATCGACAGCTGGCCAAATGTATTGATACTTCGACTACACCTCGTTACCGCAATGGACGCGACTGGCATGCATGCGCTTGTCAGCCTTGTGGAGCGGATGAAAAACCACCAGGGCAAAGTCATACTGAGCGGCATCCATCAGCAACCCTTGCAGATGCTCAAAAAGAGCGGATTTATCAACACCATCGGGCGCGAGAACTTCTGCGCCACCTTCGACGACTCACTGATCAGAGCTAAAGAACTTAGCTCCCAATCAGAAGCTTAAAGCACAGCGCTTACTTCGGCAAAATCGGTTTTTTGTCCCAGGGAAGTTTAACTTTCTCTAGGGTCTTGTCCCAAACTTCGTAGGGTTCGAATATCTTTCCTGGATTCAAAATGCCCTTTGGATCCAGAGCTTTCTTGATCGCCTTCATGGCCGAAATCTCCGCTTCGTTGCGAGCAACGGTCATAAAAGGAGTCTTGGCCAACCCGATACCATGCTCTCCGGAAATGGTTCCTCCGAGAGCGCAAACCTTCTTCATCAAATCAGATACCGCTCCCTTAGCCCGCCGACATTCATCCTTATCGCTGCGAGTATACATGATGTTGACGTGGAAATTACCATCCGCCGCATGCCCGAAAGTAGGTGCGTTGACCTTCCACTTCTTCTGCATCTGCACAAGAAAGCGGGCAAACTTAGCCTGACTCTCCAAAGGAACGACGATGTCCTCGTTGATCTTGGAATCCCCCATCGAGAACATGGCTGGCGAGCAAGCTCGGCGGGCCGACCAGAGCGTCTCCGTTTCTTTCGCGGTCTTCGCTTCCCGGTAAGCCAGTCCATTCTCCTTGGCCCACTCGATCGCTTTTTTCTTGTCCGCACGGATTTGAGCTGGGTTCCCATCAAACTCAACGAGAAGCAAGGGCTTCAACGACAGTCCTTCGAAAAGTTTAACACCTGCAATCTCCTCAGCACAATAGACTGAATTTGTATCCAAAAATTCAAGTATCGACGGATTCTGTCCTGAACCGAGCAAGACTTGAACTGCCTCAAGCGCCTTCACATCCGAATCAAACGCCACTAGAATAGTCCATTTCTTTTCCGGCTTTGGCAGCAGCCGCAATACCGCTTTGGTCACAACACCAAGGGTGCCTTCGCTTCCGATCCAAAGGTCGCGGACATTGTAGCCAGTAGCAAATTTCTTGTATTCGCCTCCCCAGGACACTTTTTCGCCTGTTGGAAGAAAACCTTCTAGAGCCAAAACGAAATCTCGCGTCACTCCATACTTAGCGCAACGCATGCCGCCTGCGTTACAGGCGATATTCCCGCCAATGGTGCTATATTTGAGAGAAGATGGGTCTGGCGGATAGAACAACCCGAGTTCCTCGGCGGCTGCCTGGATTTTTCCTACGACTGCCCCAGGACCTACCACGGCCATAGATTTTGTGCGTTCGATCTTGATGCGGTCCATCCTCGAAACGTCCAATACCCAACCGCCTTTTGCGGGTGCGGCCGAACCTGTCAAAGACGTCCCCGCCCCGCGAGTCGTAACCGGTACGCCATATTCGTTGGCAAGCTTCAGAGTGGTCCCGACATCTTTCTCCGTCCTAGCTAAAACAAGGGCATCGTAGGCAAACCCCAGTTTCAGGGAATCAAACGAAGCCATATACTTTTCGTCTTCTTCCAACTTAACCTTTCGGGCGCCTAGTTGCTCTACGAGCTTATCCGTTGCGAGCTGCCGTTTCTTGGAAATGCGTGCCATAGGAGACTAGCAATAGAACGCGTCCCGAGATAATCGCAACCGTTTAGCTCAAGGCTCGCTTGAGCTTCAGCCCCATCAACTGCAAAGCCAAAAAGTATACCCCCACTCCCACGGCAATTGGAAAGGTTACTTTCATAGCCAAGGCGAAGGTGCCACTCCCATTCCAACTCTCTAGCCATTCAACGGACAGAAAAACCACTATTCCCATCAATGCAGCGGAAACAATCACCTTAAAGAGGTTCGGAAAAATACCGCCCAAACTCGTATTCAAATTCTTCCGACCCAGAGCGACATGGAGAAACAACGTCTGAGTTACCGCGGCAGCGTTGGTTGCGATCGCTAAGCCGACCGCTCCAAACTTCCCCATCAAGCTTAGACTCAAGACTAGGTTAATTACAAAAGCCACCATAGCAGCTCGCATCGGTGTGCGAGTGTCTTTGAGCGCATAAAAGGCTCGCGTCTCGATAGCGATGAAGGAGTAAAACGGCATTCCAATCGCGAAAATGATAACTAGCGGTACGGTCGCCAGCGTGTCTGTCTCAACGAACTCACCCCGCTCGAAAAGCAAAGCGATTATTTCCGGGGCCAACACGCAAAGCCCCACTGCAGAAGGCACAGCAAGTAACAGGCAAACCAGCACTCCCTTCTTGTAGATCCCACTAAACTCCGTTCCACGCGCCCCTGCGATCGCAGCTGTCAGGCTCGGAAAAATGACCGTGGAAATCGCGATCGCAAACACACCGACGGGCAACTCAACCAAACGGTTGGCATAGTACAGCAGCGAGGCAGCCGAATCATTCACCGTGTAGGCAAGCACACGACTAACCAGTATGTTTACTTGAAAAACCGCGCCACCTATAATCCCGGGTACAGTAAGCAAAGCCACTTCCTTAACCCTTTCGGATACAGAAAAATCAAATCGTGGTCGCCAGCCCTCGCGTGACAAGGCGATCGCCGGAACGACCATCTGCAGAAGGCCACCTACCATAGCACCCGCGCAGAGCCAGTAGGTTTTCTCCTCCAAATCGGCTCCTAGATGCCATCCCGCGATCCCAAGAGCTACGATGATACTCGCGTTTAGCCAGACCGCGGTAAGGGCCGGAATTCCAAATCTGGAAAACAAATTCAGGGCGGCCGAAAGGATTGCCGCTACACAAATTAAGAGAACATAGGGAAAAACAACCTGACCCAATCGTGCAGCAATAATCCAATCTTCGGATACACTTGACCTCTTAACAACTTCGAATCCTCCAATCACCATCAGGGTGATGCCAAGGCAAATGAGAATCAGCCAGCTCAAGGTCTTGTTCACGAGGTCATGCACCGCCGATCGCCCACCCTGTTCTAGCTCTTCACTTAGGTTAGGCATTAGAGCAGCCGTCAAAGCTCCCTCTCCTAATAGCCGCCGGAAGAGGTTCGGCAGAGTGAAAGCGGTGAGAAAAGCGGAGTTCCAAATTGACGCTCCCAACATCGAACTCGTCATCATATCTCGCAGCAGTCCAAAGACCCGAGAGATCATGGTGAAAGACGAAACCAGACCTATGCTCTTAACCAGCCTTGCCATCTATCAAATCGAGAATTTATCCACGTACTGGATACAGAGGCAGATAGACCCTTCCAGACCAGCTAACGAGTATCGCTATCAAGCTTGGCGCAAACCGACTTCAGCAATCAATTGACCATCCTCCAAAGTGATAGTCTTTACGTTTTGCCACATTTCGATGAATTCTTCCGGCCACGCCGTTTCGGCAATCTTGGACTGTACAAGTGATGTTACCAAACCGCCCAATCCGGGGATCGGCAATGAGTTCAATCGCAAGCCAGTCACAGATAACGTTGGCCCACTCTCCGAATTCTCGAATTTCAACTCTGCTACCGCTAGCAACTCAAACGGGTCACCCTGCGGGTCCACGACTACCTTCAGATTCGCGAACATGCGATCGTCCTGAATTCGAAGGTTGAAGGGTCCGATCTTGGCAGGCTGCTTATCCGGAGTTTCTTCGGTGGTCTCCTCTTTATCGCCCTTACCTAGCTGACCAAAAAAGTAATTGATTTCCGCTTCGGAAAAAGAAACCGGACCAGGCGACCGACGCTGCAGTCGACTCAATCCACCTCGCAAATTCGAAGTCTCAGTTCCAGAGACTCTACCCTTCATGTAGATGCTGGTATAGTCGCCTCTTTCTGTAGTCGCTCCATCTTCATCCATGCTTGTGACCACCTTGGCCGGTCTGGATAGGAGAATCGTAATCCCTAAAAGCACTCCGAGAAAAATCCCCGAAGAGGCAGTGAGAATCAGAGTTAAGAGCTTCGGCTCCTTAGTTTTCAGCTTTTTCATTCAGGCGATTGAAAGGGTTGGTTCTAGCGACGGACTCGTCTTTCGAGATCCTGAAATGTGAATCCCATTACGTAGAAGTAGAAGACGCCTCCGAAGAAAAATGGAAACGGGAGCAATACCAGCCCAAGCATACACAAACCGAGATAGGCCAAAGTCGGTACCGTGTAATTGATAGCGGTCTTCCTGAGCATGATTCCAAGCGCCTCCACATTGAAGCAATCGGAGATATCATTTTTAACTGAATACAAATAGAGAGCAGCGCTCAATACCGGCCCCGCCAAGAAGAGGACAGGAATCAAGGGTATACGAGCAATCATCCCATCAAAGGCCAGTTCGGCAAATAGCGTCACCAAGGCAATCGGAAGCGCGGCGAATATGATGCCCACAATTAAAAAGCGGAGACCGTCTACGAACAGGGTTTTGAAGTCGTCCCACTCGGGCAATACGATGTTCCTAGAAGTGCGACCTTGCAGAAAGATCTGGTAGAGATAACCGAGGGCGAGGATGTTCACTATCGGGATCAAGCTTAGAACTCCGCCGATGGCGCACTTCTTAAGCCAATTATTGTCTGAAAAGACTCGTTTAGATACTTGCTCGATTGTGGGCATTGAGGATGCTCGGGTTGATTAACTTATTGCACTACGCACATTTAAGATGGAGTTCAAAGAGAAATTACGAGCCTACCAGACGGAAATCGAATCCGCCATCGAGGAATACCTCCCGACAGCTCAAACACGTCCCAGCCACATTCACGAAGCCATGCTATACAGCCTCCGGGCCGGCGGCAAACGCTTGCGCCCCATTTTGGTTCTAGCGGCAAGGGAGCTGTTCGGCGGTGAAGCTATCGCTATGCCGGCAGCAATTTCTGTGGAAAGCCTCCATACCTACTCTTTGATCCATGACGACCTCCCCTCTATCGACGACGGAGATTTGCGACGCGGCAAACCAACTTGCCATAAGCAATTCGATGAAGCGACAGCTGTTTTAGCAGGAGACGCCCTCCTCACCTACGCATTTCAATTGCTGGCTAAGCATTACGGCGATTCGCCCGAAATCTGCACCAAGCTAGTCGCCGAGCTTTCGGACACGGCAGGCAGTGAGCGTTTAATCGGTGGACAGATGGAGGACATCCTCGGCGAGGGAGCACCGCTTTCGGAAGACACCTTAAACTTCATCCATTTGAACAAGACTTCTGCTTTGATCGAGTGCTGTTTGGTAATGGGCGGGATCGTGGGTCAAGCAGACGCTGGCCAAATAGAATCCTTGCGAGCCTACGGCCGCGAGATCGGCATCGCCTTCCAGATTATCGACGACATTCTCGACGCTACCAGCGACGAAGCGACATTGGGCAAAAATACCGGCTCCGACGCGGAGATGGAAAAGACGACCTATGTGAAACTTCACGGCTTGGAAAAATCGAGACAACTCGCCGCCCAGAGGACTGGGAGAGCCATCGAGCTCTGCTCAGAGCTTCCCGGCGACACCTCCTTTCTAGAAGGCTTGGCAAGCTATCTGGAAAATCGACTCAACTAAGGTAGACCAGACCGCTCTGTGAGCACACCCACGGTTAGCTTTGTCTCGGCATTGCACAATTGCCTTCCCCTTACGAAGGCAATGCTATCAAGCCTGGAAAAGACCATCGATCTCTCAAACAAAGAGGTCGTCCTGATCGATGACTGCTCCAAAGACGGAACGTCTGAATACCTAGACGATCTGGAGACTCGTCCCAACTTCACAATCATCCGCAACACCGAAAACCTCGGTTTTGCCGCTTCCAATAATATCGCAGCGAGGCAGGCCCAGAGCGATGTCCTTGTATTTATAAACAACGACCTCGAGTTCTCCGCCAATTGGCTGGACCCGATGTTGGCCGCATTAACCGGAAGCCCTGACGTCGGCGCCGTTGGGAACGTACAGCGTAATTTCGCGACAAACCTCGTGGACCATGCTGGTATCTTTTTTGATCTGGAGGGCATGCCGACTCACGCCCACAAGAACAGACGCAATCCCCCGAAAGGAAGCATGATAGAGAGAAACGCCGCCACTGCGGCCTGTCTGGCGATCAAGAAGGAAACCTTTTTCTCGGTAGGCGGTTTCGATGAAGCGTACCGAAATGGCATGGAGGACGTGGATCTTTGTATGAAGCTGAAAAAAAACGGCCAGAAAATCCTCGTCGCTCTCGACAGCGTCATCCGCCATCACGTGAGCTCCGCACCAGGGCGACACGTCAACAACGATGCCAATTCAAACCTGTTTCGCGACAGATGGAGCGACTTCGCCCGTCCTTTCGGCCAAAGCGAATGGCCAATGGAGTACTTCCGAAGATACGCCCGCTTTTGGTGGAGAATGAATCCTCGGCTTGCCATCAAGGCGCTAAGCATGCTCCTGATGTCCTACTTTCGCTGAAAGTCGCCTCTAACAACCCGACTCCCTGAGAAACTATCCCGCGAAGCTCCCCTAGACTTCGCGGCCATTGCAAATGATCCGTAACTTTTTCAAAACAAACTCCCGCAACCCAATCTCCGAACGTTGCGAAAAGGATAGCTTCACTAAGCTTCGTCAAAAATATGACCTCTACTATAAAATAGCGGAGGGACAGAGCGGGACTCGGGTCACCATCGACGGAAAAGAGATGGTCATGCTCGCCAGCAACGAATACCTCGGCCTTTCCATGCACCCCAAGGTGATCGAAGCGGGACGAGACGCATTGCAGAAATGGGGCAGCGGCACCATGGGAGCTCGATCTGCAAACGGTGGCAGGTGGTTTCACAGGGAACTAGAAGAAGAACTCGCCGACTTCCTAGGTAAAGAATCGTGCCACGTCTTTGCGGCGGGCTACTTAGCCTGCATGGCCTCGATCACCGGTTTCGCCCAACGCGGGGACATCATCCTGGCAGACAAGAACCTGCATTCCAGCCTCTGGGAGGGCATACGCCTCTCCATGGCCGACGTGGAACGCTTTGGACACAACAATGCGGAACACCTATCTTCCATCCTCAAACAACTCGACCCGAACACACCGAAACTGATCTCCATAGAGGGCATCTATTCCATGGAAGGTCACATAGGAGACCTGCCCGCCATCACCAAGGTCGCGGCCGAACATAACTGCTTTGTCTCCATGGACGACGCTCACGGAATCGGGGTACTCGGTGATCAAGGACGCGGCACCGCAAACCACTTCGGCTTAACTGACCAGATCGACATTATCGCCGGCAGCTTGTCCAAGTCATTCGCCAGCACAGGTGGATTCATCGCGGGCGGCAAAGCAGAGATCGAGTACATGCGCACCCACTGCAAACAGTCGATCTTCAGTGCCGCCTTGAGCCCATCGCAGGCTGCCTGCGCACGAGCAGCGCTCAAAATAATGCAGCAAGAACCGGAATGGCAAAGCCGCCTCTGGGACAACACCGAGAGGTTCAAAAAGCTGCTGGAAGAACTGGGACTGGATACCTGGGGAAGTGCAACGCCTGCTGTGCCAATCGTGTTGGGAACGAGAGAAAGAGCATACTTTTTCTGGAAAAAACTCTGGGAGAAAGGCGTTTTCACAGTCATGTCCACGGCGCCAGGGGTACCTCCGGGTAAAGATCTCGTTCGCACCGCGATATCGGCTCGCCATACAGATCAAGACTTTGAGCGAATTGAAGCCGCCATACGCTACGCGGCGGGCTGAATATTAGCCTGAAATTACACTCGGATTATTTTTTTTAATCCGTAAGTGAAATTTAGTGCAATTCATCTCAATTTCATGTTTGAGGTATTGCGAGGCATGGGGAATGCTAGCCCCGTTCCACCAAACTAACTGCTAATTTTCGACCTGCTGAAGTCAAAAATTGGCTACAAACTGAACTGAGACCTAAGAACTATATGAAGTACACAAAAGTACTCCGACGTAGCGCCCTACCTAAAAACGCGCTGCTCGGATCCTTCGCACTCGCTATGATTGGATCCCCTCTCTACTCGCAAGAGATGGAAGAGGATACAACGGATGAAGAGGTAAAAACCTACACCGTTACCGGATCGCGTATCCGACGTATCGATTTGGAAACGCCTTCTCCAGTATTGGTAATCAGCCGTGACGAGTTGGATGCGACCGGATTCGCTACTGTTGGCGACGCATTGCGCGCCCTCCCTATCGTGAATGGCCAAAGCCTTAACTCTGCAGACGCCGGTACTTCATTTACCCCAGGCGTAAGCAGCTTGAACCTCCGCGGTTTGGGTAACAACAACACGCTCGCCCTTATCAACGGTCGTCGTGCTGCCCTATACCCATCTCCAGGCTTCAACGGATTCCAGTCCGTATTCGACTACAATAGCGTTCCAGTATCCGCTATCGAGTCTATCCAGATCCAGAAGGACGGTGCTTCCGCTATCTACGGTTCCGACGCGGTCGCTGGTGTTGTAAACATCGAGCTCCGCAAGGACTTCGAAGGCATGCAGACCCAAATCTCCTTCGGAGACACCTGGGACACAGGATCCTTCGAAGAAAAGTTCTTCGCTATCGCGGGCACTGGAAACGAGAAAACTTCTATTGTATACACGGTCGACTTCACCAAGCGCAACGCGCTCTTCGCTCGCGACCTCGACTACACCGATAGCGCCGATGCTACTGACCTCGGCAGCTACGACTGGAGCAGCTCGGCTCCTCCATCCGCAAACGTTCGTGGTTTGGACCCAGCGCTATTCCCACAATTCCCATCTGGTTGGGCAACCACCAATGGCGTAATGCTCGACTACCAAGACGGTGTATCAATCGACGACTTCGTAGCTGGTAACGTTTACTACAACTTCCAGGAAGAACAATCTCTCTTCCCAGAGCAACGTTCGCTCGGTTTCTACAGCTACCTCACTCACGAAATCTCCGACACGGTACAGGCCTTCGCCGAAGTATCCTACCGTCACTTGGAGATGAACGTATTGGCAGCTCCGACTCCAGCATTCTTCTTCAACGAGAATGGTGACAGCGACGCCGGCACGCTCGTCATGCCGGTGGAAAATCCATACAACCCATTCGGAGTCGAGCTGGATGCCCTTCGCTGGCGTATGGTTGAATCTGGCCCTCGTGAAAACGATCTCGTAATCCAATACCCACGTTTCGTTGGTGGATTGCAGGGTGAGATCGGCTTCGACTGGACTTGGGAAACTTCGGTTGCCTACTCGAAGTCCTCGCTCACCAACTACAACCGTAACTCTGTTGTAGACGACCTATTGCAGGACGCTTTGAACGGGATCGAAATCGATGGCGAAACGCTCTATGCGAACCCATTCGGAACCAACGATCCTCGCGTGATCGACTACTTCACAGTAGAGAATCCCAATGACGATTCCTACGAAGCTCTCATCCTCGGCGCAAACGCTTCTGGCGTAATCACTGACATGCCTGCTGGTCCACTCGGCGTTGCATTCGGTGTAGAATACCGCGAAGACAACCTCGAGTCTGTCGGAACAATCCTGAACGAGACGTCTCAGATCGTTGGCGGTTCTGCTGGAACAAACACCTTCGGCTACCGCGACGTTACCTCCGCTTACGCAGAGCTCTCTGTCCCAGTACTCGAAAACCTCGAGCTCCAGCTCGCTGCCCGTTACGAAGACTACAGTGACTTCGGTGACACCACCAAGCCTAAGGCTGCGTTCAAGTTCCGTCCAACTGACTGGTTGCTCTTCCGCGCATCCTATGGTCAGTCTTTCCGCGCTCCGGACTTGTCGTACCTCTACGCTCAACAGTCCACTAGCTTCTCTTCTTCGCAATTGATCGACCCGAAGAACCCAGACGTACCTGCCCAGCAGATCCGCTCTATCACTGGAGGTAACCCTGACTTGGGACCTGAAGAAACCGACGTGACCTACGCTGGTATCATCATCTCCCCATCGGAAACTCCGTTCCTGAAGGACTTCCAGTTCTCCTTCGAGTTCTTCGAATTCGACCAATCCGGATTGATCGACAGCCTCTCAGCTTCTGAAGCGCTCACACTTGAAGACACTATCCCAGGTCTCGTTGTTCGTGCCGCTCCTGCAGCCGGCCAAACTTACGGCCAGATCCTGTACGTTAACTCCAACTTCCAGAACATCGACTCTGCGAAGATGAGCGGTTACGACATTGGCATCAAGTGGCTCAAGGAAACTGACAACCTCGGTGACTTCCGCGTATCGGTTGACGCAACCATGAACGATTCGTACACCTACGACGGTTACGAGCTCATCGGTACCGACAACTACCCAGAATGGCGCGGCACTGCTCGCTTCGCTTGGAACAAAAACGATTGGGCAGCGTCCTTGTACGTTCTCTACATCGACGAGTATCCATCGATCTACG
The DNA here is from genome assembly GCF_014230145.1 of Pelagicoccus albus. NCBI lineage: Bacteria > Pseudomonadati > Verrucomicrobiota > Opitutia > Puniceicoccales > Pelagicoccaceae > Pelagicoccus > Pelagicoccus albus. The sequence goes on from NZ_JACHVC010000013.1 coordinate 464,003, forward strand.
CTGACTACGGCGTACCAGGAACAGAATCCCAGTGGCTCTTCAATCCACAGGTTTCCTACTCTGGACTATACGACACGAAGGTTACCTTCGGTGTACGTAACGTATTCAACAGCGAGCCACCACGCGATAAGGACGAGTCTATGACTGTTAATACTTCCGTTAACAGCATCGAGCCAGCTTTCTGGTACCTCCGTCTGACCAAGGATTTCTAATCCTCGCGTAGTTAGTTTTTTCTCTTTGGCTGGCATCTGCCTTAGATGCCAGCCTTCGTATTTGCGCTATCGGAAAGAAAGCTCTGTATTCAAACCACACCGAATACCTTAACTCATAACCCGTCAGTGAGGCCCGACCTTCACGGCGAGCTTAACATTACGAAATGACCATCAAACCCTCGATTTTAACCTCATTAATCCACCCCAAGCGCGCTGTCGCCCTCGTGGTTATCAGCATAGCGCCCTATTCAATTTTCGCCCAAGAAGAGGCTGCTCCTGCTTCCCCTCCCAATCCGGAGGCCATATCCGAAGCAGTAGACACGGTAGTTGATCGCGAAAACCAAGCCATCTCTACTCAAGAGCAAATAAACAGCATTTCGGACCAGACCCAGTCACTCGAATCCGAATACAAAATCGTACTTCGCGAGCTCGAGGTCGTGAACAAGTACAACGATCAAATGAGAGCCATCATCGGCTCTCAAGAAGAGGAAATCTCCACCATCGAGGCCGACTTGGCCAAGTTGCAGGACACGCAACGCGAGATCGTTCCCCTGCTCCTTCGCATGATCGAAGCGCTCGATCAATTTGTAGACGCAGACACCCCGTTCCTCATCGAGGAGAGAAAAGGTCGCGTCGAAGATCTCAAAGCAATGATGGATCGCGGCGACATCTCCATCGCTGAAAAGTACCGTAAGGTTTTCGATGCCTACCAGCAGGAAAACAACCTCGCTCGCAACATCGAGGCGACCACCGGCAACGTTAATTATAAGGGAGAAAGCCGCACCGTAGAATTCCTACGTGTAGGCCGAGTCGCATTCTATTTCAAATCGCTCGACGACAAGCTCATCACCCGCTGGGACACCAAATCGAATGATTGGGTCGTGGTGGAAGACGATTCGGAAAGACTGAATATCCTTCGCGCCTTCAAGATCGCACGAAAAGAAATACCGGTCGACCTGCTCGTACTCCCAGTCACCAAGCCATAAGCAAACCCTTTCCAAACCATACGGATGAAAAAGATACCGTCACTTATTGGCATTGCTACGCTCATCGCCGCAGCCTGCCCACTCTTTGCGCAAAGCTCAGCCACCACAAACCTCGACGCTTTGCTCGAGCGCGTGGAGCAAAACAAGATCCTTGAATCGAAGGAAAACGAACAGCGTATCCAGCGCTTTCTAAGCCAGCAAGCCCAGCAGAAAGAGCTCTTGGCCCAAGCCAAGGCCGAACTGGCTGCGGCCAAGGACCTCAGCATTCAGCTGAAAAACAGCTACGACGAGAACGAGCTAACTTTGGCCGACCTCGAAACCCAACGTGAAAACGAAATGGGCGACCTCGGCGAAATTTTCGGCAACGTTCGCCAACTCGCCGGGCAGTTTAAGAACATCGTCAGCTCTAGCCTCACTTCTTCCCAGTTCCCGGGGCGTGCTCAGTTCTTCGCTGATCTGGGTGAATCGAAAGCTCTGCCAACCATCGAAGAGCTCAACAAGCTTTGGTTCCAAATCCTGCAAGAAACTGTAGAGTCCGGAAAGGTTGCCCGTTACCAAGCGAAGGTTGTTAACACCGATGGAATAGAGTCGACGCAAGAAGTCGTCAGAGTCGGCACCTTCAACGCTCTGAACTCAAAAGGATTCCTCGACTATGTCCAGGAAACCGGACAGCTCGCCGAGCTGGCGGAACAGCCCAAAGCTCGCTACACAGCCCCTTCCATCGCTTTCGTAGAAGGTGATTCCCAGTCAGTCGTAATCGACCCTTCCCAAGGAGCGCTACTGCAAGCGTTCGCCAACACGCCTGACCTAAGCGACCGAGTCAATCAAGGTGGCGAGGTCGGTTACGTCATCATCTCCCTTCTCTGCATCGGGATAATCATCAGCATCTACCGTTGGATCACATTGACGCTAGTCCAGACCAAGATGAAGGCTCAGCTCAAGGATCTATCCAAGGCGGGCTCCAACCCAGTCGGACGCATCATCAAAGTCTTCCAAGAATACGACCGCCCTGACGTAGGGGTGGAAACCTTGGAGCTAAAGATTGACGAAGCGATCCTCAAGGAAACGCCAAAGCTGGAAAGCGGTCTTTCCACCATCAAGATCCTCTCGGCTATCGCGCCTCTCCTTGGACTTCTCGGTACTGTTGTCGGTATGATCGCGACCTTCCAGTCCATTACTCTTTTCGGTACAGGCGACCCAAAGCTGATGGCAGGTGGTATTTCCCAGGCCTTGGTAACGACTGTATTGGGCCTGATTTGCGCAATCCCATTGGTTCTCATTCACTCGTTCCTACAGGGGATCAGCAACCGGTGTATAGCCATCATCGAAGAGCAGAGCGCAGGTCTGATCGCATCCTTCTCCGAAAAAAGCGCGAAATAAGCCCGCTATGTTCTTAGAATATTTCGTCAACCTTCGCGATTTCTTCGACAAGGGCGGCGTAGTGCTTTTCGCCATCTTCGGGGTACTCACGCTCATGTGGATCCTGATTTTGGAGCGTCTTTTCTTTTTCCTTTTTCGGTTAAAGGACGTGCACGCCGCCACCCTGCGCGACTGGCAGTCCAGAGGGGATAAGTCCTCTTGGAAGGCCCACAAGATCCGCGAAGCAATGGTGGTCACTATGAGACTGCTAGCTAACAAGAGGATCACCTTGATCAAGACGCTCGTGGCCGTTTGTCCCCTACTCGGTATCCTCGGCACCGTAACCGGTATGATCCTCGTCTTTGACGTAATCACCATCACCGGGACCGGAAACGCACGTGGAATGGCGGCAGGGATAACGAAGGCGACTCTGCCCACCATGGCAGGTCTCGTAGCGTCTCTATCTGGTCTACTCTGTGCCGTGCGCTTGGAAAGAGCCGCGGAACGAGCAGAGGAAAAGCTCATGGACGAGCTGCAAATCTCAACCGACTAGACCATGGCCCGTCGCAGCAGACAACGCAAAGAAGAGCAGTCGATCGATATCACGCCCATGTTGGACGTGGTCTTCATCATGCTGATCTTCTTCATCGTCACGACTTCTTTCGTGAAGGAAACCGGCATCCAAGTCACTCGTCCCGAAGCGCTAACCGCCGAGCTCAAGGAGCGAGGAAACATACTCGTGGGTATCCGCGAGAACGGAGAAGTTTGGATCAACAAGTCGCATGTCGAAATGAACGCGATCCAAACCATCATCGAGCGACTTCGCGCCGAAAACCCCGAAGGTGAAACCGTAATCGTAGCGGACAAAGCTGCCGACAACGCGGTCCTCACCCAAGTCATGCAACAACTGGCTCGAGCTGGCATAGGGCAAGTATCCATAGCCGCCGAGTCGAGAGAGTAAGCCATGAGCCTCAAACACCGAAAACACAAAAAGGAAGAATCCGAGATCGATATCACGCCCATGCTGGACGTGGTCTTCATCATGTTGATCTTCTTCATCGTCACCACCTCTTTCGTGAAGGAAAAAGGCATCGAGGTCGCGAGCCCATCAAGCAACGCGTCCGTGAAGAGCGACAAGGGAAACATCGTAATCGAATTGGATAGTGCCGGCACGATTCTGGTGAACAAGAAGGCCGTTTCTCTAGAGGCTGTAAGACCTAATGTGGAACGCCTCCTCGCAGAAATGCCCGATGCATCCGTGATCCTCGCCTCCCAAAAAGGCAGCCAGGTCAATGACTTGGTTGTGATCGTCGACCAAGCGCGACAAGCGGGAGCCAGCCAAGTCTCCCTAGCCTCCACCGAGTAATGAATTTTTCGCCCAAAGAACAACCATTGCAGATCCTGAAGTGGCTACTCTCCATGGCGCTTGGCGTCGGAGTGGCCCTGCTTCTCTTCGGATTGATGATTCGCCTCGTTAGCTCGGGTAACGCGTTGACCGGAGAAAGCCCTGATATCGGCTCAGTCAATTTCGTGCGTCTCAAGATTGAGGAGCAGGTCAAGGTCAAGGAGCGCCGCCGTCCGGAAGAGCCTCCCCCACCCAAGAAACCACCCCCACCAAAACGCATGGAAGTGGAGCAAGTCGAACAACCCGACACGCCCACTCCAGAGATCACCATTCCAAATCTCAATATCCCTTCCGTATCCGGTACAGGAGCCTCCATCGGCGGTTTCGGATTGGCTGCCAACCAAGGCGCTGGTGACCGAAACTCGCGTACTATGCTGCGCAGCCGCATAGATCCTGTCTATCCGCAGCAAGCAGCCATGGACGGACTGGAAGGCTACGTCGAAATGCGTGTCACCATCGGCAAGGAGGGATCTCCCACCGATGTCGAAGTTCTCGACTACAGCGACCGCGTTTTCGTCAACCCAGCTAGAAGAGCGATCTTCCGCTGGAGATGGGAGCCCGCCTACGAGAACGGAGAACCGGTGGAATGGACATGGGTAATCAAAATGCCCTTCACGCTAAACAATTAGATGCCACCGAGCTACGCTAGAACATGAAGCATAAGCTACTCAGACTCTTTTTGATCGGAACCGCCCTCCTCGGGACGGAATTGGCCTACTCGCAATCTTTCGAAAACGACCGTATCTACAACGCCTACCTGAAAATCCAGGAAGCCACCGTAGCGGGAGAATTCGAGGTAGCCCTCGAGGGAATCAACAAACTGGCCAACTACAAAACGGCCGACGTAGAGACCGCCGCCATCCTGCGAGCCAGAGGCTTTATCCTACTCAACATGGACCGCGGGAACGAGACGATCAACGACTTCCAGACCGCGATCGACCTCGATGTCCTCAACGTGCAGATGGAGCAGGAAATGCGATACGTGATTGCCAATTTGCTGGCCTCTGCCGAGGAATGGCAAAAGTCCTACGATGTTTTCCAAACGTGGCTCAACATAGCCAACTCGGAAATCGCCGAACAAGAAGGCCTTCCAAAGCCCGATGTAGACGCCTACTCGCTCGGCGCGGCGATCGCCAGTAATTGTGACGACTTCCCCTTTGCCATCGATTGTACGGAAAAAGCGATCCAGATCAGCCCCGAGCCGAAGCGGGAGCTCTACAACCTGCTCATTGCGCTGCACTTTCAAAACAGCGACCTCAAAAAGGCGGTTGAATCTCTACAACGAGCTCTCGCTGCTTTCCCCGACGACAACGAATTCTGGAAGACTCTTTCCAGCATTTACCAGTTGCTCCAAGAGGATAAAGAAGCGCTCGCCGCATTGGTCATCGCCTATGACGAGGACATGATGACTAAGAAGGAAGAATATCTCCTGCTGGGTCGATTCTACATGTTCAACAAGATGCCCTTCAACGGCGCGGAAGTCATCTCCACTGGTTTGGAGCGCGGAGTACTCACCGAGTCTAAGGAAAACTTGGAATTGCTCTCCCAAGCGTGGTTCTCGGCCCGCGAGTTTGAGAATTCACTCGAGGTTCTCAAAAAAATTGTCCACTCCACTGGAGATGAGGAGGCCACACTACGAGCAACTCAGATTCTGATCGACCAAGAGAAGCACCAGCAGGCCCTCGAACTGTTGGACATCGGCTTAAACAACGAAGAAGTCGAGGACCTAGGTAATCTGTATAAGCTCCAAGGATACGCCTACTATGGCTTAAAGCAGTACGCCAAAGCAGTCGAAGCCTTCACCAAGGCGGGAACGGCGGATCCTGAGGATAAGCCCGACTACGACCAGTGGATCGACTACTTGAAGACAGAATTCCTGGCTCAAGCTGATTAATAATAACCCGAAACACCAGGCCCGCTACGGTTGGACGTCGGGCCGAAATAAAATCCCGTTTAGAGAATGATAAAAAGATTAGTCCTCCTGCTAACCCTCGCCTTCATCAGCGCCTCTTCGGTTCACTCTCGTCCTGGCGTCCCTGTGGAAACCCTCTTCAAAAAGCCGGAATTCGCAGCGTTTCAAGTGTCTCCAAATGGAGAATACCTCGCCGTTCTCGCTCCTTATGAGAGACGGTTGAACATTCACATCATCGAACTCGCGACGATGAGTTTCTCGCGAATCACCGCTGTGAAGGATACCGATATCGCTGGATTTAGCTGGATTACGGATGATCGTTTATTCTTCCAGATGGACAATGGCGGGGACGAATATTACGGCACCTTCGCGGTCGACCGGGATGGCGGTAATCCAACCACCATCATGCCAATGCTCTCAGACGATGCGAGTTTCTCCATCCCACGCTACACGAGAGTAATCGACCTCCTCGACGACCAGCCTGACTACGTTCTCGTAGCAAACAACGAGAGCCGTGCGGACTATCCAGACCTCTACCTTCTCGACATCCATACTGGCCGCAAAAAGATCTTTCTTTCCAACCCTGGCAACGTAACAGGTTGGATGACCGACCAAAATGGAGTCGTTCGAGTGGGCTTGGTTCGCGACACAAGCACCAGCGATAAGATCAAAGGCAGCTTTATCTACCGCAGCGGCCCCGACGATGAATTCCACCAAGTTTTCCCGTATGCGGAAGAGGATAAATGGAGGGTAGTCCCACTCGCTTTCGACCACGACGGCAAAACCATGTATGTGCACGCTCGCCCCGACGGGGCAAAAGTTGAGGGTATTTACACCTTTGATCCTGAAGCGAAAGAGCTGGGTGAGATGATCCTGCAGGACGACACCTACGACGCTGGCGGTGTAGTCGTTTCAGATTTCACGAAAAAACTAGCTGGTTACGGTATCAATCGCGAGAAGCCAGAGTTCATTTGGGTGGATGAGGAAAAGTCGCAGATCCAAACCGCCATGGACAATGCGTTCCCCGATACCATAAACTCTCCCAGCAGCATGAGCGACGATGAAACAGTCATGGTATACGTGTCTACCTCAGCTCGCCAACCTGCTTACTATAACCTTATCTCCTTGCGTGGAGGAACTCTGAAACTCACTCCTCTCGGCTATTCCCGCGAGTGGATAAAGCCCGAGACCCAATCCGAGCAAGAACCCTATACCTTCGAAGCGAGAGATGGCACCATCCTTCATGGATACATCTGGTTTCCGCCGAATTCGGATCGGAAAAACCTGCCTCTGATCGTGAATCCTCACGGCGGTCCAAACGCTCGCGACTCCTATGGTTGGGATCCCCGCGTACAGTTCTTCACCACTCGAGGATTCGCGGTTCTTCAGGTCAACTTCCGCGGCAGCGACGGCTACGGAATCGACTTCGTCAAAGCCGGTCACAAAAAGTGGTGGTACGAGATGCAGTACGACGTTCGTGACGCTGTGCAATGGGCCATAGACCAAGGCTATGTGGACGAAAAGAAGATCGGGGTATACGGAGGTTCCTACGGAGGTTACGCCACCATGGCTCAGCTCACAAAATATCCGGAACTCTACAATTTTGGGATCAACGTGGTAGGTGTCGTAGATTCCGAGGAGATGCTAAAATACGAAAAGGCTACCTCTGACTCAGCCTTCGCATTCTGGCAAAGCCGTATCGGAAAGCTCAAAGAGGACATCGACATGGTTCGCGAATCCTCTCCGATCAATCACATCGAAAAGCTAGACGATCCTGTATTCATAATTCACGGCGTTCGAGATCCTCGAGTACCGATCAAGCAAGCCGAGCTACTCCGCACAGCCATGAAGAAGAACAAGAAAAAGTTCGAGTGGCTGGTGAAGCGAAATGAAGGCCACGGCTTCCGCAAAGAAGAGAACGTCTTTACCGAATTCAACCAGATCGAAGACTTCATCGCACCCTTCATGAAAAAGTGGGGCATGAAATAGATCATTGCGCTTTGGAAAAATCAAAGGCCCGACGCTAACACGTCGGGCCTTTTCGTATTTAAAATCCTAGCAGGTCAAGACACCGGCAGGCTTTATTGTCTCGATGACCTCGCTCGCAGTCAGTTTCCAAGTCGGAAGCATTTCTGTGTTTATTCCGTGCCTTAACTCCGTAACAAGATTCCGATTCTGAACCAGACGCTTCAGCTGGCCCGCCAAGTCGACCGAGTCATCTGGCTTAAAGAACGAGCAGCCCCCAAAACGCGCACTTTCTTTCACTGGAGGTAGTTTGGAGCTCAATACGGGCAAACCGCTCCAGAGCGACTCTAGAACCGGTAGGCCGCAGCCTTCTGCCCGTGATGCGAATAGTAACAAATCCATCTGAGGGATAAGAGCTTTTAGCCCATCGTCATCCAAATGACCGTGCAGCGTGATAGGGCGCCCAGATTTCGCCATACGCTTCATTCGACGCTCGATATCCCGCCCAAAATAGGGATTGGCACGCCCTACAACGTGTAGATCGAAGTCTAACCCTTCATCCCAAAGACGGCTACAGGCATCTAGAGCCAGGTCGTTGCCTTTCCTCTTTTCAATGATGCCCAGCATCAGCACATCGAAACTCTCACCCTCTTTGACCAAAGGTTTGAATGGCTCCGGGAAAAGGCCATCCGCGCCCAATTGAATTGATTTAACGGAAGGAGAATATTCGTAGCCCAACCATTCCCAATATTCCTCCAAAACGATCGAACTATGCTGCGAAACTCCAAACACGCCATCGAAGAGGCTGAGCATTTTCATGTAGCTGGGATGACGTTGCACGCTATGCGGCCATGTAAATTCAGGAAACCTGAGAGGGATAGCGTCATGAAAAATCGCATACGCCCGGCAGGAGGAAGATCGCAAAAAGGCTTCTATCCCCGGTCGTTCAGCCTCACTGAACAATTCCGCGGTAAGGAGCACATCTTCCGCCTCCACCGAAAAATCTCGTCCGATCGCTGGAGCTCGAAAAGTCTGCTTTCTGTCGCTCCAAATGACTTCCACCAATTCGTCTTCCAGAACTTTGGAAAGCTCTTCTTTTAGACACTTGGAAACTCGGAGCACTCCCGAATAGTGGGACTGTTTACTGGCTTTGGTGATATCGAATAAAAGACGACCGGACATTGTTTATCTGATTGGGTAAACGAAGGGGGGGGATCCGCTATAACATGTGGCAAACGCTGGAATCTCTCAAGTCCTCACCTGACATTTAAAGTATCTTTGGCCAAAAGAGGGGTGATCTTATACAATCCATCACTCTTTTCGAGCGGTTTTCTGGGTTGCTGCCTCAAGAAATTGGAGCAAAGCGCCGGTATTTTTCTCCGCCACAAACTCCCTTTCCACCCAAGCTCTGGCATTTCGAGCAAGCCTCTCTCGAAGGGAAAAGTCTCCCTGTAAATCCCTACACCGTTCTAGCCAGACTTGAGGTTCCCAAGGGGGACAAAGGAAACCAGTCTCTCCATCTTCGATCGCCTCCACTACCCCAGATACCGGCGATCCAAGAACTACGGCCCCGCTTGCCATCGCCTCTGGAACGACGTTCGGCAAGCCATCGCGATCCCCGCTCGCAGCCACAATTCCCGTGTGAACCAGCAGATCCGCCCATTGAAGTTGGTCTAGCGTTTCCTGCTCGCTCAAGAGCCCTGTTAAACTGACCTGCCCCTGCAAATCCGCGTTTGCTATCAATTGTCGGATCTCAGCCTCCATCGGACCGTCTCCCACGATCCGAGCTTCAAAAGAAACTCCCTTCTCCCGCAGTAGCCGGTAAATCTCGATTTGATAAGGAAAGCCCTTCTTCTCAACCAAGCGCGCCACACAGACTATTCTCAAGGTCGGACAAAGCTCTCGAGGCAGACGGGCCTGCGGCAAGGAATTCAAACCACGTCGAATACGCTTCACCTTATCGCTCGCGCAAAGCGTGCGTATTCGCCCTGCGGCTACGTCTGTCGAAACATGTACCAGACACGCTCTCTCGAGCTTCATAGGCAGAAGCCAATCCCCTCCGTACTCAAATATGTCATACGCATGGGCTCCCGTAGAAAAGGGAATATCTGTTAAAGCTTCCGCCATCATTCCGAATGCAGCTGGTGCGCTGGACCAAACGCAATGGACTACATCCGGCCGAAATTCTCGGATACGCCGTTCCATGACGATAGCTGCTCCCAATCCCAGTAGGTTTTCCGCCAGGTTTAGAAACGACGCGGGCCTCCTCACATTCATGGCCTGGACAATCTCCAATACTTCCCTACCGCGTCTGAAAACTGCCCACGGGAGTAGGTAAAACAACTTCAGCAGCCACCATTTGGAGAATAAGGTTACCGGATGGCCTTCGAACTCTGGCTTGCCGCCGTGCAAAGATATAATCTCAAAGCCTACCCCAGCCTTGATCATAGCTCGGGCTTCGCGTTGCAAAAAAGTTTCGGAGTAGACGGGAAAGCTCGTCGTTAGGTAAAGGATACGCATCGGTAGAAATTCGAACAGGCCGCCACGCTAGGCCTGACCGACTAGCCGACAACCTTTAAAGGAGGCACATCGCTTTCAGAGGCGGCTCTTTGGGCCAAGTCCACCAGCATGCGAATCGTATCTCTCGGATCGTCCTGAAATCTCATCTTGGAGAATCTACGCTTCAAATCGGTGAACTTTTCGGTCGAGCGACACCATTCTCCCAACAAGGAATCAAAATCTTCCGCTTTGCTGATCTTCACCGCAGCATTGTCCTGCATGAAGTACTTAACCGTGAGCTTTTCCTGCGGCATTACACCGCCAAATCCATTGAATACAATGGGGCATTCGAAATGCAGAGCCTCGGCGCAGGTCGTCGTACCTCCCCGAGTCACCACGAAATCCGCCGCCTGCATGTAGAGGTGAATCTCATTCGTATAGCCGGTGATGTTGCAGCTGAAATCAGGATTCTCCTCTTTCCATTTGGACGCTTCTAGGAAGACCTTCTGATTTCTCCCGCAAACCACCACCGCTTGGTACTTCTCTTTGTAGCGTTTGAGAACTTCCAGCAGGGCAATGTGATTGTTCGCTCCAGCTCCCCCGGTGGTCAGAAACACGATCCGCCGATCAGACCGCAATCCGAGACGCTCCGTCACGAAGCGATGCCGCTCGATCGGAGTAAACGCCTCCCTGTAAATACGAGGCATCAAAAACTGGCCGCGTACCGCGATCTTCTCTTCGGCAAGTCCAAGCTTTTTCACCGCGTAGTCCTTAGCCGTTTCCGTTCGGGAAATGTACAAGTCGACCGTTGGCTCCACCCAGTTTCGGCTGTATCCATATCCTCCTGAAAACTCGGAGCAATAGGTCGCGCAGCGAACGCTGTTTCCCAGGATTTCGCGGGCCTCTTGGAAGTATCCACGGTTGAGACAATCGTGAACACTGAATACAAGATGCGGCCGGTAACTCTTCAGCACTCCCGTGTAGTAACTATGGCCCAGTGACACGCCCTTCTTGTTCAAAAGGCTTAAGCCTTCCACCAGAAGGTAATAAGGATGGTGCAGCCAAGGAAAGTGACGCTGGATAAAGTTGTAGAAGTTTACCCCGAACTTGGCCACATGCGAAGAGTCTTCCAGCATACTCTCGACTCTCACGTCGACTTTCCAAGCGTAGAGCTCACGTACCCAACGTCGAAAAGCGGTTGCGCGAGCGTCATGCCCTCCCCCGGTGCTCGATGTCAGTACTAGTATCCTTAACCCTTCCACTTTCAGTAATTACTTATCCTATAATAGTAGCAGTTAAGCTTAGCTTTTAAGGATGACGACAAAAATCTAGCAAAAAGCGATCCAACTATAGCCTGAAAAAAGCTACCCGTCCTTATAATGCCAACTTGGTCGCGCGAGAGGGCCTTAAGCAAACGCTTCGCCACAATTTCTGGTTCCGGTCCCTCCTCTACATGCTGGCACATCGCTTCCCAGGCATCCTTTTGGCGCGGATCCTTAGGAGCTCCTTTCACGTGGTCATTGAAACGAGTCGCCACATCTCCCAGCCGGAGCTCCACCACTCGGGCGATGCGCGGATCCGTTTCCAGCCGGATCGACTCGCAAAAGGCAGCCAAACCCGCTTTGGCCGCATTGTATCCACTCATGTAAGGGATGGGATACTCTGTCGCCAACGAACCGATCTGCACCAAAACGCCTGGATTCGCAGGGGTCCAAGAACTTAAGACCAATTGCGATACCTTCATCGCTCCCAGCAACATAAGCTGAATCTGATCTTCCCAATTCTCGAAATCTTCATCTCGAAACGAGCCAAAGGCCCCCGAGCCAGCATTGCTGACCACGATATCGAATCCACTCTGGTCAAATCCAGCAGCTCTCCAGCTGCTCTCGACAGACGATGCAGTCGAACAGTCAAATGTGACGCCGCTGACCCCCTCAGGCCAATCGACCCGATCCGCGTTTCTCGAGGTACCCACAACCTCGACACCGGCGGCGGCCAAGGCTTTGGAGATGGCTCGGCCGACTCCGCGACTCGCCCCCGTAACCAAAGCCCTTTTGCCTGCTAACTCCATTTCCTAAAGTTCGAGCAACTCCCGGGCGTGCGACAAAGCCGACTTCGCTTGCCGGTCACCTAGCATACGAGCCAGTTCCTCCACGCGTTGATCCGAGTCCGTATCCATCCTGCGGATCTTTACTGCCGCGCGGTTGCCGCTTTGGTCCTTTTCCACCAGGAAGTGCTGACGACCAAGGGCAGCGACTTGAGGTAAGTGCGTGATACAGATGACCTGATGGTTGTCGCCAATCCCTTTCAGCTTTTGTCCGACGATACGTCCGATCTCTCCGCCCACATTCGCGTCAACTTCGTCGAATACAAGAACCGGCACACTATCCACATCCGCCAGAATAGTCTTCAAGGCCAACATCACGCGAGCCAGCTCGCCGCTCGAAGCCACATCAGAGAGCGACTTCGTTGGCTCACCCACATTGGGAGAGAACAAAAGATCGGGCAAACTATCTCCGTGCCCCTTCAGGCTCGTTTGATCCAGCATCTGAATACCGAAGCGCCCCTTCTTGAAGCCCAATTCCAAAAGCATTTTCTCCGCTTTCTTGGCAAGAGACTTCCCAGCGGTGAGTCGCTTTTGAGTCAAACGCCCCGCCACTCCCTTGAGCTCGCTCTCAAGCTTGTCGGCCTCAGCATGTAAACGCTCCAGGCTTCCTTGAATGTCTCCCTGAGAATCGAGGCGATCCGACATCTCCTGCCGGGCCTCCAGCACGTCTTCGACATCTCGGCCATACTTTCGACGCAAGTCTTGCCAATCATTCATCTTCTGCGTCACTTCGGCGGCAAATTCCGGTTCGAAGTCAAGTGAGGAGCCAAGCTGTTCGTACTCGCTGCCCAGCTCTTGGGTCTCGATGATCAAACCATTGAGCCGCTCCGCCAATTCGCTCAGAGTAGGATCGAGCTCCGCCGCCTGTTCAGCCGAACGGGAAAGCTGAGATAGGATGTTGAGCGCCCCTTCGTCCCCACTGAGCCCTTCGCTCAACTCGGCTGTCAACTCCAGCAGATCCTGAGCTCCGGATACCCGGTTGTAGTCTTGCTCCAGCTGCTCGACCATCTCCCGAGACAGCTCCAAATCGTCAATCCTGCGAAGCTGGCTTTGAATGAAGTCGATCTGGTCAGGCGCCAGCTGAGACGCTCCTTTGAGCTCGTCGATTTGGCCCAACACGGATTTCCACTCCCGATATCTTTCCCGGTAAGCAGCGGCCTCCTCTTCCAAGCCCCCGTATAGGTCGATCAAGTCGAGCTGGCATTCGCTTTTCAATAGCCTCTGGGGTTCTCCCGGGCCATGAAAGTCGATCCAAACTCCGCCAAGCTCCTGCAAATTCGAAAGTGTCGCCAGACTGCCATTGATCGAGATCCGGGAGGGTTTAGAAACGTGCAACGAGCGTTTCAAGACCAGCATCCCCTCCTCGCACTTGGGCAAATCCATTTCAGCCAAAAGGCTATCGACAAGGGCAGAATCCTCGAACCAGAGAGCCGCTTCGACCTCGCACTGTTCCGTGCCTGAGCGAATCACAGACTTGTCCGTCCTCGCCCCCGACAAGAGGCTTAGAGCACCCAGCAAAACACTTTTGCCCGCTCCCGTCTCACCGGTCACCACGGTGAATCCCGCCTCGAAATCGATCGATGCGGCTTCCAACAAAGCCAAATTAGAGATTTTCAAGAATTGCAGCATGGGCGGGAGTCTAGCGCGACACCTCGGAATTTGGCTGTCCTACCCCCGAAAATCACGCCTGAAATTTTGCTAAATTTGTTCTTGCCCACCCTTTCGATCAATCACACATTCCACCCCTTTTCAAATTCCGGCTCCGGAGAACATCTCAGGCAGCCAGAGAATGAGACGGGGGATTAGCTCAGTTGGTTAGAGCGCTACCTTGACATGGTAGAGGTCCCGAGTTCGAATCTCGGATCTCCCACCATTGAAACCGAAGGACAAAACGCCTTCGGTATTTTTGTGTCCCAATACAAGCAATCGCCGCCAGATCTGAGATGAGAACTCGCCGAGCGTCGGGCCTTCTCGTTTCACTCGTGAACGACGAAGCTCAACGGGAGGCCGCCAAGGACCTTCTATTGAGTGCCAAAAAGACGATCGCCTGCGTCGCCGAGACCGGGTAAAATATAGGCACTCTCGTTGAGACCGTCATCGAGGGCTGCCGCGTAGATTTCAACATCAGGATGGGCGTGCTGAAACGCTTCAACTCCCTCTGGAGCGGCAACCAAGCACATGAACTTGATATTCTTGGCTCCGTTTTTCTTCAACAAATCCGCCGACGCAATAGCCGATCCCCCAGTCGCGAGCATCGGGTCAACCATGATGAACATCCGCTCTTCCGGCGAGGACATGGGCTTAAAATAATAGGTCTGGGGCTCAAGCGTTTCGTGGTCCCGATACAAGCCGACATGACAAACCGCGCAACTCGGTATGAGCTTGAGCACCCCCTCAACCAATCCGAGACCTGCCCGTAGCAAAGGAACCAAGACAACTTTATCTACGTCGATCACATGACAAGTCGTGGTCTGCAGCGGCGTTTCTACCTGCACCGCCCGAACAGGCAGATTCTTGGTGATCTCGTATGCGAGCAAAGTGCTGACCTCATCCATTAGCTCCTTGAAAACCTTTTTGGGCGTAGTCTTGTCCCGGATGTAAGCCAGCTTGTGCTGTATCAACGGATGGTTGGAAATCGTGAGGGTCGGGAATCTTTTCATGATCGGTTTGAACGATATGCCGCGCAGTCTCGGCAGCCTGAGAAAAGCTGTGACGCTCCAGATATGCAAGCAAGCACACGGCCAACCGATTCCGGCTATTCGCTAGTTCGAGTCTGATTCTACAAGAATACGCCAACGTAGAAACAGGCTTCGACTTGGATTCTGAACCGTATCGAGCGCGACGTAAATCAACTCGCCAGGATATTCCGAGGATACGATTCCATTTTGGTAATCTCCACCCATAACGGACGCTTCCTCCACTGTTTGCCAATTCTCAAGATCCACGCTCGTTTGAAATTCTACGCTTGCTCCATTGGGCAACTCGAAGGAAAAGGCGATAATACCATCAACCATCACAGGGGAATCTAATCGTGCTGACACATCGGATACAGTCACGATTTCGGTAGCGATAGACTCAGTCACTTTGGCTACAACAGTGTCTTCATAATGGGAAAAACTCAGGGGTTTATCTAAAGTGAAGGGTTCGAGAGATACGATTTTTCGGATCTCTTGCAGGGTCGTTCCTGGAGCGATTATGACGACATCCCCCACTTCAAACCACGCTTCGAGGTGCCCCTCAAGTTCGTCAGCCCACTCCTTACTATAGTCAGTGACGGGAAGCTCAGTTAATCCCGCATCAGTCGCTTCCTCGAGCACTAAAGTTGGGGTTAATTTCAGTTGATCACCCTCTGATGACTCAAGATTCGCTTCACTGTTGCTTGAAAATGTGGATACACGGTCCGTTTCGCCGTTCACTTCGTTCTCGAAATCCCAAGGGAGCCAAGTTTTACCGTCGTATCGTTCGAGCGTACCGTCGTCCGCCTGACGGGCGAGTATGGCGTCTGGGTCGTCGCTATAAGTCCACTCTTGTCCGTTTATGGTCGTGTCGCTGGCGAAATCGGCGGACTTGGCAAACCACAGGAAGGGCAGCACCACCTTTTTCGGTGGCAGTCGTTCGAATAGCATGGCGAAGATATTCTCTCGTTCGATGGCGCTGAGGGCTTCCCACATGGATTTTGTACCACCGTCGAAGAAGATCAGATGATTACGAGCGTCTTTGGCGAAACGAGTGAGGTTTGGGCGGACTCGCACCGCTCGTATCGAATTTCCTGTTACTTCCAACAGAGCCTTTTGATTCGGGCCGGTAAGGTACTCGCCGATCTGGCTAGCCTTCCCTTCAAACACAGCTTGCCCCTTATTGACCCACGTCACAGTTTCCCCATGCTGTAGGCCGCAGCAGCGCTCGAGCAACTCGTAGAGTTTAGCCGCTGTGGCAGAATCTAGTGAGGTCCCGTCAAGCCAGGCAAAATGTATCCAATCGACGTCGCCAGTTATGTAGCGCAGCTCATTGGAAGCGTTGCCCATCTTCGGCACATGAATCAGGGCACCCGAAGTGGTTTCAATGGTCTCGTAGTCGAATTTCCGAGTCGCTCCAGGTGGATTGTTCGGATTGATCGGGAGCGAGTCATTGCTCTTATAGTCAAACTCGATGGGTATGCCGTTCTCCTTGTAATCCTTAAACTCTGGGAAACGCTTTTGGTATTCCTTTCGACGGGCATCCGCTCGGGAAAGGACGGCGGAGATAACGTCATCGCTATTACCAGCGGCTTGCAAACGTACCTTAATCAAGTCATCCGGCGGAGGCCATATCACCGCGGTGATCGCATCTAAGTCGAGATCGTCTCCATTCTTCCCTTTTACGGTAGGAACGTCGTTTCCAAGCATCAGACGATCAAGGTCACTGAACCCTTTCGGTTTCATCCCTTGGGGTTTCAGCACGGCCTCGTCGAGCACCTCGGAGAGCTCAATCGAACGGGGAGCTCGTTCCCGAGCGTAGCCCATCATACCGAGCTCTTTGAGAGCGGCTTGTACGTCGTCGAGATGCTTGCCTCCGATCCCCCAACCTTCCACAGCTAACTGACGCGTAACGGGACCAGCCGGCACGCTCCGCAGTATTTTTTGCTGAGTATTTGCCGCTCGGATGTTATCAGCCGCTTTGGCCAAGTTGGCCAGTTCCGCGCCGTCGACGTAGCGAGTAAACTTAGGGTCAGGCAGATAGGCTGTGATAACCTCCATCGCTACATTACCCGTTATGGTTCCGTAGAGTTCGGCAATTCTCTCAGGGTCGTCCGACGCGTAGGCCTCCGAAACACCATCAAAAAGCGGATACGTCACTTTTTTCGTGTATTCAACTGCGGCAGAGTAGCTTTCCTTATCAAAAGGGGCGGTCGCCAAAAACTGGGCACGCCTCCACGTCTCGTCGGAAACTTCGAGGATGAAGGCCTCTTTTTGAGCAGTCGACATACTCGTCCAACCCAAATGCGCCAATTCTGCTGATTCCCATACGAAACGCGATCCGTTGCCGAGGGCGTCTGACAAGAGCGAGGGGTCTGCGGATACAGTACCGGCGACACGCCCCAACCCGCCGATCGCATCAAACGAATCGTGAGTCCATTTGGCCATGCCGACCAGAGTCCCTTTTGTGAAGTTGCCCGCGAAGAGGGCTACGGATTCGAGACTGGTTAGCTCGGGTGGCAAGGGCTTTGAGAAATCCTGCACAATGCGAAGCGAGTACTCGTCGCTCAACCAACCCTTGATTTCCGTTTCCACTAAAAAATCTTTTGGATCAAGATCCGTTCGCTCTTTCGTCGCGTCGTCGATCAAATAGGCGTCCTCCGGAATAATCCAACGAACCGTCCCTGTCGGAGCTCCAAAAGGATCCGTCTGGACGAGGCCAGAGAGCACTACGGAGCTATCCGCATCCACTTCATGGTCGTGTACGAGAGGTGGTTCCAATTCATTTGCTTCTGAGCTAGTAAGCCTGCTGCCGAAAGCATTGAAACGTTTCTCGGCATCCAGTCCTTTAAAATGCAGAGTACTGTTAGTGGTAAGGTTCTCGACGGTGGCGATTATCTTGATCTCGCCGCCAGGACTTACGAAAAAGGTTTCGGGACCTTGATTGGTGATCGTCGAGGTCCGGACGAATTCCATTTCGACTTTTACCGGGTAAGGTTCGCCCACCGCTATCGGCGCCCCTGTCTTAGCGGCATTAAATTGCACAGCCGGCTTGTCCACGAAATATGCGGTAGCTACCGCGGCAAATTCGAAACGCCCATCTTCGTTCAGTTCCAGAGCGATCTCTTGCGTCTTCAGAGATCCCTTGGCGATTGCCCCTAGCTCGATTGGGAAGTCGCCCAAACTTTGGATACGCCCCAAAACGGAGGACTTGTCTCGGGCTCGCGGATCCAGCCCCTGAAGCACCGCGTTTACTGGAGCTTCAGCCAGATTCTCGACCGTTACTTCGATTCTGGGGCTGACGATATTACCCTTCGAATCAGTGGGCATCCCCTCCTCGTTCAACTCGTAATTCACCCTCGACTCTCCGTCCTCCAGCGGCAGGGCTCTCAGACTTAGGACAATCGATGGTACGATGACGTCCTCGCTGGCCACAAGGGCGTCCACTCCACTCTCGTAAACGGCTTCGACTTCTGAATTGAGTTCAGCGACCCCATAGCCCACCACTTCTATTTCGACCTCAAACGTTTTCGAGGGATCTTCTTCAGATAGGACAAACGTGCTCGATAGGTTGTTGGTATCGTCCTCAACGATTTTGAGTATCGCGCTATCCGGCGTATCCAGAATTTTGTTATCTAGAAACGATACCGTAGCGGACTCTTCTTTACTGGAGGTTACAACAATCGTGGCGGTAAAAAAATCACCTATCTTATAACTATCCTCGGGAATCGATATGGACAACGACTGATCATTCGGAGTCAATCGATATAAGACCGATTGGCAGCCTCCCAAGCAAGTGTAGTCCTTTATCAAGATTTGGCCGTTATCGTTCATCCATAGGCCACTCAATATCCCCCCTTCGATAGTCTCAAAGTCCTCGGGTATCAAATCGCGGATCGGAGTAAAAACCCCATCGCGTACGAGGGCATTGCTAGTCAATAGGTCACCCTTCTCGTTGAGAACAAAAACCCTACCGCGATCAGCGCCCGGCTCGATCTCAGCGAGAGGATCGAATTCTTCATACAGAGGCTCGGTCGCACCTGCTTCCCGAGCTTCAATTGGGGTGTAAACAAAACCATAACCCGCAATTTTCCCTGAACTGTCCATCGTCCAGGCTGAAGTCTGGGAGTTATTCCGGTAGTCGTTTGACTCATAGACAGGGCCGAATGCATGAAACGCACCGTCCCACCAAAATCGCTGCAAGGATGTATTGTTTCCTGGACCGATGTTTTCAATAGGGTAGGTGCCAAAAACCCTACCGTCCTTACTGATCCCGTTCACCCACACCCAAGTCTGGCCGTTGGTGGTAGGCAAATCCGTATTCGGTGCTCGTATACGGGTTTCGCTCCAAAACTGATCGTAGATCGAGAAGGTAAGCGTGTCATCGCCCGATTCGACATTATCGGCGGAGTTTGATACTAGCTTGTTGTCATCCGAAACCCCAGATGGAGCGTAAGCAGTACCCGTGGCACCCGTCCCCGTACGAATCAACTTTTCACTTACAGCCTGATTATCGATCCTGTCGTAATAGGTCGTATCCACATAATTGTACGGATCCTGAGGATAGGTTCGCGTCTTTCGTTTACCATAGATAATCCCATCATCCCGGATCATGGCTGATTCATACCAACCCGCAGGTGGCGTCGACAAAGCTGGGTACGCTTGCTCATCACCTGCCTCCCAAATGTAGACAGTGGCTGCTGATGGATCACCCGAGGTGAAAACGACCGTCCCATCGGCATTCATGCTCTGTGGCGAGACGACGATATACGGAAGGCTAGTCGTGTCCAGCCGCTCCACAGTGTAAGCTCCCTCCAAATTATCCCAAAAGCCCGATATGCTGAGGCCAAGAGAAGCCAGAAGGACCCAAATAGTTTGAAAACATAACCGGCGAAACGGGATCGACATACCTAAAAGGATCCAAGCAGTTTGTCACCATTCAACAAAATACCCCTTACGTACGCACTTTAGCGTACGACCCATGCGCCATACAAATCTCCCTTTGCTACGGGCCAGTCCCCAGCCGGATCTTACAACTATCGAACTGGAAATCCTGGATAAAAACCATCTGGAAATCCCTCTTTGTCAGCTAGCGGTCAGTGACCGTGAGACATTCGATACGTCCAAAGATCCCCGTCACGCAGCGGAACCTTACCAGATTGCAAGCTGCACTGGCTCGGCTCTGAGAAATTGCATCAGGCAATATCGGCATCGGGAAAAAGCCCGTTAATGACCTTGGCGCAGGTGATGCAAATCCGGTGAGAAACTCAATTGGAAGGAAAAGCATTATGGCACTGATAATCGAACCTGTATACACCGACGGAATAGCCCAACTCTCATACCTTGTCGGAGATGATTCAGAGGGATTCGCAGCCGTTATTGATCCCAGACCTGACTGCGATATCTACGTAAAGAAGGCTCAGGAAATGGGCCTAGAAATAAAAGCGATCTACGAAACTCATATACACGCTGACTTCATGAGCGGCTCCCTCGCGTTGCAGAAAAAACTGGGTGGCGAAGTCCCAGTCCGCGTGAGCGGAGAAGGAAATCCTGAATACAAATTCCGCCACGAAAAAATTGTGGATGGCCACGAGGCGAAGTTGGGAAACCTCAGAATTGTCGCCCGTCACACTCCAGGACATACGCCGGAACACCTGAGCTACTTTGCTTACGAAGGCTCTAAGGACACCCCATTCGCCCTATTCTCTGGCGATACCCTATTCGTTGATTCAGTAGGCCGTCCCGATTTGCTAGGCGAGGAAGAAACTCAGGACCTAGCCGAAAACCTGTATCACAGTATCCACCGAATTTACGCGAACATTCCCGACGGCGTGATGCTCTACCCAGGTCATGGGGCGGGTTCCGCCTGCGGTCCTAAAATAGGTGACCGAATGTTCAGCACGATTGGCTACGAGAAAGGCAACAACCCGTACTTTAAGTTGACCGAAAAGGAAGATTTCATTGAGGAGGTCTTGGGAGCGGCGCCTGAAGAGCCAAATCATTACCGACCTCTCAAAAAGCTTAACGCCAGTGACGCCAAAGAGAGATACGAGCAAAAGTCAGTCCGCGCCCTAAACCCCGCGGAGGTCGAGAGGGTAGCCTGCGACGGTGCCAAAATACTGGATACTCGATCCGCTCTCTCATTCGCTAGCGGACACATACCAGGCTCCCTCAACATCGAGGCCAAAGGGGAATTGTCAGTCTGGTCTGGTTGGCTACTGGAATTCGACACGCCATTGATCCTTGTTTTGGAAAAGGACTCAGATTTGGAGAAGGTACGGGCCCTGCTTTTGAGAACAGGACACTACAACGTAGTTGGATACCTTTCCGGCGGTATTATGGAATGGATCATGGAGGGCAAAGCAGTTAGCACCTACGACCCTTACACCGCTCCTGAGCTAAAAGATTACCTAGGCTTGGTCCAAGTGTTGGACGTTCGTTCTGAATCAGAACGTAAAAATGGATACATCCCAAGTTCGAAGCACATTTTTCTACCAGACCTCGAAGAGCAGGCACTCAACATTCTAGATCCTAACGAGCCAGTAGTTACCTACTGCGCCAGCGGATTCCGAGCAAGTATCGCAGCCAGCATATTGAAGAAAATCGGGTTCGAAAACGTGGGAAGCTTACCAGGCAGTTGGGTGGCGTGGAAGCAATCTGAGCTGCCTGTTGAAAAGGATGAGAAGCGAGAGCTACAGCCAGCATGAAGAACCGCATCGTCTCGCTAACTCTCCTCCTACTCGTGCCAGCGGGTGCACTGAGCGGTAGAGGCTCTGAACTAGCCATGGAGTACGGAGAGCCTTCCTGGTCTCCGATCCTGGTTGGATTCCTAATTGGTATTTTAGTTTGCCTGAGTATGCTTGTCGCGAAAAAGCCAATTGGAGCATCTTCATCGTACGCGACACTTGCAGGAATGGTCGGAAAATCGATCGCTCCCAAAACCACGAGCGGATTGCCGTACTACCGTGAGAATCCTCCAAAATTCAACTACGGAGTCGTATTCATACTAGCCGTAGTAATCGGCAGCCTCGTTGCTGCCTCAAGCGGCGGAACCTTGGAATGGCAAGCCATCCCTCCCTACTGGCAGGACATATTTGGCGAGGATTCAGCGGGACAAAGATTCCTGTGGGCATTCTTAGGAGGGATATTCTTAGCGGTGGGGGCTCGAACTGCCGGAGGCTGCACCAGTGGTCACGGAATAAGCGGAGCTCTACAACTCAGCGCAGCCTCTTGGGTTTCACTCATCAGCTTTTTCGCAGGAGGAGTCATGACCGCCAAACTAATCTACCCTTCATTCTAATGAATCTCGCAAAGCTAACAAAAGCAGCAATCATCGGTTTTGTATTTGGTTTTCTTTTACAAAAAGGTGGCGTTGCAAACTTCCACATACTGATTGGAGCACTACAGCTACAGGACTTTACCGTCATGAAAATAATGCTCACCGCGGTAATAACAGGAATCGTTGGCGTAAGTTTTCTTCGTAGCAGGGGCCTTGTGCAGCTTTCAGTAAAGAAACTGAATTTACCGAAAAACATCGGAGGAGGCCTGCTGTTTGGCGTGGGCCTCGCTCTAGCCGGCTACTGCCCTGGGACAGGAGCCGCCGCAATTGGTCAACTAAACGGAGATGCCTTTTCCCTGATCGCTGGAATGTTGGCCGGATCCTACCTCTTCGCATTATTGTCAAAACGGTTCGTAGGAAAGTTGAGTAAAGACAACGCGAAGGCCGTTCGACTCGTGCCTCAGTCGGGAGCCAAGCAGCACCTCTCGGTTTTTGGGTTCGCAGTAGCACTGACTGCGGTGGTTTTGTTGCTACCAAGCTGAACGTTCGACAGGGTTAATGACGACCCGAGAGCTTTCCGCCACTCGAGTTATTAAACGTTTCCCTTGAAACAAAAAGCGAAGCGGTCAAGTCCCTGCGTGAACCGTTCACGCAATCAACATTGGCTAACTCATACGAACGCTCTGCTTCCCACATGCACATTTCGAATCTCATCCGAACAACCTTCCTCACAATCGTTTTAGCTTCCACTTCGCTGACCCAAGGTTTCTCGAGCGACACTGGCCTCGTTGAGGATCCGACTTGGCGAGACCAACCTCTCTCCATTAGGGCCCAGCGAATTGAGATTCCATCAAAGATCACGGGGCGGACCTACCAGATCTTTGTCTTTGTGCCCTCCTCTCCTCCCCCACCCGAGGGATACCCCGTGCTATACATGCTTGATGGAAACGCCTCCTACCCGCTCGCGGCCAGTCAGCTAGAAATCGCTCTACACACGCCGCGACCGGGAGGGCTCAAACAAGCGCTGATGGTCGGTATCGGCTATCAAGGTGATGTGGTTTTCGATATGGCAGCTCGAACCGAGGACTACACCCCTCCAGCAAAGGACTTGTCGAATACCGGAGATCCATCGGGCCGAAAACAAGGCGGAGCGGACCGCTTTCTAGACTTCATCGAAAACGAACTGAAACCCCGCATCGAGAATGACTTCGCCATCAACAAGGAGCGACAAACGCTCTTCGGGCATTCCTACGGAGGATTATTCACTCTGCACACTCTGTTCACGCGGCCCGACGCTTTCCAAACCTACATAGCCGCGAGCCCTTCAGTGTGGTGGAATCGCCAATACGTTCTGAAAGAGAAGGACCTTTGGCTTGAAAATCACAGTTCAGATGAACCGTTCCCGAAACTCGCCCTCGGGATCGGCACCCTAGAGTTTCCGGAGAACCGAATCGCGAGCAGTTCTGAAAGAGCAAAGATACTCGCCGAGCGGGCCAAAGGGGTAAGCCTGAAGGAGCTCTCCGAAGAATTACGGTCGTTGGGCATGCCGGTGGACTACTACGAATTCGCCGAAAACGACCACGGGACCGCACGCGTTTCCATGATCACCCACGCACTTCGCATCGCTTTCCAGTGATTGGGCTTCCGCTGAGCCTAATTTCTCTAAAAAGGAGCGACCCAGCGGGCTAGATTGAAACTTGGGCTGAGCGTCCCTCGCCCTTGCCAGAACCCCTCGCAGACTGTAATTTGGCAAAAAGGGTTTCCAAATCCCGTGTTTTCCTATTCTGGAGAGGGAGAGGCAGAGTTTCTGCTGGAAATATCAATATTAGGACATCAAATTTCGCAGCGCACATGAGCTTGTATTCCGACTACACAAAAGAAATTGAAGAGAGAAAAGCCCAAGGCTTGAGCCCCAAGCCAATCGACGACGGCGAATTGCTGTCCGAAATCATCGGGCAGATAAAAACGGAGGGACATCCGGATAGAGATGACTCCCTTAAGTTCCTTATCTACAACACCCTACCAGGCACCACAAGTGCGGCGGGAGAAAAGGCTAAGTTCCTCAAAGAAATCATTCTCGGCGAATCAGTGGTAGAGGAAATCTCCCCGACCTTCGCGTTCGAGCTGCTTTCTCACATGAAAGGCGGACCTTCCGTAGAGGTCCTACTCGACCTAGCCCTCGGTGAGGACGCCGCGATTGCTCAAGAGGCAGCAGCCGTGCTGAAAACCCAAGTTTTCCTTTACGAAGCGGATACCGACCGCCTCAAAGCGGCCTTTGCCGAAGGAAACCCAGTCGCGAGCGACATACTCGAAAGTTACGCAAAAGCTGAATTTTTCACAAAGCTTCCGGACGTAGCTGAGAAGATCGACGTGGTGACCTACATCGCTGCGGAAGGCGATATCTCCACCGACCTGCTCTCTCCCGGCAACCAAGCCCACTCTCGCTCCGACCGCGAGTTGCACGGCAAGTGCATGATCTCCGAGGCTGCCCAAAAGGAGATCCAAGAACTCCAAGCCGCCCATCCGGGCAAGAGCGTGATGCTCATCGCCGAAAAAGGCACCATGGGCGTAGGTTCCTCCCGTATGTCTGGGGTGAACAACGTCGCTCTCTGGACCGGCAAGCAAGCGAGCCCCTACGTTCCGTTCGTAAACATCGCCCCTATCGTGGCGGGAACGAACGGGATTTCCCCCATCTTCCTCACCACAGTTGGCGTAACGGGTGGTATCGGCATCGACCTGAAAAACTGGGTCAAGGAATTCGACGCTGACGGCAAGCCTGTCCTAGACGACAAGGGCGACC
This sequence comes from Pelagicoccus albus, assembly GCF_014230145.1. Taxonomy (NCBI): domain Bacteria; kingdom Pseudomonadati; phylum Verrucomicrobiota; class Opitutia; order Puniceicoccales; family Pelagicoccaceae; genus Pelagicoccus; species Pelagicoccus albus. The sequence goes on from NZ_JACHVC010000013.1 coordinate 489,202, forward strand.
CAATCCTCAAGCAAACCTACTCCGTTGAAACCGGCACCGTCCTCACCATCAACACAAAGGAGAAGAAGCTGTACAACGGGGACAAAGAGCTAGTCGACATCTCCTCCGCGCTGACTCCACAAAAGGTCGAGTTCATCAAGGCTGGCGGATCCTACGCCATCGTATTTGGAAAGAAGCTGCAGAGCTTCGCCGCCTCCACTCTTGGAGTCGAAGCGACTCCAGTCTTCGCGCCTTCCAAGGAGGTTTCGAATCCAGGCCAAGGGCTCACCGCAGTCGAAAAGATCTTCAATAAAAACGCCGTCGGCACCACCAAGGGCACCGTCCTGCACGCTGGTTCCGACGTTCGCGTCAAGGTCAACATCGTGGGATCGCAGGACACCACTGGCCTCATGACTTCCCAAGAACTGGAAGCCATGGCAGCAACCGTCATCTCTCCTACTGTTGACGGAGCATACCAGTCTGGCTGTCACACCGCCTCCGTTTGGGATAAAAAGGCTCAGGCTAATATCCCGCGTTTGATGAAGTTCATGAACTCTTTCGGGCTTATCACGGCACGTGACCCGAAGGGCGTTTACCACTCCATGACGGACGTTATCCACAAGGTTCTGAATGACCTCACCGTGGACGATTGGGCCATCATCATCGGTGGAGACTCGCACACCCGCATGTCGAAGGGTGTCGCCTTCGGAGCCGACTCGGGAACAGTCGCTTTGGCACTCGCCACAGGCGAAGCAACGATGCCGATACCGGAATCCGTCAAGGTCACCTTCAAGGGGGACCTCAAGGATCACATGGACTTCCGCGACGTCGTTCACGCCACACAGGCCCAAATGCTCAAGAAATTCGGCGACAACGTTTTCCAAGGCCGCGTGATCGAGGTACACATCGGCACCCTACCCGCCGACCAAGCGTTCACCTTCACGGACTGGACCGCGGAAATGAAGGCAAAGGCTTCGATTTGTATCTCAGAAAACGAGACTTTGATCGAGTCCCTCGAAATTGCTAAAAACCGTATCCAAATCATGATCGAAAAGGGCATGGATAACGACGCCCAAGTCCTCCAAGGATTGATCGACAAGGCAAACCAGAGAATCGCTGAAATCCGTTCCGGCGAGAAGCCTGCCCTCACACCTGATGAGAGCGCCAAGTACTTCGCCGAGTTCGTGGTCGACCTCGATATTATCGACGAACCGATGATCGCTGACCCGGACGTCAACAATGAAGACGTATCCAAGCGTTACACTCACGATACCATCCGCGAAGTATCCTACTACGGAGGAGACAAGAAGGTGGACCTCGGTTTCGTCGGTTCCTGCATGGTACATAAGGGCGACCTTAAGATCGTAGCTCAAATGCTCAAAAACTTGGAGAAGGAGAGCGGCAAGGTAGAATTCCATGCTCCTCTCGTTGTGGCAGCGCCTACTTACAATATCATCGACGAGCTCAAGGAAGAAGGTGACTGGAACATCCTTCAGAAATATTCCGGCTTCGAATTCAACGACGATGCCCCCAAGGGCTCCGCTCGTACCGAATACGAAAACATGATGTACCTGGAGCGTCCGGGCTGTAACCTCTGTATGGGCAACCAAGAGAAAGCGGCAAGGGGCGATACCGTAATGGCTACCTCCACCCGCCTCTTCCAAGGCCGCGTAGTTGAAGACTCCGATCGCAAGAAAGGTGAATCCCTATTGGCTTCCACTCCAGTCGTAGTGCTTTCCGCAATACTTGGAAGAATCCCGAATATGGAAGAATACAAAACCGCGGTAGAAGGAATCAACCTGACGAAGTTCGCTCCACCGCGTGAGCGACTGGTTGGCTAGTACGAAACCACTTTAATTCCACAAAGGGTCCGAGAGAATTCTCGGACCCTTTTTTTGAATCGAAAAGACAAGTGCCCCCAGAGATTTCTCATTAGGGAACAAGCCTCTCGAGAGGCCTTACATCTAACCAAATGGCTAGCGGCCATTACAATCATCCGTCCTCGGGTCACCGAAATCCGTCTCGGAGTAGCTCTAGGGAAGCACCCCTGCTAGAGTGGCCCCACAATTTATTTTTCGGAAACACAAGTCGTTAGAGGGCGGTCCGCGAAAGCGGGCCGCCACTTTTTTAACTCAAAGCTCTAGAGCAAAGAATTGGGCATTTAGAGAAATTCGCACTAAAAACGCTTCACATGAAATTATGCCTCATAGCGTTCCTCTTTTTTCCGCTAGTCTTGAGCTCCGCTTCCGAGAAAAGATCGGTCTGGAGCACCGATTACCAGAAAGCCCGAGACCTAGCTTTCGAGAGCTCCAAACCGATGCTGTTATTCTTCACCGGTTCCGATTGGTGCATTTGGTGCCAGAAACTAGAAAGAGAACTGTTTTCCCAAGAAGAATTCGCGAGTCGTATCGAAGAAATCGCGACACCGGTCAAAGTCGATTTTCCGCAACGTCGCAAACTCCCTCCGCGTAAAGGTCGACGCAACGATTTGCTAAAAGCCCAATTTGAAGTGACCGCCTTTCCTACCGTCATCTACTACGATCCTTCCGACGACACGATACTTTGGCGGCATTCCTACTTCGCCACGAATTCAAAGCAATATCTAGCGGAGCTCTCCGCCCGACTCTCCTCAAAGCCCCAAGCACCCGCCGAATAAATAAGCTCCCGGGTCAATAGCGCCCCCGACTGCTAGCTTCCTATTACCCCCTTGGATAAAGCGAGCCCACCCACCTGCTTCGTTGACTACCAGCGAACGCTCCCTATTGCAATCTGTGTGCATCTATGAATCACGCCGTAGCTAAAACCATCTTCCTCTCCCTCCTCCTTTCGTTCCCCGCGATTTCCTTGCTTCTCGCCGAGGCCGCTCCCCTCAAGGTTGTCGTCTCAATTTTGCCACAACAAGCAATCGTCGAAGGCGTTGGCGGCGATAACGTCGAAGTCATCACCATGGTCCCTCCGGGCATCCACCCGAACACATTCGAGCCATCTCCCTCGAAAATGGCATCTATCGCGAATGCCGACCTCTACGTAGCGATCGACCTGCCTCACGAACGAAACTGGATTCCGCAAATATTGGAAATACAGCCAGATCTCCCCCTTCTTCACACCCGAGATTTCGTGCAAACTCGCACCATTAGCGGTCATGTTCACCACGATCACGATTCGCATGACGATCACGCAGACGAGGAAATGGTCGACCCGCATATCTGGTTGGCCGCGCCCCAGCTTCGAGACACTGCCCTCGCCATACGAGACAAGCTCATTTCCATGGATCCCGGCCGTGCCGCTGACTACCGAACAAATGCCGACGCTTGGTTAAAGAAGCTTGAGGCCGTCCACGCAGCCGCCACCGCCAAACTAGATCCCTTTCGCGGCCGGGCCTTCCTCGTTTTCCATCCGGCCTGGGGCTACATTAGCGACAGCTACGGACTTCGCCAGATAGCCATCGAGCAAGAAGGCATGCCTCCCGGGCCTCGTATGATCGCCAAAGCCATCGACACCGCTCGCGCCGAAGGGCTTCTAACAATTTTCGTGCAAAAACACTTTAGCCAGAAAGAAGCCCGAACCATCGCTATCGAGATTGGCGGATCAGTCACCCAGATCGACCCTTTCCACGAAGATCCCATCGAAAACCTCCAATCCATCACAGACGCTCTGGCATCCTCCTTTAAATGACTTCGCCCCTACCGCTGAGCATCGATAACTTGAGCTTTAATCGAGGCGGACAATCGGTCCTCGAAAAGGTGTCGCTGCGGATCGAGGGTCCCGGACTCTACGGTTTGATTGGTCCGAACGGCGGAGGCAAGTCTACCCTCCTGAACCTAATTCTTGGCTTGTTGAATCCCACTAGCGGCCAGATACGAGTTTTCGATAAGCCTCCTGCCAAAGCAGCCTCAAAAATCGGCTTCGTCCCACAAGCCGCCAAGTTCGATCGGGAATTCCCAGTGACACTGAAGGGATTGGTGGAAACCGGCTTGCTTGGACCTAAACTGTGGTCGCGGAACTCCGCCAAGTCCAAGCAGTCTCGCGTAAACGAGGCCCTGAAGGCGGCCAAAGTAGAACCCTTGGCCAAACGGGCTTTATCCGCCCTATCCGGGGGCGAATTGCAACGCGGGCTCATCGCCCGAGCTCTAGCGACCAACCCGGAGATGCTCCTGTTCGACGAACCTACCGCCAGCGTCGATCACTCTCACGCGGCTTCCCTTTTTGAATTGATGTGCAAGCTTGGACAACATCGGCCCATCATCGTAGTTTCCCATGACCTAGCTCAGATAGCCGCTCACTGCGACCAGGTCTTCTGCATGGAACATAAACTTTGGGAAGCCCCCGAAAAGCCGACCGCCGCTAGCCTTGCCAACCAGATATTTGGCGGCGAGGTCCACTGTCACCGGAAGGAGGAGTGCACGCAATGTCACTCTTAACCTACGCCTTCATGCGCTGGGCACTAGGCGCTGGCGTCGTATCCGCGTTGGCTTGCGGCTTGATCGGTCCTTTCGTACGAGTCCGTCGCCTCGCCTTTCTCGCCGGAGCGGTTGCCCACTCGGCCTTGGGCGGACTGGGAGTCGCCTACTACTATGGCTTTGCTCCAGAGGCGGGCGCCTTACCCGCTGCTGTGGTTTCCGCTTTCCTGATCGGCTGGTTGGACAAACGCGGCAGAAGTAGCGGCCACGGCCATGAAGACGCCTTGATCGGAGCGATTTGGGCGGTCGGTATGGCGGTTGGCATCCTATTCATATCGCGTACGCCTGGCTACAACGTTCAGCTGATGAGCTACCTGTTTGGCTCGATCCTCACCGCAGGCCCAGATCGCCTCATGTTTATGACCGGCGGTCTGATCGTGGTCGCTCTGCCTTTGATCATATTCTGGCGCCCTTTGGTTGCTGCCAGCCTCGATCCCGAGTTCGCCCGACTGCGAGGTTTGCCAGTCGATGGGCTCAATTATCTGCTACTCACTTTGATCGCGATCGCAGTGGTGCTGCTCATTCAAGTGGTAGGCCTCATCCTCGTCTTGGCTTTGCTAACGCTGCCCTCGGCCTCGGCCGCCCACTGGGCCCGCGGTATGGTCGCCATGGTGGGGCTAGCGTCCCTTATCGCCTTGGCTTCGATATTCGTGGGACTGGAAGCCGCGGTCTCTTTGGATTGGCCTGCCGGCCCCGTAATCGTGCTCGCTGCAGCCAGCCTCTTTAGCCTCTCCTCCATCCTTCGGCACATAGTTCCGGCTAAGCTGGTGAAGACGGGGAAAACCGATTCCGCTAAATCGAGGCATCAAGCGTAGATAACGTATCGATACTCTGGTTACAGTTTCTTCAAACTTGGGACGGGTACGTTCTTTGGAACGGTAGCTCATGGCACAGGACGCGCCAAGGAGATAGCAGCGGTCTTCGTTCCCGCTTTCGGTCTAAAAACGATAGACAGCCGTCCTAAAATAGTTGGAGCTTCTCTGGCTTCAGTCTGAAACGAAATCCAATTACATCCCTTTACGAGTCGAGTGAATCCGTCTCGGAGTAGAGGATACAGATCCGCGGTGATATAGTCTCCGTCATGCTGCGACCTCTTTCAGAGCGGTCATAGCAAACCACTCACTCCTGAGATGTTCACTAAATCCAATAGAGCGATAGTTTGCGAAATCAGTTCGCCTAACCGACAAGCACGGGCGGACTTGGAAAATATCGCAAGGACCTGCGCAAGCGATTTGCAGATGCCCCTTTCGCTATCGATAGAGGCAAGAAGGCTGTCTCTAGATGGACAACCCCTCATTACTATAACGGTACCACCCGAGCTTTCACCGCAAAGCGAAGCAGCTTTCAAGCTAGCTAGCTGCATCGCCGGATTTTGCCCCTACGCAAAGGTGTGCGCCCGAGTCGCAAGTCAAAGGGCTAATTTTTCAACAAGCAATTAATGAACAGACTGACTATTCCCACCAAGGACACTTCTAGCCACATAAAAGAAAAACCGGTTACTTTCAGAACAGACTATGCTGGAAACATTCCTGTACCCAATAACTGGTTGCACATTTTTCAGGTTGCTGCAGAACAGCTAGACTCAGTCTATCTGCAAAGTCGAAATACCTACGCTCGTCTAGTTTCACACACTCCGCTGCACAAATTCGCTTTCGACGAGGAGCTAAATGAGGGCGTTTCACTTGATGGCTCATTTCGCTTCCGGCAACGCTCCGGTTCTACTGTTCTGGCCAAAGTCGACTACTGCGATTGCTGCAACAGCCCGGGCCGTATCTCGTTTTTCAATCAACGCGGCTTCGAAACACTACAGCTTTGCTGCCCGAGTACAATTCCCATATATAAATGGGCCCGCTTCGTTCAATCGATTTGCCAGGGCACTCCGCAATCCGAGACTACATCGGAACCTTCAGGCCTCTCTCCGCTAGAGAAGGGACCTATCCCTTTAAGACACACGCCAGCGACTCTCGTATCCATTCTTGATTACATCTGCGACAGGCAGGCAAGTATCGAACTCACCTTAGAAACCCCAGATTCAACGCAAATTCGAGAACTCACCCCTAAGAACATTTCCTTCGACGATATCACAATTTCCGCGCATGCAGAGCGCTGCACATTCCAGATAGGGTTTCCTGCCATCAAATCCTTACAACTGGATATCGAGGATCCAGAAACGCCAACCCTTATCGTTACAGGCCCCCAGAACCTTCAACTCATGGCCATTCGTCCCACCTCCGAACCTTTCTCACGGAGCTGCTTCTCAGCGATAACCAACGACCTACTTTCGACCTGAGAGCACGCCGAGACAACTACGCCTAAAACAATCTTCCTCGCTCCCGCCAAATGCTTGAAGACTCAACAAACCAGACGCTCCACATCTACTTCGCCACCATGACTGGCAATTCAGAGGAGCTCTCCATCGAATCCGAATTGCAAATACGCAAAGGACCTGGTTGCTGAATTGCAAAGACTACACGCTAGTTGTTCGCGCCTAAAACAGAAGCAGACGCTTACTTCAACGAGACATTCGAACAATGGACCAGGCGTGTGGTTGAATCTCTTGACGATCTCGACGAGAGTGATGAAGCAACTGTACAAGAAAAGGCCGTACCCAAAACGTAAGGACGCGGCCTTCTCTAAAGAAACGTTTAAAGACCAATCATAGGATCCTTCGGTATGGCTCCAAATCCTACGATCACCTCTTCCACCTCCATAAAGTAGAGATGGCTAAAGAACTGGCCCTGCCAAACTTCTTCCACTGTAAATTTGCCTCGGATCCGGATGGGCACGTTATCCAAAAGGTTCACTCCCTTTTTAGCCCGAGCAAAGACGTATCCGTTTAATGCGGGCATCGCGCCGTAACAACAAGCTCCCGTATCCGGGAGCAGGAGAAATTCATCCACCTTTTCGCCCTTGACGGAGATCGGCATCATGTAGCCGGCGATCTCCACCTTCTTTCCGTTCTTTTCAAGCACGTCGGCCGGAACAACCTCAGCAAGGTACTCAGGATCCTTGCGGACGACCTTGCCCTCTTTCTCAGGTTTCTCTGGCAGATAAAGTCCAGACGAAAGCCGGTCAAACCCGATAAACGGATAATCGCCCTGAATGGCAGCCTTGCCGTTCGATAATTGGCATAAGGACATGACCAGTCCTGCAAAGATTACAAACAATGCTCTAAATCTCATATTCACTCCCCTTTTCCATTCCCTAGTCACCATGTGTTCCTTCTGGATACGGAATGCTGACCGACTCAAACACTTGGCCTAACAATTCCAATTCTGCGAACGTTATCTCAAATTCAGATTTCATGGCAAGTTCCGGGGCTAGAACAGAGAAATGCGAGCTGTCGCCAACCGTTTCCCCCGTAGCCTCACTTGCCACCGCCTGGAAGAGCAAAGGCTGCTCGCTACCAGCCACCTCAGCAACAGCGGCAATCGCAGGAGCTGCAATCCGAATAAAGTTCTCAGCCTCGCCATCGAGTACATAGAGGTCTACCTTTCCCCCATCAGCATCCGGTGCGATTTCGATTTGGAAAGCATGATCGCCTAGCATCCCCAAGGCTCCACCGTGTGGCGCGTGATGAACATGTTCGTGGCCCACCTCGTGATCGTGGTCGTGGTCGTGTCCACCGCCGCAACCCGTAAAAAGGTGCATTGTGCCCGCAGTCCCGAGCAAAGCCAGCATTCGTAGTATATTTCTCATTACAAGATTCCCTATTATTATAAGTGTTTTGTCACATCCACAGTATAGGCCTTCAAAGCAGGAGCGAGACCGGCTAAGAAGCCAATTACAAGTACGCCCAGAGGGACTGCCCAAAATGCAGGATTAGGGGCGAATAATTCGAGCATAACACCGGCTCGTTCTCTCACAAACTCCGCGAGGGCGAAGCCTGCCGTCAGATACAATAGGAAGCCTCCCAACAAACCCAGAATGGCAATCCCGAGTGACTCCAAAGTTGCAATACTAAAGACAACCCGACGGCGTGCCCCTAGGGCTCGCCAGACTGCGATATCCCGCTGACGTTCGCTCATCGAGTTGTAGAGCGTAGCCGTTACCCCGGCTGCAGCAATGATCGCCACCAAGACAGCGATCGCCCGCAGGGCTAGGTCAAACCAGCCGAGCTTGTTGAACAGCCGCAATACGCTCTGGCTTGCGGGCCAAGCGAGAGTCATCCGATCTCCTTGCTTGTTGTAAAGCATATCGAGCTGAAATCCCGCCGCGCGGGCTCCGGGATGAAATTTCAAAAGCGTGGCGCTGACCGAGTTTGCAGCAGCCGCCGCGTGGCCGCTCATGTTCTGAATCCCTGCTACGGGAATCCAAATAACCCGGTCTGCTGGCGTACCGGTTGGCTCTAAAACTCCGACCACAGTGTACAGCTCCGCGTGACGAGCATTCACGTCGTATTGTAAACCATGATACGGGTGGAAAGTGTCCCCTTCCCCTATTTGCAATTGCTTAGCCGCTTGGCTACCAACCACAGCTTCTAATTTACCTGCAGCGAAGACGCGCCCAGTGTCCGCGATCTCGAAACCTTGACCTTCTCGATATTCGTGGTCCTGCAAATACTCCGGAACAGTGCCCACTAACCTAACACCTCTATAGTTGTCTCCCACCGCGATTGGATAAGCTTCGGCAATCACCGGGTTGGCCTTGATCTGCTCGTAATCGCTCCAACGCATCAGACCGGGGGAATCGTCCAAGTGGTAGAGAGCATTCAAAACAATTTGCAGCTTGGAACCGCGCGGTCCAAGTACCGCGTCAAAGCCGCCATCCGCAGCCGCAAAGCTCCTCTCCGCTTCAGCCTTGAAGCCCCAAACAAGTAAGAGCAGGCAGACCGAAAGGGCCATCGAACCGGCAGTGACCGAGCTGCTGAGAGCCCGGTTCTTCAATCCTTTGAGGGCGATTCGTAACGGACTCACAGCTTAGCCTCCCCTGCGTTGGACAAGACCCTGTTGAGCTCCCGAAAATCCACTCTCGACTCGAACCGCTCCACAACGGATCGGTCATGACTCACCAGAAGCAGCGAAGCTCCGTTTTCCTCGCATAGTTCGCGCAGCAAATCGATGGCGAGCTTCCCCGTTTCCTCGTCGAGGCTACCAGTTGGCTCATCAGCCAAAACGAGACGAGGACGGTTGGCCAAAGCGCGAGCGATCGCGACTCGCTGCTGCTGTCCGACCGACAACTGCGACGCTCGATAGTCGATACGCTCGCCTAAGCCCACACGCATGAGAAGAGACTTGGCGAAGGCTCTATCGACCTTCGCGCCAAAGGACATCCCTAGTTCCACGTTTTCAAGGCACGAGAAATCACGCATCAGATGGAAGCTCTGAAAAACATAGCCGATCGTGCGCGCTCTGTACTGATCTCGCGCAGCTTCTCCAAGCTCCGAGACCACAGTGTCCTTAACACAAATCCGTCCTTTGCTGGCCGGCAGGATTCCCGCAATCAGATGCAAAAAAGTGGTTTTGCCGCATCCGCTTGGCCCTTTCAGCGCCATCTGTTCACCCGCTTCGAGCGAGAAACGATCTACGGCCAATATTGCCCGTTCCCCGCCGTCCGCCTCGGCGTAAGACTTCTCCAAATCCGCTATTTCCAACAAAGCCATAGTCTTCCCTCCAGAATACGCACGAAGCTGGGCAAGTGATTCAAGTATTGCAAAGCCCTTTCAATTATTGCGACACGCCTTTAACAGCTAATGAGGCGTCACTTTGACGAGCTGCATTCATCGCAGTGGGAGCAGTCGTTTTTTCGGCACAGCAAAAAATTTCGTACATGACCCGCGACCAGGAAGCAACCACCGAGCGTATTCAAAAGGGCATGCCAAGTCAGCGGGAGAACAGTAGCCAAGGAATCGCCCTCCTCCGCGGCAGGATGCAGCTCGCAGCAACCTCCACCAGCAGCATGAGTCTCGTCGGAAGATCCCCCCAGTAGAGTTTGCTCTTCATTTTGTGCGTAAATGGACTCTGCCGCATGATCGTGACCATCGCCGTGGCCATGTTCGATACGCTCTGCGATCAAAGCGGAGCTCAATATCCCAATGCCGATCACCGCGCACAACGCCACCCACTTGTCCTTGTGACGCCGGCATCCGCTCCAGACTGCTAAAGTGGTTGTCGGGATGACGAACAGCAGCATCCATAAATGGAAATTCTCGTCTACCCAGAAAGTGGTAGCCAGTAGCGGCAAAGCCACCAGCAAAACGGGAGTTACAAGGCAATGAATACCACAAATCACCGCCATCGATATGGCGGCCTTATCAAGCGTGCTACGGAGAACGACGTTCATTGCCGCCATTATCGCAACATTCTTGCATTTAATGCAAACTCAATTGCGGATGGAATCAAGATTTGCAGTGGAAGAGCCATTTTCCGGGGAGCAACCAGACTAACGAAAAGAGGCTTGGCCGACTGAGTCTCTAAAGCCATACCTCCATTTCGAGAATCGTGACGCTCGATAAAAATCAAAAGCGCCGAAAGGCATCGACTATGCTGAGGCCAGACCTGCTACTTTGAGAGACGTGGGCCCATACTCTGAGTTTTCTTTAAACCCTTAAAATTTAAAAGTGAACACCCGTAAAAAACTTCTTTCCCTTCTCATGGCGATACTATCCTGCACGCTGGCCAAGGGAGACGCTATTCGCCAAACTAAGGGCGACTTCTACGACGCCTTCCGGCAACTGGAGGTGGACCTACCCTCACCAAATGTCTATCGGACCGCCTCCGGAGCCCCCGGCCACGCCTACTGGCAGCAGCGGGCGGACTACCAAATCGAGGTTTCGCTCGATGAAGACGAGAAGAGCATTACGGGCTCAGAAACCATTTCCTACACAAATAATTCGCCGGACACCCTCCGCTACATCTGGCTGCAATTGGACCAAAACCGATTCAAGCCGGATTCGGGTCAAAATCTGACCTCGACGACCTACCAACGGGACGGAAAGGACAGCCTCGGCTATGGAACGCTGCAGCACCACTATTACCTGAAAGAGCGGGGCCTTGGGTACCATATAAAGAGCGTTACAGACGCAGATGGGACTGAGCTACGTCATACTATCGTCGATACGATGATGCGCATCAATCTTCCGACTCCTCTCAAGGCTGGAGAAAACCACACCTTCAAGGTCGATTGGGAATTCAACATCGCCGAAAATGGTAAAGCCTGGGGGAGAAATGGCTTCGAGCATTTCGACGAAAACGATACCTACATCTTCTTTTTGGCCCAGTGGTTTCCTCGCCTCGTAGCCTACACCGACTACGCTGGCTGGCAGCACAAACAGTTCTTGGGCAGCGGCGAATTCACCTTGGAGTTTGGCGACTACGAAGTGGCCATCACCGTCCCTTCGGATCACGTCGTATCCTCCACCGGAGTCCTGCAGAACCCGGAGAATATCCTGACTTCCGTCCAACAGGAACGGCTGAAAGAGGCGAGCTCCTCCGACCAGCCGGTATTCATCATTACACCGGAAGAAGCCTTGGAGAACGAAAGCGAAGGCGTCGACGACACGAAGACCTGGCGCTTCTCGGCCACCAATGTGCGCGACTTCGCGTGGGCGAGCTCACGCAAGTTCATTTGGGACGCTATGATTCACCATCAGGACGATGCCGAAGTACCCAAAGTTCTGGCCATGTCCTTTTACCCGAATGAAGCGATGCCGATCTGGCATACCTATTCCACTAAGGCTGTGGTCCATACCATGGACGTGTATTCACGTTTTTCATTCAACTACCCCTATCCCACCGCCCAATCCGTCAACACTTGGAAAAGCGGCGGGATGGAGTATCCAATGATTACTTTCAATGGCTACCGGCCAGAACCCTTCGAACAGGAAGAGGAAGAATCGGACGCCGAGATTGTTGAGTCAGAATCACCCGATGAATCAACTCCCTCGCAGGAGGAGGATACACCCGAGTACATCGCCAAAGGTATCCGCGCCGACCAGGACTACACTTACTCGCGCACCACGAAAGTAGGCTTGGTTGGAGTGATCATCCACGAAATTGGCCATATCTACTTTCCCATGACAGTGAACTCCGACGAACGTCAATGGACTTGGATGGACGAGGGTATAAACAGCTTTCTGCAATATACCGCCCAATACGAATGGGAGGACGATTTTTGGAGCAGCGACAAACCGCAGCTGGATATGATCTCCAGCTACATGACGAGCAGTAACCAAGTGCCCATCATGACCCAATCGGACTCCATCACTCAGTTCGGGAACAACGCGTACCGCAAACCGGCAGCCGCCCTGACCATCTTGCGCGAAACGATCATGGGCAGAGAGCTATTCGATTTCGCCTTCCGTGAATACTCGCAACGCTGGAAGTTCAAACGCCCCACCCCTTCCGACTTTTTCCGCACTATGGAAGACGCTTCAGGGGTAGATCTAGATTGGTTCTGGAGAGGTTGGTTCTACAGCACAGATCACGTCGACATGGCGATTACCGACGTACGGGAATACAAGGTCTCCACCCTCAATCCTGAAACGGAACTGGAAAAGCAACGCGCAGAACACGAGGCAGCGTATCCAGAGCCTCTGACCCAATCTCGCAACAAAGCCGAAAGGCTCACAATGCGAGTCGATCGCGAACCTGAGCTCGCAGACTTTTACACCGAGAGCGATCCCTTCGTGATCAGCAACCAAAACCGCAACGACTACACAAGTGCCCTCGAAGGGCTGGAAGATTGGGAAAAAGCGACTCTCGAAAAAGCCTTGGAAGAAGATGACTTCATTTACTTCGTCGATTTCCAAAACATAGGCGGCCTACCCATGCCGTTGCCACTGCGGCTGATATTCACCGATGGATCTGATGAGTTTCTCATGATTCCTGCTGAAATCTGGAGGCGGAACAACAAGAACGTCACCAAGCTACTGATACGTGACCAAGCGATAAGCTCGATCGAGCTAGATCCTCGCCACGAAATAGCAGATGCGGACTACTCAAATAATAGCTTCCCCTCAACCATTCGCAAATCTCGGATCGAACTCTACAAGTATAAGCGCAACAGACGCGATCAAATGGCAGAAATGCTCGCCAAGCTAAAACCAGCAAAAACCGGCGAAGAGGAAGACGACGCCAAGGATTTACCTCTGGATACACCAGACCAGCAATGAAGCGACTCTCGATAGTCTTGGCCGCCTTGGCTTGGCTCAGCGCGAGTGACCTCCTGGCTCATCGCAAGCCAGAGGCATTCACATCCATAACGCGTAACGAAAATTCGGGTACGGTTGAAATCGTCCACACACTGCACGCGCACGATGTCGAGCCAATCATTGATCGTATTCTGAACGACAAAGGACAATCACTAGAAACCCTCGAAGGGCGGGCTCGCATGGCCATTTACGTTGAGAAACGATTCGGCATTAGAGAAGCAACCACCGACAAGCCACTAAGCTTGACCTTAGTCGGAGCGGAGGTTTCCGGAGAACATCTGTATGTCTATCAGGAATACGAAGGGTATCTACCCGACTCCTTCTCGATCAGAAGCGATATTCTGCGCGACGTCTACTCGAAGCAGTCCAACCTTGTTAGCATCAAAACTGAAACAATTCGCCTCACGCTTTTCTTCACAGGCAAGGACAAGTGGAAAGCAGTCCGCTAGGGAAACAGGAATACTCTCCTCCCTTTTGTGCCCGGGACTTCGCTCGTAAAACTCCCTCTACCTCAGTTCCAAATCGAGCCACACGAGGCGGTGGTCTGAGCTTTTCGAACGGTCTTCAAACAACTCCGCATCAGGCGAGCTGGTTTCCGGCCAGTAAACACCGGAATCTAAAACCTGAAGCGACTCACCGGACGAGGGCAAAACATAGTCCAGACGCCAACCCGCGATATGCGTGCTATGACGAGCGCAATCGTCGCCAGGCCAGGCTTCAGTCGCACCATCGCTATCTGGCCTCGGGTCGACGATAGATGGATGCTCCAGCAACTGCTGGATCGCTCCCTCGTACGAATCGCCGTTGCAGTCCGACGCATTCAAATCACCAAGAATGACAAAGGGCTCGTCAGAGGCCATACCTCCGGCCTCCCCTGCGTCATCATAAATGTAGGCTGAGATTTCTTCGTCGGGACTGACGTAATCGGCCCAAAAGCGAATCTCGTCGTTGTTGCGACGCCCATTGCGATCCTCCTCGCCGTCGAAAACTGGCGGCGTCGGGTGACTGGCCAGCACGTGCAAAGCCTTGCCTCCAATCAAAACTGGCACATCCCAATGCGACTTGGACGATAACCGGAAATGATTCCAAACCTCTGCGGAATAGTAACCGCTCCCATCTTCCTTCAGCGGTTTCAAAGCACCCGGCATGTCCTTCCACAAAAAAGTCCTGAAAGTCCGGACACGCTCCGAATCGATTGGGAAACGACTTAAAAGGACCATGGCATAATGCCCTGGATACAAGCCGAAGCCGTAGGCGTCGGCGGGCAAACTAAGCGTACCGTCGTCGTTGATATCGACCGGTGACAATTCTCCTGTGTTGGATTCGGCCAAGTAGAAGTAATCGTAGCGGATCGGCTCATCGCCTCGTTGAGAGATACCGAGGTAGTTATCCTGGAAGGCATTAATTCCTTTGCTGGTATCCGCGATATAGTCGAACTCGTTCAGCAGCACGATGTCGGGTCGTCGCTTTTGCAGAATCGCCGCTATGGCTTGAATCTGTGGATTGTCTCCGGAAGCCAGCTCTTGCTGCAAAACGAGACTCGACGCCTCGTCTCCATAATTCCCCGACTCCATGCTCACGTTAAAAGTCGCCACTCGGAATGGTTGCGCAGTAGCCACCTCGTGATTGGCAGCGACTTCCTTCGCTGAAAGCTTAGAATCAACCGAATTGCTGAAAGCCACTAGTAGGCCAAATGTCAGTAGATGAATTCGAAACGACATGGGCAAAGCATAGGTCGAATGCTCGCGGCAAGTATAGCTTCAAATGAGTTACATAACTGCGCAATTCTTCAAACTCGATTCGATGGCCGCACGGTCGAGATCGATTCCTATCAATACGATCTCTTGGCGACGATCGCCAGTTTCCATGTCCCAATTTCTCCAAATCTCAGCCGGTATCTGCGATCGATCAATTTCACCGGCTTCGAGTCGAGCCTGCATCCATTTTCCTAGGTAATCGAAACGAAGGGTGTCTCCGGCTAGAGAAAGGTAACCCACCCGATCTAGATCACGGTTAGTCCAAGCAAATCCCTTTGCTCTCAAAAGCCCCGGCACCCCACTTCGCAAATACGCCACAAACTTGTGGTGTTGCAGCGGATACCGAGCCCGAAAGGTAAATGCCATCAGACCGTAGTCTCCATGTTTATGCCCTTTGGCTGGTTCCTTTTTCAACGGGTTGTGGTCTGAATCACGATCGTGCCTCAGCTCTTGATCGCACCGTGACTGCTTTAAGGCGTTTTCGAGTTCAAACCGTTCCACCTCTAGCAATTGCCTGATATCTACCTGTCCCTCGGATGTCGTGAAGATCGCTGCCTCCGGACACATGGTGGCGAGAACGGAGTGCGATCGTTGCAGCGATTCTTCATCCACAAGATCGCTCTTATTGAGCACGATCACATTCGCTCCTTCCACCTGTAAGGTCAGCAACTCGCTCAGCGGCCTCCGTGGATCTGAGAATAGAAGGAGCGAGCGACGAACAGGCGTAAATGCCTCCTGCACCTTATCTACCCACCACTGCGCATCGACCAAAGTAATGAGATTAACAATACGCACATAATCCAAAGCCGAAACATCGACCTCGTCTCGCGAAGCAAGGCTTGAGATGATACCTTGCGGCTCGGCAATACCCGTCGCTTCGACGATGATGCAATCGGGTTTACGTTTAGCGAGTTCGATCACAGCTTCTCCAAAAGCGCTTTGAATGCCACAGCAGATACACCCATTGCTCAATTCTACGATTTCGCCGGCTGACTTCTCATCTAGCTGAGCTACATCCTTGGTAAACGCGGCATCGATATTCACCTCGCCGACATCATTGACCAAAGCCGCTATCTTGAGGCCCTTTGCCTCGCGGAGGATGTGATTGAGGACAGTCGTTTTTCCCGCCCCCAGAAATCCGCCCAGAATAAGAAGAGGGATACGTCCATCTGACGCATCCCCTTCTGAAATATTAGCCTCCGCTTTTTCCAAGCTGCCGACCTTCATGAACAACTAGAAGCGAGTCCGCACACCAAGCTTCACGCTTCGTCCTGGCATGGGAGCGAGATCCTTTAGATAGGAAGTGTGAGCTCGGGCTTCCTCGTCGCCCAGGTTGCTGCCAATCGCAAAAAGATCCACAGTTACCGAATCCGTAGTCTGGATACGGTAGAGCAAGTCGGCTCCCCAGAGAAAATAGCTATCAGTTGGCAATTCGTTGGGAGCCAGATGTGATGCCGCTTCATGATAACGACCTTCAATGCCTGCTACCCAAGGCCCAGACGCATACTCGTAGCGTGCCCCGATACGGCGCGTTGGAATTCTGGGCATATTAGTATCGAATCGCTCGTTGGTTGCACGCGTCTGATCAAGCATCACGTCGATATGCATGGCTCGATCGATTTCGTCAACGATGTGGTAGCGAAGGTCTAGCTCGTAACCATAGAATTTAGCATCCGCGGGCGTAGCTTGAAAAAGATCCAATCCATCCGTATCCAATTCTCCATAAAGCGAAGCAATCGTATCTTCATCCAAATATCGCATATATATGTAGTCGCTGAAATCGGAGTAGAAAACAGTGAACTCACCGGTCACCTTACCCGCAACCAAGCGATAAGACATGTCAAGATTGACAGAGCTCTCTAGTCCGAGACTGGAATCACCGATCTCGTAACTCTGAGTGCCCACGTGAGGACCAAATGCATAGAGCTCGCTCGCGCTTGGCGCACGCTCTGTATAGGTGAGATTCGTTGCGAAGACCGCACTTTCCCCGACCTTGCGTACAAAACCGGCGGAGGCGTTCCCAGTAGTGAAACTCTTTCCGCTCAATGCCGAGTCGACTGGATCGACATCCACATTTTCGATACGGCCACCGAATTCCCATGCTCCCCACTCACGATTGAGACGCTCAACCGCGAACAAACCATATTGCGTTGAATCATTGGCAGGGATGAAAGCCTCCTCGCCCACTGCTGAGAAGGACTCACCCTTTAGCTGAAATCCAATTGCTCCAGTCAAATCACCCAAAGGACGATGAACGCCGGTCAGTCTCAGTTCGAAACCATCCCGATCGAAAACGGTGCCCACTTCGTCTCCTTCGAGTTCCTTGTGCTGATACTCGCCATAGCTGAAGTTCAGCTCTACCGATTCGAAAAAGTCTACCGGGTCAATCAACTCACCCCGCAGGGCGAACCGAGACTGGTCCAAGTCGATGCTGACACTTTCTTCCGCATGTTCTTCCTCTTCCTCATCGTGGTCCTCTTCCTCTTCGTGCTCATGCTCGTGAGAATGGCCGGGAACACCATAGTCGGTGTCGTACTTCGAGAACGAGAAACCAAACGATCCGGAATCGCCGAACCAAGTCATTCCCACATAGCCAGACCGCGTATCCACAAAGCTATTTTCCAAAACACCAAAGACTTCCTCCTCTTCCTCGTGATTCTCTTCTTCCTCCTCCGCTTCCATCTGGTAGGCCGATTCCGCATAACCCGGAATCTCGATATCACCAGAACTACGCTCGAAATAACCTAAGCTCCAAGCAATATCTCCCTGTCCTCCCTCAAGAGCGACTCCAGCCGACTTCTCGTCCGCAACAGAACCGTAGCTCACCTCGATTTCGCCGCTGATTGGCACTTGAGCACGCTCGATCGGTAGTTCTTTTCCGATTACGTTAACAACACCACCGATGGCTGCGTTTCCATATAGCAATGAAGCAGGTCCACGCACCACCTCGATATCGTGGGCGAAGAGAGGTTCGATTCCAACCGCATGGTCCGGACTAGTCTGTGAAACGTCGTGACTGTCCGTACCCTGGTTGAGGATACGCACCCGATCTCCATCAAAACCGCGAATGACCGGCCTGCCAGCACCCGGGCCAAAATAAGTAGAATGCACCCCGGGCTCTCCATCCAAAGTCGCGCCCAGATTAGAGACAGCCTTGCGGTCGAGCTCCTCTCCTGCTAGCTCGCTAACCGGCACAACCAATTCATCGACATTCGTTACGAATGGACTGGCGGTAACCACGTGAGGAGCAAGCTCTACAAATGAAGAACTGCTACCAGATTCCTCTTGGGCGAAAAGCAGACCGAATGGGGCGAACCCCACCGCTGAAGTGATAGTGAGTCTCTTGATGCGTCTCATGGCCGCCTTTATCGCAATATTTTTGCAATTTACGCAATCTATTTTTCGCAACTTATTTGCATTAAAAACGCGGCTCAAACAAGAATTCTCGCTAATACTCTAACTCGTTTATGTTTAGCTTGCCTAATGCTCATTCAACTCTACACGCTCCCTTCGACATAGGCAGTTTTTAACTGAAGCTGCTGACCGTTTTGGGGGAATCCCGTGAAACTCGGGAGCTGACGCGCAACTGTGAGGCCAATACAGGCCGTAGCCAGAATGCCCATGCCAACCATAATACATCCTCGCGCTCGGGATGGGCCTGAAAAGCTGGATACGCACGAAAAACGCGAACCAGCCGCTACTGGCATGCACTGGGCCGAGACTATCAGTCATGCTAAACTCAATACTCAGTCCCTTCATTGAAACACCTTTGCTCGCCTTGTTTGCGATCATCGGACTCGGCTTGCTCCTCGGTCGTATAGAAATCGGCGGTGTTAATCTCGGCTCTTCTGGTGTCATTTTCGCCGCCCTGCTCGCTGGCCATCTTGGTCTTTCCATTCCCAACCAAGTAGGCAGCGTCGGTCTGGTGCTGTTCGTCTACAGTGTGGGCATTGGAGCGGGAAACCGCTTCTTCGGAGCCCTGAAAAGAGAGGGTAGAGTTCTCGCCCAACTGGCGGTCGCAGTAGTCGGACTGGGAGCAATCGTCACCTGGACTCTCTCCGCAATCTACGACCTAAGCCCCGGCATGGCTACGGGCATTTTCGCTGGAGCATTGACCAGCACCCCGGCCTTGGCCTCGGCGATCGAAGCTGCTGGAGAACTTGGTCAAGATGTTGTGGTCGGCTACGGTGTCGCTTATCCGCTCGGGATTATCGGCGTGGTTTTATTTGTACAGCTCATGCCTCGGCTTCTTAAACTTAGCCTCGATGACAGCGAAGACGCCCCGACCTCCAACAATATAAGTCGCCAATTGATTGAGGTGACAAATCCGAGCTTCTTTGGCCAAACCGTTACCGACGAGAGCCTTCAGGCCATCGGCGGGTGCCAGATCAGTCGTGTTCTCCGCCAAGATCGACTCGAGCCCATCTCCGCGGCCGACACCTTCGAAGAGGGAAAAATCCTCCTCCTCGTGGGAGAGCCGCGCGGTCTACAATTAGCAACACGACTCCTCGGCCGAGCTTCGAATCGAGAGGTACATCTCGATGTAGATAATGAAAGGCGACGGCTGGTGCTCACGGATCGAAAGATCTTGGGTCAAACGCTTGGGCAGTTCGATTCATTGAAAAATCACGGAGTCGTCATCACCCGCATCGAACGTATGGACTTTGCCTTCACGCCTCAGCGCGAAACCCGTTTAACTCAAGGAGACATTCTCACCGTCGTGGGACCGCCTTCCCATTTACGCTCCTTTGAAAAATTTATTGGACATCGGCCCAACGCGTTTTCCGAAACCTGCCTCTTCTCCCTCTGTTTCGGCCTCGCATTGGGAATTATCCTTGGAAAAATCCAACTCCCTCTTCCCGGAGGGGAAAGCTTTTCGCTCGGACTCTCGGGGGGTCCGCTGATAGCGGCCCTCATCCTGGGCCATTTCGGACGCGTAGGTGGACTTATCGGCTACATACCCCGCCCTACCCGCGTTTTCCTGCAAGAACTTGGTCTCGTATTTTTTCTCGCAGACGCCGGAGTCAAAGGGGGCGCAACTATTTTGGAAGCGGTGCAAAGCCAAGGCCTGCAAATCTTCATCATTGGAGCGATCATCACTTTGATCCCGATGCTCTTGTGCTACTTCCTTGCTCGGCGAGCCTTCCGACTCCCTCTAGGTCAAACCTTAGGCGGAATTTGCGGAGGCATGACGAGTACTCCCGCGCTAGGAGCAATCGTATCCAAAACATCAAAACAATCCCCCATCGTAAGCTACGCCACCGTTTATCCCGTGGCTGTTATCTTGATGGCGCTCCTGGCTAAACTGTTGATGGCGATAATTTGATCTGGGAAAACGGAGAAGCCTGAAAGCTATTTCACGCTTCTCCAAACTGAATCGCCAGCTGCTTCAAAAAATTGGTACAGAGCTAGTAGCCACCGAATCGCCCAGCAGCGTAGCTACGGGCACTAGGACTTAGTTCAGCCTTGGAGCAGCAGCGCTGCCTCATAACACCAAGAATTCAGACTAAAAGCCCGTGATTACGGCGACTTTGGCTTAGCCATCAACAACATAGACAATCCGATCCCCCAAAGCCTGCCTAATACAAACAAGAACCCCACCTTATCTTCGCCTTGACCTGCCTTCCTTTTGTTGTGCCGTTCGTATTTGGCAGTATGGCTCAACCCTTCACGGGTTGCACCTGCCCGAGATGATTGAACAACACTAAGCTTGCCGCCTTAGAAGCAATTCGGAAGCGGCCCACCAAGTCATGGACGAATTCCTTTTGTCGCGAATCCAATTCGCGGCCAACATAACCTTTCATATCCTATTCCCCACCATCACCATCAGTTTGGGGTGGTTGCTGCTGTATTTTAAATGGAGATACAGCCGGTCGAAAGACTACCAGTGGATGGAGCTGTACTTCTACTTCACCAAGGTTTTTGCCCTTACCTTTAGCCTCGGTGTCGTAACGGGGGTCACCATGTCGTTTCAGTTCGGCACCAACTGGCCGGGCTACATGAACACTGTTGGCAACATCGCCGGCCCCCTGCTCGCCTACGAGATCCTGACCGCGTTCTTCCTAGAAGCGACTTTCCTAGGGGTTATGTTATATGGTTTCCGACGCGTACCCGCGTGGTTTCACTCGCTCGCTACCTTTCTAGTCGCAGCAGGTACAACCCTATCCGCTTTTTGGATACTCGCTCTTGATAGCTGGATGCAAACGCCCGCGGGGCATGTCATGATAGATGGCGTAGCCCATGCGGAAAGTTGGTGGGACATCGTATTCAGTCCCTCAATGCCTTACCGGCTTTTCCATACCCTACTAGGCTCGGGCCTAACCGTGGCCTTTCTGGCCGCAGGCTTGCTTTCCTATCGATACTTGAAGGGTGACAAGCGACCGGCGGTTCGCACTGGCCTCGCCACTTGCGTGGTAGCAGCTGCCTTTCTCGCACCGGTACAAGCCTTCGTCGGAGATATGCATGGAATAAATACCCGCGACTACCAGCCTGCTAAACTCGCAGCCATGGAGGCTCTTTGGGACAGCGAGGATGGAGCTCCCTTGGTTCTTTTCGCGTTGCCAGATGAAGAGGCCAGAGAAAACAAATTCGAGATAGCGATACCCAAGCTCGGTAGCCTCATAATTACGCGAGATCCCAACGGACACGTCCAAGGCTTAAACGAATTCGAGGGAGAACACCCAAGAGTAAGTCCCGTATTTTGGAGCTTCCGCATCATGGTAGGCACCGGCATGATCATGATCGCCGTCTCCGCGGTAGGAGCCTACCTGATCTGGAAAAAACGCGAATGGCCAAAGCTCTACCTGCAAATTCTCTTGGCGATGACCTTCTCTGGCTGGGTGGGAACAGTTTCCGGCTGGTATGTTACCGAAATTGGCCGCCAACCGTGGCTCGTCTACGGAATTCTGAAAACCAAGGACGCCGTAGCGGACCTGCCGCCAGAACACGTTGCCCTAACCTTGACGGGATACCTCGTCACCTACGTGCTGCTCTTTATCGCCTACATTGGCTCGCTCTTCTATCTCGCTCGCAAGGAAGCTGCCACCGAATCTAAAACGCCTGCTGTATCATGAATTTGGAGATATTTGAAAACGGTGCATGGCTGCCCTTCGTCTTCGCCTTCCTCATCGGGCTGTCCATGCTACTTTACGCCATCCTCGACGGCTACGACCTAGGGGTCGGACTGCTTTCCAAATCGGTCGACAGCGACGAACGCGACCGCATGATCGCTTCCATAGGCCCCTTTTGGGATGCCAATGAAACTTGGCTCGTCCTAGGAGTAGGTCTCCTCCTGGTAGCGTTTCCGCCCGCCCACGGGATTGTACTGACTAGCCTCTACCTGCCAGTTACCTTAATGATTGTCGCCTTGGTTTTCCGAGGAGTCTCGTTCGACTTCCGCAAGAAGGTCGCTCCCGAAGCCCAGCACAAATGGAACTTGGTCTTTTTCTGGAGCTCGCTTTGCATAACCCTAACCCAAGGCTACATGGTAGGACGCTTCATGATCGGTTTCCAGAGCGGACTCATAGCAGAACTGTTTTCAGTTTTCTTCGGCATGCTTGTGGTATCCGGATACGCCCTGATGGGGTCCTGCTGGCTTATTATGAAGGCGGAGGGAGACCTGCAGAAAAAGGCGATCAAGTGGGCCCGAAACTCAATCCTGCTGATGACTCTCGGCGCGGTGCTGAGTAGCGCTGTAGCCCCTTTTGTCGACACGCGCATCTACGACCGCATGTTTTCATTTCCGGAGGTAACTCTGCTTATCGCGATGCCGCTGATCTCGATGATCCTTACCTTGTTTATGCTCTTTATCCTCAAGGCCCTTCCCCTTGAGGGAGATCGGCTTTCCTGGATGCCATTCGCCATTTCGATTTCCATCTTTGTATTGGGATTTCTAGGACTCGTCTACAGCTTCTATCCTTACATTATTCCAGGGCAGCTGAAAATCGTCGACGCCTCCGCAGCTCCAGAGTCGCTACTCGTAATCCTGATCGGCACCGGCATAGTCCTCCCCTTTATGATCGGATACACCACGCTAGCCTACTGGATCTTCAGAGGAAAAGCTGAGGACCTAAGCTACGATTGAGGTCCCCGAACTTACAGAAACAGAAATCGGGCAAACCTACGAAAACGGTAACGCCAGCCCGGTCCTGACTGAATCTTAAGTCCGCGACCTTCGCGGAGAACTTTCTCTGAGCAAGAGCTACCCCAACCGAGCTGGGTACCCCTCCACCAAAATCGAGTCGATCCCTTCATTTTCCCGCGAATAAGTCTCAATTTCCGTCATTTAGCGATATAGAGTCTCAATAGCGGCGTTATTGAGACTCAATAACTACTGTATCGACTTAATTCACTGTTATTCTGCTAGTTACGTATACTTTTCAGTGATTTTCCCTTGAGAATAGCAGGCTTATAGCCGACTCTAATCTCATTTAACGGACTTTGTAGTCTCAAGAAACTCTAACGACGAAAATTATGTATACCATCAAGCCAGACCTCTGTGTTATGTGCGACGCCTGTCGCCCAGTTTGCCCTCGCAATGCTGTTAGCGCACACGAATCCGAAAAGACCTACGTCATCGACGCTGACGCCTGTAACGACTGCTCCAACATGGCAGCCGTACGTTGCGTACCGCAATGCCCAGCGGACGCTATTGTAAAAGGCTAATCCGCAGGCTTACTGCAAAATTACCAGAGCGGTTCCCATCTAGGGGAGCCGCTTTTTTGTGCCCACACTCAAGCCCGCCCTTTGCCGGGGCTTACGCAGCAGCGGAACCGGCCAGAAAAGCCAAAGCCTGACAACGAGCGTTGTTGAAAGCGCAGCTTCGACGTTGCGATTCCTTCATACACCCATAAACCCGCCATCCACAAACACCTTTGCACGCCAAAGGCATTAGGCCCATGTAGCCAAACACATCCTCCAAGGGATAGCCCAGAGCCACCCCGATCTCGTGCGGTACCGACCCCTGCTCAAGCCAGCGCTCTTTGACCTCTCCCAGAAAAGACTCCGGACTGAGTGGATGAGAATAGTTCAACTGCCCAACCATCACGCAATACGGAGACTCATCGAGTACTGCACGGAGACGATCCCTGCGATAGACGATGAACTTGAGAAAGCCATTGCTCTCAGCAAACAGCTTATAGTCAAAATTCCATTTGCCGGAGAGGCGCTCTAGCTCGAACTCAACGTCATCAGCCGTCATACCCATCTCTTGAAGGTCCATCGCGAGCAGCTCGCCCGTCTTCTCACTCAACAAGACACTGGACGCATTGAGAAATACCCATGCGTCGAAACGGCGGACTCGCTCCTCCATTTGAGCCAAAGCCTGCCGCCAGTCCAGGAAGGCCATAAGGGCAGGAATCTTCTGTGGTGCAGCGTTCATGGTGCTTTATTGCGACTGAGTCTTGATCGCTAAATAATATTCCTTTGGCAAGGCAAAACAGCCGTCCACCGGAAATTGGTTTAACCGAAGTCGACCATCGGCTTTCAGAAGCACAAGCCCCTATTGCAAACGGATCTCAAAAAATCCCTCTCAGGGCGCCCGCTATCCTTCTCGGGGTGGCGAATGACCCGTAAATAAAATACAAATCTGTCATGATTTATCACGCTACCACCAAAATAACTGCAGGAGCTCTAATCCTAGCCACTAGCTCTTTGAGCTTTGCAAAGGAGGAGACGTTCGACGACGCCTACGAGCTTGATCCCGTCGTCGTCACAGGGACTCGCACCGAGCGCATCATAAGCGAAACTCCTGTAAAAACCGAATTGCTCTTAAAAGACGATCTGCAGAGCTACAATCTGACGTCCCTCAAGGACGCCTTAAAGCTCGTGCCTACGGCCCGCTTCGAGAGCGACTGCCAGAACTGCGGTCTCAACCAAATCCAACTGCTTGGCCTCAGCACGGACTACACTTCCTTCCTCTTTGACGGATCGCCCCTCTACTGCGGCCTAGCCAAAGTTTACGGAGCCGACCTTTTCCCTGCTGTCTTCGTTGACCGCCTTGAAGTGGTCAAGGGTGGCAGTTCCTCTCTCTACGGGCCTGAAGCAATTGCCGGCGTGGTAAATCTCATCACCACCGAGCCAAATGAAAGCAGCTTCCTAACCTCTCTCTCAATCGAGAGCATCCTAGGAGACGCGACCGAGACCGAGGCAAGTTTCTCCTACGACAGCGTCGATCCTTCCGGAGCTTTCAGCTACACAGTTTACGGGATGCGCCAGGATCGAGATTCTCTCGACCTGACAACCGATGGTTTTTCCGAAATTCCAGAATTTGAAAACACCGTTATCGGTTTCCAGACTTGGTACCGCCCCAGCGAAACAGGCCAATTGAAGTTGTCCTACCAATACATGGACCAGTCGCACCGAGGAGGCGACAACCTAGATCTGCCAGAAGAGCAAGCTCGCGTCGCGGAATCGCTGGCTCATGAGATTAACATAGCGAGCGCCGAGTGGGCCCAAACGCTCGCATCTGACATCGACTACACCCTCAAGGCTAGCTACATCGACGTTCAACGTCATAGCTACTACGGAGCCCGTGCCGATCTAGAGCAAAGAGCGTACGAGGAAGCCGGATACGAAGGAGATGTGACCGAAGCGTACATCAGCGCCAACCAAAACGCCATCGACGCTCTGGCGCGTACCGTTTGGGGAAACTCTAACAATGACGTCTTCTACATCGATAGCCAAGTCAACTGGCGCAAGGACCGGCACACCTTCTCCACAGGTTTGCAGTACCGTCTGGAAACCTTGAGTGATGGACCCCTTTACGGAGCTGCTTCCAGCTACACGGAAGACGACTTCAGCAACACCAGCTTCTTCCTCCAAGACCAGTGGCTAATCGGGGAGAAAAGCGAGTTGGTGATGGGCGGCCGCATCGACGACCACGATAATGTTGACGGCACCGTTTTCTCCCCTCGCATCGCCTACCGCCACACTCAGAATAAGAACATGACTTACCGCGCCTCCTGGTCTACCGGCTTCAACGCTCCGGGAGCCTTCAACGAGGACCAACACATCGGCGTAAACAACGGCGGAGCCATCTTATTGCAGAACGACCCCGACCTAAAAGAGGAAAGCTCGCAAACCTTCAGCCTCGGAGCGGAATGGCGTCCAAAGAACCTCGAGGACAAAATCATCCTGCATTCGCAACTACACTACACCCTCCTCAAGGATTCGTTCGACATCGACGATTCCGGCGAGCTCTCTGGAGATGAGAACATCTGGCTTCGTGTAAATGGTGCCGAGTCCTCCGTATTTGTTTGGGAAAACAATACCAACTGGCAAATAAACGAAGCCTTCAAGCTCGATGCTGGCATCTCCTACGTCCGCGCACTCTACGACGAGCCTGTCGAGCGTGTAACAGGATTGACAACTCGCGAGTACCTCAAGCGCCCAGACTGGACGGGGCACATCGCACTCTCCTACGAAAATCATGAATTCGTCGACGCCAATCTCCTAATGTCCTACACTGGTTCGATGGTAGCCGTAGGCGAAGACGCAGACATCTGGCGCGATACACCTAAATTCCTAGTGATGGACTTCGGCCTATCTAAAGAATTCGAAGGATTTCTTGGAGACTCCGAACTTATCCTAAGCGCCGGCGTGAACAATATCTTCGACCAGCGCCAAAAAGACCAGCAAGACAACGGCGAGGAACGCGATCCGACTTACCTATACGGGCCTGTCAATCCACGCAGCGTTTACCTCACTGCACGCGTACTTTGGTAGCGTATCCTCCAGAGTAATACAGACGCCTCAGATAAGCGAATTTGAAATACAGGGTTTGGTCGATGACCAAACCCTTTTTTTACCCAACGATCACCTCTTGATTGCCCTCAAACCCGACACAAAAACCTAAATAAAAGATAAAAAGATGTCTATTTCTTCCTATATAAGATTAGCCAGAAACCTAGGGTTCTTGGCTTCGATCTCCCTCTCATACGGATCAGCATCGGCCCAAAGCTCAGAGACGAGTCTCGACACAACATTGTTGAGCACCGTCACTCTGGAGCAAACGGTCCTCCAATCACTCCCTATTCAAACGGATACACTCAACGAGGAGGATCTTTCCTCTTTTGCGAGCAATAGTGTGAGCGAGAGCCTCAGCTATGCTCCTGGCCTATTTATCGAAAACAGTTCCGGTCGCATCAAAAGCCCATCCATTCGCGGATCAAGCTCATCACACACACTCATTCTTGTCGACGGCCGACGCACAAGCCCTGGCTTCAAGTCAATGACCGACCTCAACCAATACCTACTCGGCGGTGTTGCACAAGTGGAGATCCTTAGAGGCCCGGCATCCGCCCTCTACGGCTCCGACGCCATAGGTGGTGTCGTGAATATCCTAACACAACACGGCATATCTAAGTCACCCTCTAGCCGTGCATATTTTGAATACGGAACCGGAGAATGGGATAGCTTGAGCGCAGGCGTATCGAGCGAGACCCTACAAGGGCCATGGGGCATTGCGGCATCCATTTCCTCCAGGACCACCGACCAATGGGAGAGCGGCGACGGAGCGCCTAGCGATGTGGATGACCTAGAAACGTACAACACCTCAGTCAACCTAGACTACCACCTCTCCGAAGACCAAACCCTAAGAACCCATTTCGACTACGCTCTCACTGAGCGGACAGGTATGCGACCTACTTCCGGTGGTGCCGAACGTCATGCTGAGGACGAGCGCGTCGGCTTCTCCGCCGAATACGAAAACAATTTCAGCAACGACGATAGCCAACTCGTCATCAGAACCTACACCAACACCTATAGCGGCGACATTACTTTCGATTTGCCGGCTCAAAAGGCCGCCGCTTTCAACCTAGCGACCGAAAGTCAAATTCTGGTCGGTGAAGCACGCTACTCGCAACGCTTTTCCGACTCGTTGAATTCGTTCTTCGGATTCGAATACCGTAATACCGAATACGAAATCGAAAGCGAATCTTCCACGAACCAAAGCGTAGACAATTTAGCCACCTACTCGCAATTCGTCTGGGATCCGAATGCCTCCACCGAAGCAATCCTAGGACTTCGCTACGACAATCAAGACGGATACGGGTCGCGTCTGTCTCCTAGCGCCGCCATCTCATGGAACTCACTCACTTCCGGATGGCAACTACACGCCGGACTTGGAAATGGATTCAGAGCCCCCAACGTTACAGAACTTCTTATCGAGACCTACGCTAACGGAGGGAAGACAACCATCCAGCCCAACGCCGAGCTCAAGCCAGAGACTTCGACAAACATTGAGGCTGGCCTTTCTTACATAGCTTCCGACTGGACCTTCGAAGCCACCGCGTTCCGCAACGAAGTATCGGATATGATCGAACAAGTTACGTTGTCCAAACAAGGCAAGCTTACGACCGCCCAGTGGCAGAATCTCAGCGAGGTCGAGATAGAAGGAGTCGAATTGATCGCAAGCTATAAACTCGACGAGACCTTCCGTATCGAAGCTTCTTATACACGGGTCGATCCCATCGACCAACAAACTGGATACCACGTGGAAGGACAGCACGAATCAAACGCACGCCTGAAATTCTACAAAGACTTCTCCCACTGGGGGATTCGGGCGAATCTAGCCCTGAACTGGGCCGGCAAAATCTGGGGAGCGACTGACACCATCGCCTACGAAAGCGCATTCACCGTCGATACACGCATTAGCAAGTCACTGAACGAACACTTCGAACTTTTCGCGGGCGCAAAGAACCTGCTCGACGCGGAGGAAAGCAGCCTTTTACCAGCACATTATTTCACGGGTGCCAACTTGCGGTTCTGAATTCGAACCTTGCGCTTCAATAAAACAAATACGTCCCATCACATACTTTTCAGATGATTTCCAAAAAGATTGTCCTTACCCTTCTGTCCACCGCAGCAAGCGTAACCCCCTTGAGTCGAGTTCTTTCCCAACAGAGCGACTCAACAACTAGAGGTGCAGAAACACTGCAGAACTTATGCATAGCATGCCACCAGACTCAACCCAGCCACGAGCTACAAGAAAAGGGCCTGGCGCCACCGCTCTGGGGTGTGCGCGACCACTATCTGGAGAAGTATCCAGATCGTGAAACATTTGTCGAAGCGATCGTCGCATATCTCCCAAAACCCGAAGCAGACAAAAGCCTAATGAAAGGGGCAATAAAACGCTTCGGCATCATGCCGCCACTCCCTTTGCCCGAGGATGCTCTCAAAGACGCCGCCAACGCGATGTATGACGCGGAGGGCTTCCAAGAACCGACCTGGTGGGCCGAACACGTGAAAGCCAAACACTAGAAACCTTCAACTGAGACCCTCGTGCCGCGAGGGTCTCGCTATTTAAATTAAGCGACAAAAACTTTAAACAATTTCCAGGGGGACCCGCCACTCGGCGCTTAATGCCTCTGTAACTATTCCACCCCACAGAGCTAATTTTTTATAACAAACTACGACTTCGTCTCAGTAAAATTGTAAAATACAGAAACCGGATTCCAAGGATAGTTCGATCCATTATCGTTCCTAATGTTCTTTATTAATATAATTGCGTCCAGATAGCAGATTCGTTCGTATGCGTAGCAGATTCCTGCAACCTTAACCCGAATCCTATGCATCTTCAGAAGATCCCCTTTCTTCTCACAGCAATCCTAGTCCCGAAACTATTTTCCCAAGACGTCGTCGAGCTCGACGAATTTAAGATCACCGGCCGAGGTAGCACCTTGGTCGGTGAAGCCATATCCGCCTCCGAGGGCATCATCGGTCAGGTCGACCTCGAGACACGCCCCATGCTCCGTACCGGAGAAATGCTGGAGGCAATCCCTGGCATGATCGTTACTCAACACAGCGGTTCCGGAAAGGCCAACCAGTACTTTCTCCGCGGTTTTAACCTGGACCACGGTACCGACTTCGCAACTTGGATCGATGGTATGCCAGTGAACATGGTTTCGCACGGGCACGGACAAGGCTACACCGACATCAATTTTATCATTCCGGAACTCGTCGATACGATCACCTACCTGAAAGGCTCCTACTACGCTTCCGTGGGCGACTTCGCATCTGCTGGCTCCGCTCAGATGACGACCTCAAACTCGCTGCAAAACGACCTCTTGTCGCTTTCCATTGGCGAGGACTCCTACCTCAGAGCATTAGCAGCGGGTTCCGAGCGAATCGGCAACGGAGAGCTGATCCTTGGCATCGAGCAGGTTGGCAACAACGGTCCTTGGGATCTAGATGAAAACTTGGACAAGCTCAACGGCATGATCAAATATGCGAGCGACCGGCAGGACGGAATTGCTTACTCCCTCACGTTTATGGGTTACGACTCGAGTTGGGATTCAACTGATCAGATCCCACAGAGAGCCGTCGAACAAGGGCTGATTAGCGACTACGGATTCATCGATGACACAGTGGGAGGCTCCTCCTCTCGCTACAGCCTTTCCGGAGAATGGACCAAGGACTCCGATGGCCAGTTCACCAAACTGACTGCGTATTCGATTTACTACGACATGGACCTTTGGTCCAACTTCACCTACTTTTTAGACAATCCGGAACAAGGCGATCAATTCCAGCAGTCCGACCAACGCGTTCTCTACGGGGCAAATCTAAGCCACACTTTCGAGGAAAGCAGTTTCCTGGGCAATCGAGCTGAGCACACCATCGGGCTCTCCACACGCTTTGACGACATCGAAAAAGTCGGACTCTACAACACCTTCGAACGCCAAGTCATCGGCGTGAACCGGGAGGATTCGGTCAAAGAGCTCAGCCTATCCGCTTTCTATGACACGGAGGTGGACTGGACCGAAACCTTTTCGACTAATTTCGGTCTTCGCTTCGACTACTTCGACTTCGACGTCGATAGCGATTTCGCTGCCAACTCCGGATCAGCGAATGACACCCAAGTAAGTCCGAAATTCAATGCCGTCTACACACCGAGCGATAACACCGAACTCTACCTCAGCGCAGGCTACGGCTTCCATAGCAATGACGCAAGAGGTGCGACCATCACCATCGATCCCTCGGATCGCATCACACCGGTGGACAGTGTCGACCTCCTTGTAAGATCATTTGGATACGAGATCGGCATCCGACACAACTGGAACGAACGCTCCAACACCTCGATCGCCTTGTGGACACTGGACCTCGACTCAGAGCTCCTCTACGTCGGCGACGCTGGCAACACAGAAGCCTCCCG
This sequence comes from Pelagicoccus albus, assembly GCF_014230145.1. NCBI lineage: Bacteria > Pseudomonadati > Verrucomicrobiota > Opitutia > Puniceicoccales > Pelagicoccaceae > Pelagicoccus > Pelagicoccus albus. The sequence continues at coordinate 520,699 of NZ_JACHVC010000013.1, forward strand.
TCCGAGCGAACGTATCGGCCTGGAAATCGCCAACTACTTCACCCTCTCCGACTACCTCACCCTAGACCTGGATCTCGCCTTCACCGATGCGTCTTATAGCGACACATCACCCGATGGCGACGAGATTCCGGGTGCAATCGATTCCGTTGGCTCAGCCGGTCTAAGCTACCGCTCTCCAGACGCACCGTGGTATGGTTCCCTTCGCTACCGCTATTTTTCAGACCGGCCACTCATAGAGGACAACTCCGTTCGTTCTAATGACTTCAACTCCGTTAACTTGAAAGTTGGATACAAAACAGGAAACTGGGATGTTAGCGTCGACCTGCTCAACCTGCTCGACTCGGATGACAAGGACATCACTTACTTCTACGAATCCAGACTCCCGGGAGAACCCGATGGTGGCGTAGCCGATAGGCACTATCACATCATCGAACCGATGACAGCCCGACTCAACATAACGCGGCTCTTCTAACCCTCTAGGTTTCAACTCCGTTTAAAAGGTTATCCTTTCTAAGCCACGGCCTCCCGCCGTGGCTTTTTCGCGCCCAAGTCCAAGACTCTCCTTATTCTTACCGTCTGAAGAGTTTTCAAACCGTAGGCTGGCAGGGCTAAGTTCGAGGATTTACCTGTACTCTTGCAAATGTCTCTCCGTCTGCTCCTGCGTACCCTAGCCTCCCTACACCAAAAGCCCAATTTTTCGGGGCTATTGGCGTCTACCTTCTCGCTAGGAATCGCCTTTTCTTTCGTGGCCCCGTTCCTCTCGAAATGGGGCACGGAGGAAATCGGCATGACTCCGAGCGGTTTTGGAGTATTCATGACCATCACCTCTCTGAGTGCCATTGTAGTCAGCACCGTACTGGCGAAACTCTCCGACTCTCGCTTGCCTCGTAAAACGGTATTGATCCTAGGTTCGGCCGCTGGAGTGGTCGGATTCGCGGCCTACGCTCTGATCCGAGACATCACCCTACTGCTCGTGGTCGGTTGTACTATGCAAGCTGCGGCTTCCATTTGCTTCGCCCAACTCTTCTCCCACGTTCGCGAGACCTATGGCGAGATAGGTGGAGATAAGGGAGCGTCGAGCTTCACCATGAGCGTGGTGCGGGTTTGCTTCTCCTTTTCGTGGACACTCGGACCTGCGACTGGCGCAGTGATGCTAACGAGTTTTGGATTTCGCGGGCTCTTTCTTTCCGCCGCCGCACTCTACCTCTTGTTTCTACTCGGCGTGTTGAAATTCGTTTCCTATCGCAAACCGAACCCTCAATCGAGCACAGCGACCAAGCCAAATTTCCTCGCTGGACTCGCCCGCCCGAAACTCGCCCTCAGCTTCACCGCCTTTGCCGCAGTTTCCGCCGCGAATGCGATCAACATGATGAATCTGCCGCTAGCCATGACTCGATCCCTCAACGGCACTGAATCGGATCTTGGCATCGCTTTCGGCATCGGACCTGTAGTTGAAATTCCACTAATGCTCTGGTTCGGACATTTGGCGGGCAAAGGTTACCAACTCTCGCTCATCAAATTCGGTGTAATAATCACAGCAGCCTACTTCTTCGGACTAAGCTTCGCTTCCCAGCCATGGCACGTATTCATACTCCAGATACTAAGCGGGACAGCCTTTGCCATATTGACCAACATCGCTATCCTCTTTTTCCAAGACCTGCTGCCAGGTCAAATGGGGCTGGCGACTTCCATCTTCTCGAATTCGGGAGCCGTTGGAAATCTCGTGGGCATGTTGACCTTTGGTTTCATTCTCGAGTCCTTCGGCCATCAAGGAACCTTTCTGACCTGCGCCCTCATCGCAACGGTCGCGTCGGGTCTAATCGTCGGGATCCGCAGGGACGCTAGCGAATAGGAAATGCCCGTTGAACCCGAGATTCTCGAGCTTCGAACCAGCGACCATCGCCTCGTGATACCCCTAAACGAAAATCCCGAATAGAGTCATCAAAATCCCTTAGCGGGCAGATTTCCACCCAAAGTATTTGGTAGCTTAACGACTCGACCGCCGGTTTCCAACAGGATCACGGTTGAGAAGAACTAAACTACCAAACGATGACTAAAACAAAATCCAGCTTAGCGATCAGCGCCCTTAGCCTCGCGGTTTCCGCGACAGGTCAGACTGTAGAAGAAGCGTATCAAGCTTCTGACGACGAAGTCGTGGAACTCTCTAGCTTCACGCTCTTCGGAGATCAGTATGAAATCATAGGCGCCGCTACACGCCTTCCGCTTTCCGACCGGGAAACGCCACAAACGATTAGCTTGATCGACGGAGCCCGCCTCGAAGCGGAATCGATGTTTAACATGGATGACGTTATGAGAAACGTCACCGGAGTAAACGTTTCTCTCTACGACACCCAACGACCGCTCTACTTCTCTCGCGGCTTTCGTATCACCGATTTCCAAGTCGACGGGATTCCGACCTACAGCAACGACACCAATCAGGAATTCGATACCGCCCTATACGAACGTGTAGAAATCCTACGCGGCGCAAATGGACTCTTTAGCGGATCGGGCAAACCGTCCGGTACTGTTAACCTCCATCGCAAAAAGGCAGAGAAGGGATTCGCTGCCTCGATAACCCAGACGATTGGCTCTTGGAATTATCTTCGCACCCAAGTCGACGTGAATACACCGATCACCTCAGACGGCAAATTCCGTAGCCGCTTCGTCGTTGCTTACACAGACCGCGATAGCTTCCGTGATCGCTACCACGAAGACAAGTTAGCCTACCTAGCTACCTTCGCGGCCGATCTCACGGAAAACACAACTCTTTCCTTCGGATTCCAAAGACAGGACAATGAGCCAACCGCCTCCGTATGGGGCACAATCCCGCCGCTCGCGGCAGACGGCACTCCCTCCGAGCTTCCCTACACTACGAATTTCGCAACCGACTGGGCCTACTGGCACCGTCACTCCAACACCGCTTTCGTAAACCTCGAGCACAAGATCAACGAGGACTGGCAATTGAAAGCCGCCATCAACCACACTGAAGGCGACGAACAAAGCCTCAGCGTCTACGCAAACGCCTACGCGGAAACCTGGCTCAACAAGGAGGACGGATCGGGAGTTATCCTTAGCGGCTACTCTTGGGACAGTGACGACACACGGGACAGCATCGACCTGTACCTTAATGGCAAAATCGACCTTTTCGAGCGCGAGCACGAAGTCGTCTTCGGGGCTAGCTACTCCGACTACGAAAGCGTCGCCTTGAACACGACTAGCGGATTCGCCGGCACTCCCTACGCCTACGCCATCCCGAACTTCTACACCTGGGACGGAACCGCTCCGGAAATGGAGCTCGCCTACCTGCCCGGCCAAGGCGTAATCAATACGAAATCCACCGGCATCTACGCTTCGACTCGCCTCCGCTTGACCGACAGATTTTCGACCATCCTCGGAGCACGTATCACGAAATGGGATACCATTGACTACGGAAGAAACGACGATGGAACCACCGCCTACGTCAGCAGCGAGTACGAAGTGGATAACGAGTTTACCCCCTATGTCGGCTTCACCTATGACCTGAACGAGAATGTGACCGTTTACGGGAGCTATACCACGATTTTCGAGCCACAAGACAACGTCGATGCCAGCGGAAACATCCTCGATCCGGTTGACGGCACCAACCTCGAAATCGGTATCAAGTCTAGTTTTTCAGACGGCAGAGCCACCTTCACCGCTGCCTTGTTCGAGACCTCTCAGGACAATTTCGCAGTCGCTGATCCGCTTAATCCTGATCCACTCCCCAGTGGCAAGTATCCGCAAATCGGGGTAGACGGAACTAAAGCCGAGGGCATAGAACTGCAATTGAGCGGAAAGGTCACCAAGGACTGGTCCATGATATTCGGATACACTCACAACGAAACTTCCCGCCACGAAGGTGACCCGATATGGACGAATCTTCCCGATGACCTCCTTCAGCTTTCCACCCACTACCAATTCCCAGGAAACTGGAGTCGCCTGGCAATCGGAGGTGGAGCCACTTGGCAGAGCGAAATCCTAGGATCCCAGTACATTCCGGGCCAAGGCTACGTCCAGATTAGCCAAGGTGCCTACACCTTGCTCAACATGCACGTGAACTATCAGATAAACGAGAACCTATCTGCTACCTTCAGCGCCAAAAACGCCACGGACGAAATATACCTTTCCAATCTCGATTACCCGCAATTTGGCGATCCAAGAAATCTGCTCTTTTCACTGAGGTACGACTTCTAGGGGCAGACAAAACACCGAGCGGATAGATCTTCCAAGCAGATGACATGCGGGCGTCCACCTCTTACTTCGGGAGGTGGTCGCCTCTTTTCCGCTTGAGACGCTCTGCGAGAAAAATCCGAACATCCTTCCGGAACACTTTACCTCCTCTCACAAATGCGAAAACGACTGTGGAAACTCCACTCTTGGATCGGACTCTTTTGCGCCATCGGCTTACTCATAATCGGTTTAAGCGGCAGCGTACTGGTATTCCACGAGGAGATCTCCTCGGCTCTCCACCCGGACGTTACGCTCAACGCGCCTCAGGATGAGGCGTCAACGCGAATTCCCACTTCTGAATTAACTCAAAGCGTGGAGTCCAAGTTTCCTGATTTTTGGATACGAGGATGGCTCTTTAATACAGACGCCGATAAGCGGGACCGAGCCTACGTCATGGATCGTGGTGGGGACGAATGGCACATACTTTATGTAGATCCTTACACCGGAGAAACTGCCGATCGCCCCCTTGACTACGAAGAGACGCTATATGGTTGGTTCGTCCAACTGCACTATACCTTTTTCGCGGACCACATCGGTATGATTGTCGCAGCTATTCTAGCGCTCGGTTTCCTATTTCTAAGCGTATCCGGAATTTACCTGCACCGCCCTTTCTTCAAAGCCTTTTTCCGCATTCGCTGGAAAACAAGTTCGCGTATCTTCTTTTCGGATTTTCACAAAGCTATCGGCATCGCTTCCGTCCCCTTCAACTTCATCCTAGGCTTTACCGGTGCTTACTGGAACATCTCCCACGTTGCTCATGAATTGATCGAACACAGCCATGAAGAAGAGCACGAGATCGAGAGCCCGTACCAAGAATATGGCGACAGTATAGATCAGCTCGCTACGATTGCGGACCAGCAAATCGCCGGATACGCTCTAAACTACATCTACTTCCCCACCGAGTCCGATCCGACCTTCTATCTCTACGGGCAACATCCAGAGGCGGGAATTATCAACAGCCTTTACGGAAGCACCATTTGGATTTCCGCAGAGAACGGACAAGTAAAACACGTCACGAACCTGAAGGAATCGGGATGGTGGGCCAAAGTCGTCGACGCCTTCGAGCCCCTTCATTTTGGCGGCTTCGGTGGACTCTTCACCAAAACCCTCTGGTGCCTCGCCGGACTAAGTCCCGCAGCTCTTAGCATCACCGGAGCCATGATGTACTTCAAACGCAAGCGACCAAAACGCCTTCGTCAAAAGCCGGAAGCCTCGCTGGAAAGCCAATCCGCCTAATATCAAAAAGATGAAGACTGAGGCCCTAAACTCTCAGGGGACCAAAAAGCAAAACGTCTCTGGCAAAATCTACCAAGCCGTCTGGCGGTGGCATTTCTGGGCAGGGCTAATTTCCGCCCCTTTCCTTATCATTATGTCGCTCACAGGGGCGATCTATGTGTTCGAAGACGAACTAGCTCCGATTTTCCACCCGGAGCTTTATCTCGTGGAACCGGCTGAAAACACAGTAAGTTTGGAGCGGATACGATCTGATCTCGCAATCGAACTACCAGATCACGAACTGCACAACTTCCATTTTCCAGAGAATAAAAGCCGTTCTTGGTCCGCTCTCGTCGAAGAGGAAAACAAATCAGGCGAACACGAGTTCAGACGCGTATTTTACGACCAATACAGAGGTCAAATCCTTGGCCACGTCAGTACCAAAGAAGGATTCTTTCCCGTCGTTCTAAGGATTCACCGAACCTTCCTAGCTGGTGAAACGGGACGCTACCTCGCAGAAGTATCCACTTGCTGGGGAATCGTTTCAATACTAGCCGGACTTTACCTTTGGTGGCCTCGAAAAAAAGAAAAAGTTAAAGGTGTTTGGATACCTCGGACGAAGGGAAGTTTCCGCACCATTCTTCGCGACTGGCACACAGTGCCAGGTATGTACGTCTCTCTCTTCGTGTTACTCATCATGCTCACGGGGCTTTTGTTTACCAACGTTTGGGGTCGCGCCTACATGATCGGCAATGCCTTGAGCGGAGGCTTTCCCGAGTTCTACATTTCACCTCCCAAATCCGCAGACGCGCCCGAAGGAGTAAAACAAATCTCCCCAGACAAAGCCCTAAGCATAGCAAAAGCGGCATATCCAAATTTCGGAGCAACAGACTTCACCCTGGATCTCCCGCACCCGGGAACCAATGACGCCTTTAGCGTCTTGGGCGATATCACCCGTCCTTTCGAGGACATAGGAGCTGTATTCATTGATCAACACACTGGAGAAATACTGCTATCAACATCGAGCGAGAGTTTTCCCCTTCCAACGCATTTGACCCTCCTCTTCTACCCTATCCATACCGGCAGCATTTTTGGTCTCGGCACCAAAGTTTTGGCCGTGCTGAGCTGCCTCTTGATCACCGCCATGTCAGCCACCGGGGTTTGGATCTGGTGGAGACGTCGACCTCAGGGCAAATTGGGTGCCCCAAGAAGACCGGTTGGTAACGAAGTCCCCCGCTGGATCGCGTGGTTCACTATCGCCCTAGCGATTTTTCTTCCAACGGTGGGAGCGACTCTCCTCCTGATAGGTCTTGCGAGTTGGGTAAAAAGAAAAGCGGGCTGAAATCTGCGTTCAGAAAAGACCAAACTCCAGGCGAATCCTAACCTACCCCGCCAATGGCCTTTCGTTTAAAACCCTTATACAATGCCTTGGGTGCGATTATTCTCCTGATGGAATATTCACTTGACGGACTCTGTCTTTCATTTTGAATTGCAGGCCTTGAAAGGTGACCTACACCCCGAAATCCGTCGGACCGCAATCGCTTGACTAGCCAAGACCATGTCTAAGAAAAAAATCCTCATCCTCTGTACCGGAAACTCCTGCCGAAGCCACATGGCGGAAGGCATCTTGCGCAACGCGTTGGGAGAAGCTCATGAAGTCTTCTCGGCGGGCGCGAAGCCATCAGGTTACGTTCACCCGAAGGCCATCGAAGTCATGGGGGAAATCGGAATCGACGTATCCGGACACGAGTCAAAGCACTTGGATCGCTTCCTCGACGCTGGAATCGACACCGTAATCACCGTTTGCGGCAATGCCAATGACGCCTGCCCAGTCTTCCCGGGCATGGTCAACCGCTACCATTGGGGCTTCGAGGATCCCCCACACGCCCAACGCGAGGGCGAGGAGCTAGTCGACGCTTTCCGTCGTATTCGCGACGAAATTAAACTCGTTTTCGAAGCCTACGCAGCCGGTCTCACCGAAGCTGCAAAATAATAGAATCAACCGAACAGGAGGAAATACCATGAGCGACCCAAAGACCACTACCGAAGCGCCTAAGACCGAAACCCAAACTCCCGAGAAAAAGGGATTCTTCACCCGCATCGTCAACAAGATCGACGGCGTGATGAAGGAAAAGGCGGACCAAAAATCCCAGCAAGGCTGCTGCGGCGGTGACGGCAAGGGCGGAAAGTGCTGCTAAAATCGATTGATACGATCGTCTACCAGTGGATCGGCCTCGACCCGGAGTCACGCTTCGCAGCGGCCGTCCACTTTTTCCTCTACGACACGGTAAAGATCTTCCTGCTGCTGGCAGTGATGATCTTCGCTATCGGCGTGATTCGCACCTGGCTTCCGGAGCATAAGCTCAAAAAATGGATGGGAGCCGGCGGAGTCTGGGCCAACGTCATAGCCGCCCTGTTCGGAGCCATCACTCCCTTTTGCTCCTGTTCCTCTATTCCCATTTTCATCAGCCTGTTGAAGGCTGGCGTACCACTGGGGGTTACCTTCTCTTTTCTCATAACCTCCCCCATCATCAACGAATACTTGGTGATCCTCATGGCGAGCGAGTTCGGGGTTCCCATCACTATTGCCTACGTGGCGAGTGGTTTGCTAATCGGCATTTTGGCCGGAGTCATTCTCGGCCGCATGAAACTGGAGCGTCATTTGGAGACTGATATCATCGAATCCGCCCACAATGATGATCAGATAATTGAATACACATTCGGCAAACGTATCAAGTTCGGCATCGACGAAGCCGCCAGCGTAATCCGCAGCATATGGCTCTGGGTCATCGTCGGCGTAGCCATTGGGGCCTTCATTCACAACTACGTTCCGCAGGACACCATTCACAGCTTGATGGAAGCCACGGGCATCTTCTCCGTTCCATTAGCCACTATCCTAGGCGTCCCGATGTACGGTAGCTGCGCCGCCATCGTACCAATCGCCGTCGTGCTCTTCGAAAAGGGCATCCCGCTCGGAACCGCCCTCGCCTTCATGATGGCTATGGCCGCGTTAAGCTTGCCTGAAGCCATCATGTTGCGACGCACCATGAGACTCCCGCTTATCGCGATCTTCTTTGGCATAACGACCATCGCCATCATCGCTACCGGATATCTGCTAAACGCCCTGAGTCAGTACTTGTAAGAACCGACTTACATCCAACTTCCTGATACGCTTAACACCAATGAGCCAACCTAGTCCAACTGTACCCGGAGCTTGCCAGCCAGCTCGCAAAAAGCTCGGATTCCTCGACCGTTTCCTAACGCTGTGGATCTTCCTCGCTATCGCCGGTGGGGTCGCCCTCGGAGCCCTATGGGATGGAGCCACTAGCTTCCTCGACCAATTTCAAGTGGGCACTACCAACATTCCGATCGCCATCGGGCTAGTCCTCATGATGTATCCACCGCTGGCTAAGGTTCGCTACGAGGAGATGCACCGCGTCTTCCGGAACTTTCGAGTGCTCGGCCTCTCATTGATCCAGAATTGGATTATCGGGCCAGTGCTCATGTTTCTCCTGGCGATTGCTTTCCTTAGCGGACACCCGGAATACATGACAGGCGTCATTCTCATCGGCCTTGCTCGCTGCATCGCTATGGTTATCGTTTGGAACGAGCTGGCCGAGGGTGACAACGAATACGCAGCCGGACTAGTCGCCTTCAACAGCGTTTTCCAAATTGTATTCTTCAGCATCTACGCTTGGGTATTCATAACCTGGCTACCCGGAGTGTTTGGTTACGAAGGAAGTGTGGTTGCCATCACCATGGGAGAAGTCGCCCAGAGTGTCTTCATCTACCTCGGGATCCCGTTCATCGGAGGCATGCTCACTCGCTTCATCGGAGTTAAGCTTAAAGGCCGAGATTGGTACGAATCGGTCTTCATTCCCAAAATCAGCCCTATCACGCTGATCGCCCTGCTCTTCACCATCGTGCTGATGTTCACCTTCAAGGGAGACACTATTCTGGAACTCCCCTTGGACGTCGTTCGCATCGCGATTCCCCTCACCATCTACTTCCTGATCATGTTCGTGGTCAGCTTCCTGATGGGCAAATTCGTGGGAGCGGACTATCGCCAAAGCGTAACGCTCAGCTTCACCGCCGCCAGCAACAACTTCGAACTGGCCATCGCCGTTGCGGTAGCAGTTTTTGGCATCGGATCCGGCGTCGCTTTCGCGGCCGTGATCGGACCGCTGGTGGAAGTGCCGGTCATGATCGCCTTGGTCAATCTAGCCTTCTGGTTCCGCAAGCGCCTCTTTAGCTAAAGTAACTTGCGGCTCCACCCGCCTTACCGCTCTTCTTTTATGTTAAAGCCGATCACGTAAAAGACCGGCAGGACTAACATAGTAAGTACAGTAGCCACCACGAGTCCCGATACGATGGTAACCGCCATCGCTGAGAAGAAGGCGTCAAAGAGTAAAGGTATCATTCCCAAAGCGGTAGTGGTTGCCGCCATACCGACCGGCATGAGACGGCTAGTGGCGGAGTCGACCACTGCATCCATCTCTGATTTGTCTTCGAGCATCTGCAGGTTGATTTCATCGATCATCACAATCGCGTTCTTGATCAGCATTCCGCTCAAGCTGAGGAAACCGAGCAAGGCCATAAAGCCAAAGGGCTGCCCCGTAACCAGTAGGCCGGCGGTTACCCCGATCGTTGCCAGCGGGACGCAGGCCCAGATCAAGAGCGGTTGTCGAATGGAATTGAATAGCGCGATCGTCACCAGAACCATCATGACCGCAAAAAGTGGAATACTCTTCGCCAGGCTACTCTGAGCCTTGGCTGTATCTTTGTATTCACCTTCCCACTCTAAATTATAACCTGACGGCAGTTCGATTGCCTCGATCTTTCGCCGTAGTCGCTCGAGCAATTCGGAAGCGGTAATATTCCTCGGGTCGCTAAACACAGTGATCGAACGTTGCCGATCTTTGCGTACAATGATCCCTTCTTCGCTTTCCATCTGGAAATCCGAGACGACTTGCGTCAAAGGCACATAACGCTGAGCTACCGGGGACCAAATCTGCAAGGATCTCAGCTCCGACACTTCGAGCCTCTCTGCCTCGGGAGCTCGCAGCATTATCGGTAGCAACAAATCTCCCTCGCGAAACAGTCCGACCGCTTGACCCTGAAAGGAAGAACGAATTAGTCGAGCCACCTGCAGATAGTCGATTCCAAGATGTCTCGCTTGCTCTTCGATCAAGATGGGACGAATCACTTTAACCCGCTGTCGCCAATTGGTACGCGGTGCCCGCGCTTCCGGTTCCTCATCCATGATGGCAATAGCCTGATTCGCGATTTCGCGCAACACGGTTTCGTCCGGTCCGGAGAAGCGGGCTTGGATTTTTCCCACCGCTCCCGGCCCGAGCTCAAACTTGTAGGCGAACCCTAAGGCATCGGGAAAACGCTCCACGATCTCCGCTTCGATTTCCGGTATCAGATCGTCAACTACTTCAGGACCGGAGACATCTACAATAAGCTGGGCATAGGCGGCATTCGGCTTTTCCGGAACATAGGTGAGCAAAAAGCGAGGCCCGCCTTGTCCAACCAGAGTTGTCACGCCTTCCACGCCTTCCATATTTCGAACGAAGTCGGCCAATTCACTGGACTTCTCGTCCGTCACATCAAAGTGAGTACCTTGGGGCATCCAAAAATCGACCAAGAACTGTGGGCGAGTCGACGGGGGGAAGAAGGCTTGCTTTAGTTGGGTGAATCCCGCGAGGGACAATACAAAAACCAGTCCGACCAGCATTACTGTTTTCCAGCGATTCCGCAGCAGGAAACGAAGAGTCGACTTGTACCAGCCATAGATTCGATTCGAGTGCGGCTCTGCTCCATCCGCTTCAGCCTTTGGCAGAAACATCACACCCAGCAAGGGAGTAACCGTGACCGCAACCACCCAGCTCAACAGCAGCGACACGAGGATCACCAGGAAAAGCGAACGGGTGAACTCGCCAGTGCTATCTTTGGAGAAGCCAATCGCAGCAAATGCCAGCACGGCAATGAACGTGGCTCCGAGCAGAGGTATCGCCGATTGCTTAACGACTTCGACCGCCGCCTCCATCGCTTTCTTCCCTCGCCCTAGGCCAACCAGTATCCCATCGACAACTACGATCGCATTGTCCACCAGCATACCCAAGGCGATGATGAGAGCGCCGAGCGAAACGCGCTCCAAGGCTACGCCCATCGGTTTAAGTATCATAAACGACCCTACAATGGTCAGGATCAGAACCACCCCGATCAAGAGCCCACTACGCAAGCCCATGAAGAGAAGCAGTACGCCAATCACGATGGCCACCGCTTCGATTAGGCTGATTACAAAGCCGTTGATGGCCTCTTGTACCGCTTCGGACTGCATGGAAACCATACCGATTTCCATACCGAGCGGGATTTCACTTTTAAGCTCCTCCAGCCGCACCAGCAACGCCTCTCCCATGGTAACCACATTCCCGCCGGATACCGTCGAAATTCCCAAGCCGATGGAAGGATGCCCTGCGTAGTAGACCGCTTCACTCCTCGGGTCAACGTATCCACGGCTTACTTTGGCAACATCCCGCAGATAGAAACGCCCGCCCTGATGCGTATCGATCAAGAGATTTTCGATATCGGCAAGCGACTTGAACTCCCCGTCGGGATGGATCGCGATGAACTCGTCGCCCACCTGCACACGCCCGGCACCTCCGACCAGATTACGGTTTTGCAACTCCCTTCCTATCGACTCCGGAGAAATTCCTAAAAGAGCCAGTCGATCTCGATTGAACTCTACATAGAGCGCCTCACGCCTTTCTCCAAAAACAGATACCTTCCCAACATCCTGCACTTTCAACAGCTCCCGGCGCAGCATGTCGGTGACTCGCTTGAGCTCGGCGTAACTATAGTCGGCACCATAGACGACAAAGAATACGCCAAAGACGTCGCCGTAATCATCGATCACCATCGATGGCCCCGCACCGGGCGGCAAAGAGGATTGGGCATCGTGAACCTTGTGACGCAACTCGTCCCAGACTTGGGGCAAAGCCGCTCCCCCGTAAGTGTCCTTGATGGTAACCGTTACGGTAGACAAGCCTCGCTCGGACTTGGAAATGACTTCATCCAACTGCCCGAGTTGCTGCACCGCGATCTCGATTTCGTCGCTGACCTCTTGCTCAACCTCTTCAGCGGAGGCACCCGAATAAGGAGTGATGATCAGAGCGTCCTTAATGGTAAACTCGGGATCTTCCAGCCTGCTCATATTGAGATAAGCTTGCAGACCGCCCACAAAAAGGCCGAAGGCCAGAAAGAGCGTCGTAACTCGTCGCTCCAAAAAGTAACGTATCCAGTTCATGGTGGATTCTTGGGGCTAATTATTTCCAAGGCTTCACTTGCATGCCTTCGCGCAAGTGGACAACTCCGGAGCTTACAATCAAGTCCCCCGACTTCAGATCTCCCGTCACTTCGATCTCCTCGGCTCTCGCCTGACCCACCGATACGGCAACAGGCGAAACCGCCTCAGCCGACGGATCATACTTCCACACCAGAGCCTGCCCATCCGGCTGAAAATCGATACTGGATACCGGCAGCAATGTTCCGGCGAGCGCGTCGTCTTCCTTCGCGGGTACCCAGAAGCGAATGCGGGCTGTCATGCCGGGATGAATACTAATTTCACTGGGTCGCTCAAATTGTAGAGTCACAGGAAAGGTGCGGCTTGCAGGATTCGCCCTTGTCGCAAATTCCGAAACACGCAGCGGGAAAGAGACCTCAGGCATCGCCGTCACCCGAAGTTCGGGCCTTACCTTTTCGGTTACCATTTCCGCCGTAGCGTCTTCGCCTTTAAGAATCCACAGCGTTTCGGGAATATCCACCACCGCTTCCAAAGTAGAAATATCCTGCACAACCGCGATCGGCTGCTTGGGCATTACATTTGCGAAATCGTTGACTAGGATTTGGGCAATTTCTCCGGCGAACGGAGCGTAAACGCGAGTTTCTTCCCAGCGTTTCTTGGCGATGTCACGCTGAGCCGTCGCGGCTTCAAAAGCGACCTTGGCTCCTTCGAGAGCGGCCTTGGCTGTGGCGTTCTGATCGAACAGGCTCTTCAGTCGATCGTATTCAGATTTAGCCTGCTCATAGCGAGCTTCTGCCGCGTGAAGGTCCGACTCGTAATCACGGTCGTCAAGCCGAGCGATCAATTGCCCCTTCTGCACTAGCTCCCCCTCGCGTACTGGCATCTCCAGAATTCGCCCAGCTACTTCGAAAGCGAGGTTCGCTTCCTGACTGGCCTGGATTCGGCCAGGAAACTCGTACATGCGATCAGGAGTTCCCAGTTCGACTTCGTAGAGCTTAACTGGTCGGACCGGCTCTTGCACTGCGGTTTCCTTTTTACCGCATCCGAATAATGTCAGGCTAAGTCCCGCCAACGCGGTTGAGAGTGTTTTTTTCAGGTTTCCGTTCATGGTTTAAGCCTGTTAATTTCGTTGAATTTCCTTGTCCTAAAATGCGCCGCCTAGGGCTATGTGCAGATCGATTCGATTTCTCCACGCTGCGTATCTCGCAGAGATCTCCTGTATTCGCTGTTCGATGACGCGATCTTCTAGCTGCAAAACGCTCAAGAGGTCGATTTGGCCGCCTTCGTACTGGATGCCTGCCAGATCCCGAGCTCTTGAGATTTGCTCGACCAAGCTAGCGAATGCGTCGATGCGGACTTCCAACCAGCGACTTTTTTCCAAGCTACTCTCCACTTCCAAAAACGCTTGCAAGACGACATCGCCATACAGGGCAATTGCCTGCTCTTGCTCGGCGGTCCGCACTTGGACTTGCTCCTTTAACTGCCCGCCCGCGAAGATTGGAGCGGTCAGCGAAGCCATGCCTCCCAAGATGCTGTCTTTGATTCCGAGCAGAGCTAGAGAGTCAGCCCCAGAATAGATTCCCGCCCCAGTCAGCTCCAGCGAGGGCAAGCGAGCCACCTTTGCCTCTTCAAGCAAATGGAATGTAGCGACCACCGCCTCACGTGCCGCAACGATGTCATAACGTCTTTCCAACAATTCCGCAGGAATCCCTGTCGGAGTCGAAGCTAGTCTCGACGGAGTGGATACATGGAAAGAGGTATTCCCACTCGGGTATCGGCCAGCCAAAATATCTAAGACCCGACTGGCGAGGGCCACTCGCATCTGGGCATTAGCCAACTGCGCACGAGCGCCGCTTACTTGCGCCTCAGCAAGACGCAGTTCCTTCTCGGTCTGACTTCCCTCTTCCACTTTGAGCCGAACGATGCGCAACGTCTCCTCTTGGTTCAGAAAGACCTCCTCTATGAAGTCGCGAACTTGCACGCTCTCCGCCGCATCCATCCAAGCCTTGGCCGCAGCTCCAACCAGCGAAAGCCGAGCCTGCTGGAATTCGGCTTCGCTCCGACGCAGACCAGCTTCTGCCGCAAGCTTGGCAGAGCGGAGCTTTCCAAAAATATCGATTGTCCAAGACCCCATCACATCAGCCCCAAGACTCGTGGATACGCCACTACCGATACCGTCGAGCACAATTCCTGAAGCCCCTACACCTAAACTAGGTTGGAGTTGACCACTCGCTTGACGGGCCACTGCAGCGGCCGCCTCTACGCGATACTCAGCGATAGCGAGCGACGGATTGTTTTCCAGCACCTCGCTCACATAGGCTTCCAATCCCGGAGCTGCGAGGGCCTGGAGCCAAGATGGATCGACCTCGCCAGCCCATGCCCCTTCTGCCATCCACGCATCTGGGACAGATTCTATGTGCGGCAGAGCTGTTTCTAGGATGGCTCGCTCCGCCGGCGGCTCAAAGGTAGCGCAACCCGCCAACAGGACGACTGGCACGCTCGCCAAAAGGTATGCAGAGATTCTCCTCATCTTTCCAGAACTCCTAGATATCGAGCTTTAGCATTTTAATTAGATTGTTCGTTCTATTTTTAAGTCGACAGCGGTCAAGCCGTATTTAGTACGTTCATTCTACTTTAACAAAAAAAGGCCAGCTGGGACCAGAACTAGACTTGGTGAAGACTTTCTCTTCTGTTCTGGTGCGACCCTGGGAATTAGATGAAAACAGCAAATCCAGAACTAATAGAGCAGCGGCGCCAACAGGTGCTCGAAGCAGCACGTATTTGCTTTGAAGAAAAGGGCTTCCACGGGGCATCTATGTCCGCCATTTGCAAGCAGGCGAAAATGAGCCCCGGACATCTATACCACTACTTCAAAGGCAAGGAGGAACTCATCGAATCTTTGGTCGAGAATTCCGCTCAGCACTACGAAGAACGTCTGGCCTCTTTGGTTGAGACCGGAGACCCGCTCGACGCCATGCTGGAGCGGGCCTACGAAATCTGGGAAGATTCAACAGAAGGTTTTGGCGGCCGTTTGCTCGCGGAGCTCAAGGCGGAAGCGAGTCGGAACCCCAAGGTTCAAGAGATCATACGCGGCTACGATGCCCGACTACATGAACGCTTCGCCAAAATCATTCGTTTCGGTCAGAGCACAGGAACCATCTCTAAAGAAATCGACGCACTCGGCTTCGCAGTGCTCATCGTGAGCTGCATCGACGGCTTGAGAATCGCCGGACATGCAAACGGCGACTTTGACCTGAAAGCGCCAACCGAAACCTTAAAGCTAATGGTCCGCAAGACCCTCGCGCCGTAAAACGACATAGGAAGGTCGCTCTTTAACGGAACTATATCCGAGCGCTTTGCTCTTAGACGTGGGGCTTCAAATTACTCTGAACCCGACCCAGGTACGAAAGAAACTGCTTCTGTTCATCCTTTGTAAACCCCTCGATCGCGTGCGAGCTAACCTTCGCTAGGCGAGCAAGTAGTGAATCATTCACTTTCCTGCCCAGATCTGTCAGCTGCAAAATCGAGCTTCGTCGATCCTCTGAATTCGGATTTGAGCAAACCAACCCCTGCTCGCGAAGTGTCTTTGTCAGTCGAGCTAGCTGCCCCTTATCTCGTCCAAAATGCTCAACTAGTTCGCTCAAGGTTAAACCATCGCTTCTGCCCAGAAAGTTCAGAATTTTACCTTCCAGGTGGGTAATCTCAAAAGGACTTTCCTTCAGTTCTCGGTACTGCTCCGCACGAATAAGGTGCATAGTCCGGTGGATAGCCTCAAAAATTTCCTCCGCTCCCCCTTCTTGCGAGGACTCGTCAGACATAGGTTTTTCGTCTTTCGGTACAGTCATTTTCCTAGCGAGAAAAAGAGCTAAGCCAAAAGGCGCAAGCTCAGCGCACAATCGACGGGATATGAGACCGAGCCCCTTCTTTTTGTTGACTTTGTCATCTTTTCTCCATTCGTAGACATTATCAACCAATAATCGAATGGGACAGGATAAGGAAATAACAAAAGTAAGCTACGAGCTAAAAAAGCGCTCAGTTGCAGTAAAAGAGATTCAGAAAATAGGTGCCAACACGCTTGGCATAAGGTTTGGCGGGGAAAGCCTGGCAGGATTCCGTACCGCTTCTTTTGACGACCATATAAAGCTATTTCTCGAAACTACTGAAGGGGAGCGGTTGGGTCGTCACTACACAGTTCGCGACTATGACCCCGAAAACAAGGAACTCACAATTGAATTCGGAACTCACTCAACAGGTCCCGCTGCTCGTTGGGCATCCAACGCGGTTCCTGGAGACGTAGCCGAAATTGGCGGCCCCAAGGGCTCACGAATCATTCCTACTAATTACGACTGGCACCTGCTAATCGGTGATAATTCCTCGCTACCAGCGATTCACCGCCGGGTCGAGGAGCTACCTAGCTGGACCAAAGCGATAGTGCTAGTCACACTTCCAGATCCCGCAGACCGACGGAATATTAAATCAGACGCTGATGTGTCATTCCATTGGATACAGTCTGAAGACATACTCCTCCACAAACTCAAACACTTACCCCTACCCGCAGGCGAAGGCGTAGCTTGGTGCGCTGGAGAGCAGGACACTATCACTCAAGTTGAATCCATTCTGCTCAAACATTTTTCCATGCCAAAAGAAAACGTATTCGTTAAGCCATACTGGAAACGCGATAAAGTAAAAGAATCCCTTCAAGCATAATCATGTTCAGGCAACTATCACATCTTCTTCGAACGCTACGGATCGAAACATACCGCATGCGGGCGCTTTCCCCTCTCGCTATCCTTGTCGCGATCTCGCTTGGGTTTTCAGCGGAACAGAATATGGCTACTACCTACTCTCTCGAATTCGACTCCTCATCCTATCAAGACAAGGAGCAAACCATAGACGGGATCACGATCGCCTACCGGGCATTCGAAGATATCGTCTACGTCGCCAACCCGGCCAATCCCGACCGCCAAAAACTCAACATTTTCGTCCCCCTTTCGTACTACGACAACACGAAGAGTGGAAAATTCGACCTACACTCAGCTCCCATCTTTTTGCCAAACGATGTGGGTGGATACATGCCAGCGGCCGCGGGCGAGCCAGGCCCTGGCTGGAATAGCCCCATGAACGCCGCTTTCTACGCTCTCTCTGAAGGCTATGTCGTCGCCTATCCAGGCGTTCGGGGACGAACCGAGGAAAATGGCAAGGCCCCCGCCGCCATAGTCGACCTCAAAGCTGCCGTTCGGTATCTAAGATACAACGACAAAACAATTCCCGGAGATTCGGAAAAGGTCATCTCAAACGGAACAAGCGCCGGCGGGGCCCTTTCCGCCTTACTCGCCGCCACTGGAAACAATTCCGACTACTCCGCCTTCCTTGATGAATTGGGTGCTGCTCCGGCCCGCGATGACATTTACGCAGCTTCCGCCTATTGCCCCATCACTAACTTGGATAATTCCGATACTGCGTACGAGTGGTTATTCAATGGATACAACGAATTCGAACATATGAGATTTACTCGCTCAGCAGATGGCTCGCGAGTGGGAGAAAAGGTATCCTCCACTCTGGACGATTCGCAGATAGATCTCTCAAACGAATTGGCAGCCCTTTTTCCCGCCTACCTAAACAGTCTTCATCTAGAGGACGGCCACGGGAACGCCTTGACCTTGGAGGCAGACGGCACGGGGAGCTTCGCTGATCACGTCAAACAGTATGTAATAGATTCTGCTCAAACGGCTCTCTCAGACGGTGTAAGTCTGGACAAGATCAAATGGATTGAACTCCAGGACGGGAAAGTCGCAGACATAGACTTTCCCGCCTATGTCGCTTACGCAACAAGGAAGAAGACGCCTCCGGCCTTCGACTCGACCAAACTCGACACGCCGGAAAATCAGCTTTTTGGCAACAAGCAAAACGAATACCAGCACTTCACCCGCTTCTCCTTATCCCATGGGACAGAGGGAAGCTCTCTTGCGGCAGCTGACAGAATCAAGCTGATGAACCCAATGAACTATATCGGCACCGAAACTTCTGATACCGCTCCGTTCTGGAGGATTCGCCATGGAGCGATTGACCGCGACACGTCGCTAGCAATTCCTGTGATTCTCGCCACACGCCTTCGTAATACAGGTTACGAGGTTGATTTCACGCTACCATGGGATGTACCCCATAGCGGAGACTACGATTTGCCGCAACTATTCAACTGGATAGAAAAGGTGACCGGCGCAAACGAAGCGAGCGCTTCAAAGCCTCTTTTTGAAAAGCAGTTTAGTCTCAATCTAGAAGCGACCCAGATGCTTATATCCGCAGCCCAGTCGAAGGCCGAACAAATGGGAGCAAAGATTTCTGCCGCCGTAGTGGACCGAAGCGGTAACTTGATCGCGTTCGAACGCATGGACGGAGCATCGCTTGTTACGATCGAAGTTGCCATTGGGAAAGCCAATACAGCAGCCCAACTGGGAGCCCCCTCCTCTCTCTTTGAGAATATGATCAATGAAGGCCAAACCGCGATGCTCACGGTGCCCGGAATAGTGCCCTTACAAGGAGGAATACCCATCTACCACCAAGGGAGCTTGGCGGGAGCTATCGGTATCAGTGGCTCTAGCGGAGAAAACGACAACCTAATCGCAAGCGAAGCAGCGTCATTCTTTGCGGAATAATCGGATAAAACTAACGTATTCATAGGATGAATAACCTAAAAAACAAAGACGTAGTAATCATTGGCGGAGCCTCCGGCATTGGACTGACTCTTGCCCAAAAGCTGTCTCGTAGTTGCAAAACGATTACGATCACAAGTCGCAGCTTGGAAAAAGCCCAAGAAGCCGCCCAGTCCTTGACCGTGGAGGGATGCGAGTTGATCCCCTCGGCGGTGGAGGCATCGTCAGATCAGCAAGTCCAGGCCTTTTTCGAAAGCCTTCCTGAATTCGACCACCTCGTCTCGATGGCTGGCGGCGCTATGGGTGGCGGATTCGCCGATACAGATTTCCAAACGATAAAACAAAGCTTCGAAGAGAAATACGAAAACAACCTCCGCATCGCTCGTGCCGCAGCAACGAAGATTAAGAAGGGCGGAAGCATGGTGTTCACCTCGGGTTCGGGAGGCCGTCCCCATAATGCGTCGGGTGCATTTTTGGGAAATCAGGCTATCCGAACATTAGTGGAGGGACTGGCCGTGGAACTGGCTCCCGATACACGGGTAAACTCCGTCGCTCCCACATGGATGAAGACGCCTCTTTGGAAAGATATGAGCGCAGATGAGTTGGGTGCCACCGAAGCAGATTTTTCGAAACGCATCCCACTCGGGCGAACCGGAACAATGGAGGAAGTGGCAGAGGCCTATCTATTTCTGATGCAAAATAGTTTCGTCACCGGCCAAACACTACAAATCGACGGGGGCTTAACTTTGGTTTAAAAAACTCACTTTTAGTAAATCAGATACGAGCACCCCTCGTATTACGGGCACGACACCTGTGAATTCCGATCGAAATTTTCCAACGATTAACGATCGATACGCCTTTCCATGTTTAGAAGCCTACTCTGTTTACCAATTGCACTACCACTTTGCGGGGTAGTTTTGCTGTCCGGGTGCGCGACAGCCCGAAAAACCTCGGCACCGCCTCCTGAGGAGCTACTTCCACTATCTAATTCGTTCAGCGAGCTAGGCCAAAAACAGCAAGAGGAAGCCTGGTGGAATGAGTTTGGCGATCCCCTTCTGGCCCAAAAAATCGAGCAAGCTTTTCAAACAAACAACTCACTCGAGATTGCCTGGCAAAACCTCTTGCAAGCCAAGGCCGTACTCACTCAGGCCAATTCCGCCAAGTTTCCCTTTCTGAGCCTTCAAGCCAGCGCAGAGCAGGAAAAAGAGGAAAACGCCCCTAGTGCAGAGAGCTACGGAATAGGTTTGGAAGCATCCTACGAGGTCGACCTCTGGGGAAGGGTTAGCAATGCAGCCAAGGCTTCGAAATTCGAATTCGAAGCGAGCTACTACGACTATCAAAGCGCGATGCAAAGCCTGGCTGCCCAGGTGGCGATACTACACTTCGGACTCTCAGAATCTCTCAAGCAAAGGGAACTGATTGGCCAGCAACTACAGGCTAATGAGGACGCCCTCAAATCGCTGCAAACTCGATTCGGAGGCGGCCTAGTTCGCAGCTCCGATATCCTCCGACAGGAACAGCTAGTTGAAAGCAGTAAGGAGCAGCTCATAGAAATCGCTGCCAGTATCGAAGTACAGCAAAATGCGATGAGCGTACTACTTGGGACCAGCCCACTCGAAAAAGGAAGCGACCGAACCACTTCGAAACTCCCCGAGCTCCCGCCCCTACCCGCGACTGGGGTTCCTGCGAAACTACTCGAACGGCGTCCCGATGTTCTCGCCGCATTCAACTCACTCTCCGCAGCCAATGCAAATCTAGCCGCTTCGATCGCGGATCGTTACCCGAGCTTGAGTCTCGGAGGGAGCCTTGCATCCATCGGAGACTCCCCATCCAGCTTATTTGATACGTGGATACAGAACCTATCAGCTCAAGTTCTAGCGCCCATATTTGAGGGTGGTGCCCGCAAAGCGGAAACAGAACGCAGCCGCGCCATTCTCGAGAGTCGACTCGCTAATTACCGCCAAACGATGTTGGTGGCCCTGCAAGAGGTTGAAGACAGCCTAGTTCTGGAGAGATCCTTGTCCGATCGATTACAGAGCAAAAACCGGCAACTGAATCTAGCCGAAAGGTCGTACAAAATCCTCCAGACAGAGTACTCTAACGGCGTATCCGAATACCTCGATGTGCTCACTGCTTTGCTCAACGTCCAATCCCTGCAGCGGGATTTGGTAGAATTGCAAAGAATGGTGCTCGAGCAACGCGTCACTCTATACAGAGCACTTGCCGGTACGATCTCTAATGGTCGCGAGAATTTTGATACAGCCCAAGAAAACTAGTCCAACATGACAACATCCAAAAAACCGAGCAACGAGGACTCAAAGCCATTGGGCTGGAAACTAACCGTCGGCATAAGTGTCCTCATCCTACTCGCTACCGCAGCGATTCTTTTCCTTATCAACACAACCGAGCCCACCGCTCAAAATGTGGCTGCCAGCCGTAGGACACCCATGCTAGTGGAAACCACAAAAGCGGAATTTGGCACCTTCGCTCCGCAAATCAACGTCATGGGGAACGTACAAGCCAAAGAGTCGGTTGGATTGCAGGCTAGAGTAACTGGGGAAGTGGTCGAAATATCTTCCCTGTTCGAAGCAGGCCAGCATGTCAAAAAAGGGGACCATCTTCTTAAGATTGATCCAGCCGATTTCGAAAACGACGTCGCTCGCGCCCAAAGCGCTCTGGAGCAAGCTCAAGCGAACTTGGAGCTCGAACTCGGGTACCAGAAGGTGGCCGAAATGGATTTGGAACTAGTTGGCGACAATATAGACTGGTCGGACCGCTCCCTCGCCTTACGCCAGCCTCAGCTTAAGCTGGCTCAAGCCGAAGTAGCCACCGCCGAAGCAGACCTGAAACAAGCCGAACTCCTCCTTCAAAGGACAAACGTGGTCGCCCCCTTTGACGCCCAGATCTTGAGTCGCGAGGTGTCTATCGGATCGCAAGTCGACAGTGGGACAGAACTCGCTCAGCTTGCGGGAACACAAGCCTACTGGGTCGTAGCCTCCATTCCTTTGGACAAACTCCAAAACATCAGCTTCCGTACAGATGACGGGAGCGTTGGGTCGAAGGCCACCCTTCGCAATAAAACGGCATGGCCGTCGAAGGTGTCGCGTATCGGTTTTGTGGATCAATTCATAGGCTCTCTCGACTCAACCACACGTTTGGCTCGCGTACAAATTCTAGTGGAAGACCCACTGGCATTGTCGGCCGCTCAAAAAGGCACCCCTCCACTGATAATAGGTTCGCTGCTGGAGGTATCGATCGAAGGAAAACCAATTGAAAACGTATACCGGATCGACCGAGCGCATTTACGACAAGACAACACAGTTTGGGTGAAGCAAGAGGGTGTCTTGCGAATAGTCCCAGTCGACATTGCTTTTCTCGATTCCAGTAGCGCCTACATCAGCGCTGGCCTCGGTGAAGAGGATGAAATTGTAGCCACTAGCCTCAGCTCAGTGGTCGAAGGCGCAGCTCTGCGGACCGAAGACGAACCTCTCACAGTCGAATAAGGATGGAGCCCAAACCCAAAACAGACAACACCCTTTCGGGTGGCGCTATCGCTTGGATGGTTCGCAATCCCGTGGCGGCAAATCTTTTGATGATCGTTCTCCTGCTAGGTGGAATTTTCACCGCGATCAACATACAGAAGGAGGTCCTGCCTGAATTCCAACTGGACGTCGTTACGGTCAGCGTCGGCTACCCAGGAGCAGCTCCGGCTGAAGTCGAGCAAGGGATAATTTTGCCGGTCGAGGAAACCGTACGCGGAGTGGATGGAATAAAGGAGATCACTTCGGTGGCTCGCGAAGGCTCGGGATCTGTAACCATAGAATTGGTACAGGGAGCTGATCGCATGCAGGTCTTCCAAGACATCGATCAAGCCGTAAATCGCATTCGTACCTTCCCTGACGATATCGACGAACCACAGGTAAGCCTCCAATCGAACCAGCGTAGCGTTCTCAATATCGTCATCTATGGTAAAGCCACCCAATGGTCCTTGCGCAAGATGGCCGAACAATTGCGGGACCAAATGTTGGGCGATCCCCGTATCACTCAAGTCGAGTTACGCAACGCCCCTGATTACGTGACGCATGTAGAGATCCCACGTGCCACTTTGCGAACTTACCAGTTAACCTTAGGGGAGGTCGCAGACATTATTTCCAGTTCCAGTTCTGACATTTCAGCCGGGTCCGTAGAGACTCAGACTGGCGAAATCTTGCTGCGGACAAAAGGGCGGAAACAATGGGCCGAAGAATTCGGAGAAATCGAAATCATTAGCGGCGAGAGTGGAGCCAGCGTGAAACTAAAGGACATAGCCACTATCACAGATGGTTTCGCCGAAGGTAGTTTTCCGTCACAGTTCAACCAAGAGCTTTCGATTCAAGTTAACATATATCGCATCGGCAATCAGTCGCCGCTGGATATCTCCGCCGCCGTTGACGAGATCATGGCAGATTTCGAAACGACCCTTCCCCCGGGCGTGGATTGGCGAATCGACAGCAACTCTGCCGACGAGTATAAACAACGCTTGTCGCTCCTAATTGAAAACGGAGTGCTCGCTGCCTTCATCGTGTTGGCCATCCTTTCCATCTTCTTGGAGATCAGGTTAGCCTTCTGGGTCATGGCTGGTATGACCGTCTCATTCGTCGGAGGTATCATGTTTCTGCCAGTCGCCGATTTGAGTATCAACATGGTCTCCATGTTCGCCTTCCTCGTAGTGCTGGGAATTGTGGTGGACGACGCAATCGTGGTAGGAGAAAACATCTATGAGTACCGGCAACAAGGCATGGATGTAATGACTGCCTCGATACGCGGAGCCAAAGAAATCAGCGGTCCAGTAATCTTTAGCATTCTTACCAATATCGTAGCCTTCATTCCGCTTCTCTTCATCCCGGGAGAGACCGGTATGTTTTGGTGGCCCCTTCCCGCAGTCGTTATTATCGTTCTCACGATATCTCTCGTAGAAGCTCTGTTCATCCTTCCAGCTCACCTCGCCCACACCAAAGAAGGCGGTCGCACTCGGATAGGAAACAGAATCCACCACCTCCAGCAGAAGGTAGCTCGAAAATTCGACGGCTTCGTCAACAACTACTACCGACGCTTTTTAGACGTTTGCCTCCGGGCACGCTACCTGACTCTCGTCGCCACCATCGCCCTATTTGCCATCGTCGGCGGTTACGCGACCAGCGCCCACATGGGCATGATCAACATGCCTGAAGTTTCTGCCGATGAAATCGAGGCAGGCGTACGCCTACCAGTGGGAGTCACGCCAGATCAGGCTGCTCGCGTCGCTCGGGAAATAACTGAGTCAACCCAGCGAATGTTCGAAGAGCATAATCTCTACGAGGCGGCAGAAGGCGTTAAGACAAATATCCGTGGAGGTAGCTTCATCGACGTGGAAATAGTCATGCGTCCTCCAGAAGAAAGCACTATGACCGCGGCGGAAGTCATTGAACTTTGGAGACAGGAAATCGGAGATATTCCCGGCGTTCATCAAGTTACTTTCGAGGCGGAGAGCGGTCCGGGCGGTGCTCGCCAGGACATAAGCATCGATCTCAGCCATAATGATATCGACGTCCTCGAACAGGCGACCTACGCGTTCGTGGAGCGAGCAGAGAGCTTTACCAATACAAGGGACGTCAGCGACAACTACAACAAGGGCAAAAAGCAAATCGACATAAAGCTACGCCCTGAAGGTCGTGCTCTAGGGCTAACTGAAGACGACCTCGGTGAACAAGTCCGCAACTCATTTTTCGGTGCACTAGCGACGCGACAATTAAGAGGAACCAACGAGATCGAAGTTCGCGTTAAGCTCCCGCTCGAGGAACGGAAGGACATCCACAACTTCGAAGATCTCGTCATTCGCACGCCTAACGGCACAGAAGTGCCGCTCCTCGACGTGGCCGATATCAGCTACGGGGAGGCCTTCACCTCCATCAATCGACGCGACGGCCGACGTGTCGTATCTGTATCCATGGACGTGGAACCCAAACGCACGCTTGGACAAGTCATTACCGCTTTCGAAACAGAGGTGCTGCCGGAGCTTCGAGCCGACTACCCTGGCTTGACTTGGACCTTCGAGGGAAGCCAAGCAGACATGAGAGAGTCTACCCAGGTCCTCTACGGTGGACTCGGCCTCGCCATCTTCGTCATCTACGCCCTCCTCGCTGTAGCCTTCGGCAGCTATATCCAGCCGCTCATCGTTCTGGTGGCCATCCCCTTCGGAGCCATTGGAGCGATCATCGGACACATGATTCTTGGATACGATTTGTCGCTAATCAGTCTGATGGGGATGATCGCGCTCTCAGGCGTCGTGGTAAACGACTCACTGATCATGGTGGATTTTGCCAATCGGCAGAGGAAGAAGACATCCACCTTCGATGCCATTCACCAAGCCGGACTACGACGCTTCCGCCCGATCATGCTCACGACCTTGACGACCGCCTGTGGCCTGATCCCCATCATCTCGGAAAGCTCGATGCAAGCTCAGTACCTGATCCCAATGGCAATCTCGCTCGGTTTCGGAATCGTATTCACCACCGGGATCATTTTAGTACTCGTCCCCTGCTTGTACTTAACCTTTGAGGACATTAAAGATATGTTCCGTAAATCGCCGACCGCGAGTTAAGGCTGCACCATAAGAGCTATTTAATCGTCCACATGGACCACGAGCTGGATTTCGACTGTCGCGTTTTTGGGTAATCCCGCAACCGCAACCGCGGCTCGAGCGTGCATGCCTTTTTCTCCTAGCAACTCGATAAATAGATCACTCGCCCCGTTTATAACGAGCGGACTGCTGTCAAATCCAGACACCGCATTCACGTATCCGGACATGTATACGATCTCTCGCAATTTATCGAAATCTCCCACCGCTCCCTTGATTGCCGCCAAGGCGTTCAAGGCACAAACCTTAGCTGCTTCATAGCCAGATTCGATGGTCTGGTCGCTGCCCACTTGCCCCTCATGACTGAGTACGCCATTTTGGATACAGATCACTCCGGCAAGGTATACTAAGTTACCCACCTTCTTGTGAGGAACATAATTCCCTCCCGGCGAGGGCGGTTCTGGTAGGGTCAAACCCATTTCTTCTAGTTTTTCTTCAATCAAGCTCATCGTGTTCTCTATCAGATTCTAAACTGTCCTCAAATTGGCGTTACGACTTTATATTGTAGCTCAATACGCTCTTAGGAATAAGACTCGAACGCAGCATTCCGGTACAATACCTTCCCTTCTCGTACTGTCAAAACTACGTCCTCAGGATAAAGTCGGGTTACTAAACTGGCGACCAAGTTTCGGGTGTAAGCGATACGAGGATTCCTAAAATCCACTACAAAAAAGTCTGCCGTTTTTCCCTCCCCGATACCTACCTCTCCGATACCCGGAAGTACATGGCTAAGGTTCGTCGTCGCCATTTTCAGGATACTCGTAGAACTCGGACCTCTTGCATCGCCGAATTGGCTCTTCGCCAGCTTGTAGGTAAAATCGAGTTCCGCCAGCATGTTTGGCGCATTGAGCATTACGTTGTCTGTGCCGAGCAGCAGCGGGACTCCGGCTTTCATCAGTTTGGCGACAGGCGGTAGCGGAAGGCCCAGATTCGCGTTGGCTCGAGGATTAAGCACCGCAACCTTTCCGGAACTCGCGAGCAACTCTATCTCCTCGTCGTTTGCTACCGTCAAATGCACTATCAAATGCGGGTCATACAACTCTATCGCCCTCTGAAGATCGCCCTTACCGGCAATTTCCAAACTGCGATTTCGATAGCCTTCATTTTCAAGACAATGGATTGCTCGCAGTTTCCCCTTCCGCTTTGTAGCCCATTGTATCCACTTCCAAGCGACACTGGTCAGATCGTTCATGGTGCTTTCGCTAAACCCATCTGCTACATCTAGCATTCGCTCGAATTCGGATTGAACCTCCTCTCTTAGAGCTGCCTGATCCTCAAGTAATTGCTCCTCCGTAAGAGGCGAATCTTGGAATTGCGACAGGATGAGCGACTTAATCCCAGCTGCTGCAGATGCCTTTTTCAGAAGTTTCGCGCCCTCTACGCCCTGCTCTCGAAAATCGATATGCATGGTAGTGCCGGTCCGAACCATAAACGACAATTGCTCGACCAAATGCGGCAATTGAACCGCTTCGCTCATCTTGCCAAGCTCACGATACTTGTATCCATGAGGCCGAAAAAAGCCCTCTTCCAGCGTCAAACCATCCGTGCCATCTTGCAGTGGCGAGTCGCCGACATGGGTATGAGCGTTGCATAGCCCAGGGACGAGCACCAGCCCGCAGCCAGCAACCTCAGATACGGGTCGCACAGGCTGAATCTCGCTAAAAACCCCCTTCTCGACTACTATTTTTTCGCAAAGAAACGGCTGTAGTTCAGTTCCCAGCAATGCCACGGCATCCCGGAAAACCATCGCTTCAATCATGACTCCAACTCGCTGTCCTTAGAAATCAGGAAAAGCAGCGAGATTCCCATTGTGAGAAACATACGCGTCGCGGCGTCCTGTCCGTTGAAGGAGTTGGATTGCCACATCAGGAACCACTCCGCTCCCACTACGAGGAAGGCCAAGTACCACTGCAGCATGCTCACAGTCAGTCCCAAAACAGCTAGCCCTTTGGCCTTGTTGAATTCCGCAGCGCTCTTGCCACGGGCTTTGTATAGGCGAAGGACACCCATCCCGAGAATCACCATGGAAACGAACTCCCAGCAAATAATCGTGGCGTAGAAAACATGATAGACCCAAGGTGAATCAATTGAACGCCACATAGCCCCATTCCCTTCGAAAGTTGTATCCATCTTGAGGACACCTTCCACAAAGGCGTAATTGGATCCGTAGTCGGTGATGTTGTTAAATACAACGAGAAGCAGAAACGGAACAGAAGCGGCAGTCAGGGCAATTTTACAAAGGCGAATCGGCATGGCCACCCATCAGCAAGATTTCGGCCAACAGAACTACGGCACCCATTTTGCTTTGCCGCTAGAGATGCCTTGGATTTGCAGAGAAACTCCCCACAGAAATTATCTCCGCATTTGGTTACCCAGCTCGGATGGGGTCACCTTGCCCCCAAAGCCTGAGGCGTCTCAAACAACACTCTCCGTGTTCTACTTTTCGGACGCCCACGGTAAGCACTTATCGCTTTCAGATCCTGAAGCCTGTCGACTCGCCTCCCTCGCCAAATTCAGGGAATCAGAGGCTGGAGATTCGCTACTTTTAAATGGAGGGGATGACTTTGGAGGCGGAGAACCATGGGATCTTTTTATGGAAAAAGAGGGCCCCGTTCCGAATCCCTTGTACGAATACCTCAACGCCTATGGAGTAGATGCGATCTGCCCGGGCAACCATGATTTGGACTGGGGGATAGAAAGCCTAGTTGAAAAAGCGCCTCGCGACTTTCCCCTCTTCATTGCGAGCAATCTAACAACTTCCTCCCCGCTCAATCGCGTGACTCACGACATCGTCCTCTTCGATTTTTTGGACAAACGGGTCGCAGTCTTGGGCCTCGCGAACACGAACCACATTCCAGATCCGTATTCCGACTTTGTAGATCCGGCCAAGGCACTTGGTAATCGTATAGCAGATGCTCAATCTCTAGCGAACATCGTGGTTGTCCTTTCGCATAACGGAACCACTTACGACAAAGCTTTGCTCGACCAGCTTCCGCCGGGCGTGCTGCTCTGCGGAGCCCATACCCATCAATTGATTCCATCCATCGAAAAGTCTCCACAGACTACCAACTACATACAAGCGGGATTGGGGCTAAGCGTCTACAACAAGGCAGTTTGGAGCGTGTCGAATCGATGGACTTGCTCCACAATACCAATCTCCAAGTTTCAGACTTCCACTATCTCTCAAGCCGAAACGAACATGGTAGCCGCTGCCAATCAGCTGATACTCGCAGCTGGCGAAATCGACGTGCAGGTAGAGAAACTACAGGAAGAGGATCCCTGGACAGACCGGTACCGCGGCCAATCAAGCACATTGAACTGGGTTTGCGATCAGATCTCCGCCTCCCTTCCGCCAGCACGTGACAATGCAAGGCTGATCGCGATCGGCTGCGCATTCATGGGAAACCGCAGGCTTAATGGAAGCTTAAGCAAAGCAGAATGGTATCAACTATTCCCCTACGGCGACCAACTTTACAAGGCGACCATTCCATGGTGTTTGCTGCCAAGGATCTTGGAATTAAATACCAGGCGGGTCCTGGAGCCTCCGGGATACCGGGATGATATTGGAATTCTACACTTCGACGGAAAGCTCTCTTACGAGGTCGAGCTCAGCCAGGATTCTCCGAAGCTCATGAGGGCCGCCTACAAAGACATGGACTTCCACCCCAACCAGTTCGACACACTCGAACTCTACACCCACAGCTACGTGGCCTCCGGAGCGGGCGGATATTCAAATCTCTTCCAATCCGCAGGCCTAGACTTTCCTAGCTTCAAAGTAGCAGGACCTTCGATTCGAGAAACCCTCTGGAAACAAGCCAAAGAACACGGAGTTCAAATTCCACCTAGCTCGCAGAAACGCTTCACGTTCCTGTCGACCGACTAGACGAGTTTCCGATATGGCGGAATTTCTAAAGACTTAAAGCTCCCTTCCAAGAACAGCTGCCGGTCGATTCGAGGTCGGCTTAGCAACTGGCTTAGACTACTAGCAGCGAATTTTACGAAACGTGCAGGAGCCCCCGGTGCAATTCTTCCAAAACCTTTTTCTCCCAAATCCATCAGCGAAGCCGCTTGCGATGTCACCACCGTCGTTGATTCCTGCAAGCGACGATCTAGGTGGCCGATGCGAACCGACTCGCGGTAGACTTCCAGCATATCGAAATCGCCAAACGCATAAAATGCATCCCGCACATTGTCGCTGGCGCAAGCGAAAGGGACCCCTCGTTCCATGAATTCATGCGCTAAAGTAATCCCTCTCCAATACGGAGTTTGGATAGTATCACCGACTCCTCTGCGATCCTGCAGATACAAGTTGCACATGGGCAAGGAAACGATTTTCAGTCCCGCTTCTTTCACCAGTTCGAGCGTCTCTTTTTGCTTTTCGATCGGCCTAACGGCAAGACTGCAACAGTGTCCGCACACGACTGTATTTGTGAATTCATTACGTATAACAGCACGAGCGACCGCTGACAGACAGTCCGCATCTGGATTGCCGCTTTCGTCTACGTGCAAGTCCAATCCGACACCCCTTTCTTTCGCGAATCCCAAGAGGCGATCAAGTTGCGAATCAAGTTCAGGGTTCATGAGCGGCATGCCACCCAAGGCATTGGCTCCGTATCGAATGGGAAGGTCTGCAAGAGCCTCGCCCTTATCCGTTGCGTAGTCGTCGACTCGACAAAGGCTTACCATCTGCAAATCGACCTTTCCTTTCCAGTCTTCTCGTAGCTGACTGAGGGCTTTGTAACTGCGTTCCGCCCAATCCAAGCCCGTATCCACGTGCGTGCGAAGCGCCACAGTTCCATAGGCATAGGCGCACTCGAGCGAGTAGTTCGCGCGTGCATAGACATCTTCCTCAGTCCAATGAACTTTGTCCTTAAACAAGTTCTTGAGCGCTTCATCGAAAGTACCGGATCGGTTAGGAGCCCGCTCCCAACTGTGAGCCTTGTCCAAATGTGTGTGAGCGTCCAAGAACCCCGGAAACAGAAGCTGGTCGCTAACGTCTAGGCAACCTTCTTCGGGCTTCTCATCGTGTTGCGAAATGGACTTCACCGTATCGCCCTCAAGCACAATTTTCACGACACTTAATCCTTCCGCATCTTCTCGTAATTCGAGCTTTTCTGGAAGCAGGCATCGAGGCGCTTTCGCGATTAAAGTAGCATTCGGCTGATCGTCCAATGTCATGTATATTTGTTTCTTTAGAGGGTCTAAACTCGTCCCTAGGAAAGCAATCGTAGTACCAATTTGCACTGGCTGCTCGTGAATTTCAAATTGGCAGCGTTCGTGCTTAACGAGTGCCAGAGGATCAAGTCCTCTCCGCTTTGCCAACCTATTAAAATCGCCGCCTGCTACCCTAGTTCGACCAACTCGCGTGAACATCACGCGTTCTTGGATTCGCCGCTAGATGATGAACATGTTACTTCGACTCATCCTACTACCGATTCTTTTCCATGCCTGCGCCCTTCTCCATGCAGACGAACCGGTGAAGCTGTTCATCTTGTCATTGAAATTCCAGACAAGCGAAGGATCGCACGTAAAGGAAGTTTCGTGGGATGAAATTTCAAAACTACCCACTCACTCCGCAAGGCTTCCCATGGAAATCGACGAGGTAGAGCGAGAAATGACCTACGTCTACTTGTCCGACTTCATTGCGGAGTTCTCATCGGACGAGGATGTCGACTTCTGGCTCGCGAACTGCAGCGACGGTTACCAATCAAATTTCTCTCCGGCCATCATCGAAGCAACAAACCCTTACCTCATCCTCACGGTGGAAGGACAGCCCTTGGGAGCTTGGCTCGCTGAAATCGGTCATCCCGAATGGGGACCCTTCATAATCAATACCGAGAAGACAGACTCCTTGAGGGATCCGGGGCACAAGAACCCTTGGGGCGTGGAAGAGATCATCGCAACAAACCTTGACCTCGCCCTTTCCGAGCTGCCGGAACCATTTTCCGATCCAGACCATTCGCTCGGACAAGACATCTATCTCAACGCTTGCCTGTCTTGCCATTCGACCGATTCGGACTTGATGGGTGGTCATGTTTCAACCCGAAACCTCACCCTACTCAGCTTGTTCGCCAGCAACTCCGAGGAGTATTTCGAGAGTATGCTGATCGATCCGAGCGCCACTAATCCGCTCGCCACCAAAATGCCAAGCTACGCCCACTACAGCAATGAGGAGAAAGAAAGCCTCAAGAGGCTTCTGACCGCTGTAGCCGGCGAATAGCCGAACGTAAATGCTTAGATCCAAGTATCCCGATTTCTGATACACGCTGCCGGAAGCGGGCACATATTTTGCTTAATCAAAAACGCGTCTACTCAAAACTAAACAGACTCCAACTGCCTGACAGAGCCTAAGGGGCTCTAAAATCGCCCATGAAAATAAAAAGATGTCTAGTTGCGTCTGCACTGCTAAGCGGTGCAGCGAACTTCAACCTGCACGCTCAAGACGACGAAGAGGTTACAGACCTCGGGATCTTCATCTCTGAGCAAATTGCCGCTGAAGAATCAGATTCCCTGATCCCCACGGATCGGACTGTGGATTCGGCGTTCTTCGACGACATGGATCTCGTCGATATTCCCAGAGCTATCACCGTCCTCTCCCCTGAAGCAATGGAGCAGTTTCAGATCAACGACTTCGATGACTTGCAAAAAGTCGGAGCAGGCACTGAGCGTTATAATTTCTACGGAATTCCGGGAGCCCCAGTCCTTCGTGGTTGGCAAGGCGGCATCTACTACAACGGCATGCTTCGACCATTCCAGAGAAACGAAATGCCTACCTCCTTCGGCTCGCTCGAAGCCATGGAAATAGTTAAAGGTCCCGCTCCCGCGCAGTACATTCCTAGCCACGTGGGCGGGTACGTGAACATGATTCCCAAATCTCCCTTCTTCGACGAGTCGCGCGGTTCGGTGACCTTGGAAGCAGGAAGCAACGACCACTACAACGTACAGGTCGACCAAGGAGCCCCATTCATGCTCGGCAAAGCTCCCGCTGCCTACCGTTTATCGCTCTCAGTCCAGGATGCAGACTCCTACTGGAAAAACGTGGGTAATGATTATCTGTCTCTGTACGCAGCTCTAAAAGTTAAGCTCTCCGACAAGACTAGCATCTTCGCGGGAGCGGAATACTACGAATTCGAGTCCAACGAGAATGCCGGATGGAACCGTCCGACTCAAAACCTGGTGGACAACAATGAATACGTCATCGGAGAGCCGCTAAGCGTTGTTCGCCCGGGCAACGGTGGCATCGCCGATCGTAACATCGTGGATGGCCTAGTCTGGGGATACGCTCCGCTTACCAATGGCAACTACGCGGATTTCCGAGCCCTGGTCGTTCCAGCAGACATCGTAGAAGCCGCAGGCCTACCAGCGGATCAGCTCGCAGCCCTGAAGAACATGGCTGACGCAGAAGTAAGAGCCGCCACCTACGCGGGCATGCCTGACGATGTAGTGCAAACCACTTCCGGTTATTTGTACACGCCAGAGTACTTCTTGGCGGGAGGAACTCCTTTCACCACCACCATCGATGCCGATGACGTCCTGTCCGACCTCTCCGATTTCGCGGACTCGGAGGATATCATGGCATTCTTCGATATCACGCACAACTTCGATAGCGGCTCTACCCTAACCAACAAGCTCTTCGTCGAGAAGATCGATACAGATAAAGTATCCTCTTACCAATACGCCTTCCGCATGAGCCAGGAAGTGGTTGACGATCGCATTTCTCTAACCAACGAAATCGATATTGGCGACTCCATGTCCTTGCTTCTTAACTACGGTGCTCAAGCACGCTTAACCAAAGCAAAGCAGCTACAGGATTTCTGGGTCGAGCCTATGGCGAGGCGTGACATCAGCTTGCCTACCATCAGCGCAAACTCAGTTTTCCTGTCTGGTTCTGACATCGATCCGCTCGCGGGAGGAAACAACTATTGGGGTGGAAATTTTGGAGCATCTGGACCAGGCGGGCATGCGGCAGAATCGGAGCTCACCCAAATGGGCTTGTTCCTATCTAGCAAGTTCGACATAGGCGAAAGCTTTTCCATCCTAGCAAGCGCTCGTTACGACAGTATCGACTACGAGGTCAGAGTACCCGACGAGCCCACTGACATTGAACAAAACATAGTGACTGGCGATGATACCTTCCTGAACTGGAGCATCAATCCGTCCTTCAAAATCAACGAATCCCTATCGCTTTACGGAGCTCTTCAGGAGGCGACAACCTACGCTCCACTTCAAGGCGGAGCAATTGTTGGCGATCAGAACTTCGGCGAATCCAGCTTAAAGGAAGTGGGTATCAAAATGTCCGCTATGGAAGGAAATCTGTTTTCGACGCTATCGTATTACGAATGGGACCAAGCTTCCTTCAACGACATCACTGGCACCTCGGACCCCTACGAATCTGAAGGTATCGAATTCGAGCTGGCCTATGCCGCTACCGAGTCGACCACTATCATCGCTTCATTCAGCGATCGTGAAACAAGAAGAACCACCAGCCTTGGCTACCGCACCATGCCATTTGGCTTGCTCGATCCCACGGGAGCTGGAAACGACGAGATCGGCGTCGCCCTCGAAGGTGGAGCATTGCTCAACCAGTTCGCCAACGCATTTGGCGGGTTCACTCCGGAAGGCGGTTCTCCATCAGCGAATCCAGACCTGATCGTACCAGGCGCGCCGCAAACGGTAGTAAAACTATTCGTATCGAATACGTTTAACGAGAACTTCGGTGCCTCCATCGGTGCCGTATGGAGCGACTCCTATTGGACCTCTTACGACCGAAACATCGAAATCGATTCATCGACCGTAGTGAACGCAAACCTCTGGTACGAAACCGAAGCTTGGAAGGCGATGCTAAGTCTGGAAAACCTAACCGAAGAAGATTACTTCCTCGGAGCGGATCCAAACTTCGCAGCGAACAACCTGCTGACCAAAGCTCCGGAAGACGTTCAGATGAAGCTGACACTGACAGTGCCCTTCTGATCTAAATATAAGATTTCTAAACCAAATGGTCGCCTCAACGTGGGCGACCATTTTTTTTTGCTAAGCCGCAACGCCTTCTTTCCTGGCACGGCGAGTAGTAGTTACCGCACGGTGACGCTTACCTAACTTACTTAACCGGAACTCTAACTGCCTCCGGAAGAATCGAATAATCGATCAGATCCGACGCCCTCAATTCCTGTTTAACAATCTCCAAATCTCTCAAAGTCTCGATCGTCTTCTCGAGCTTCGACTCGTCAATCAATCCAAGCGATTCCCCTAGGCTTGCGTCTCCGAATACGACTTTGTACTCGCTCATGGCTTTATGACTGTAAGCGTTTAGCTCGTCCGTATTCCCATTGTGTATACCAGTGAGATATTCGTGAGTTTTACTTGGGTCGCCTTCCATGTAGTCTTTCCAACCTCGCAGACTGCTCTCCGCAAATGCCTTTACGATTTCCGGATTCTCTTCCGCGAAAGTCGTATTCGTAATGACCACTCGCTCTGGACTGTAGTCCTCATCAGAGAGCAACATAACGCCGACCTCTACTCCTTGCTGCTTAGCAAAATATGGCTGACTGGTAACGAAGCACTGTTGGATGAAATCCGGATCTTTGAGAAAACGCTGAATTCCATAATCCAGCGGAATCACGCTAAAATCGATTTGTTTCCGTTTTCTCAATACAGCCACAAATGCATTGCCTGGATTCACCATGATCGACTTACCGTCTAAGTCTTCCCAACTGTCAATTGGGTTCGATGCGTGAAACATAATCGCCTGCGGGTCCTTCTCCATATAGGCCGCTACCAATTGAACCGGAAGCCCGCGATCTACCCCGATAATCGCATCGTCAATCCTCCCCAAGGTAAAATCGACACGTCCCAACGCGACCGCCTGCAAGGGCATAACTCCCGGCCCACCTTGCTGGATCTCCACCTCGAGACCGGCCTCTTCGTAATAGCCGTTGAGCAAAGCTTGATAAAACCCGCCATGGGCCGGCTCAGCATACCAATCTAGTTTTAGGGTCACCTTTCGCAGAGCTTGTCCATCAGCTTCAGCTTCCACTTCATCCGTACGATCGTTTGCGCATCCGGAAAGGAGTACCCCCAAACAGGTATTAAGGATCCACGCCTTCTTGCTCATGAAACTCCGTAGCTTAGCCCCAATTCCTTCAACCATCTCCGATAGGCAATGGCGAGACGGTCGCAAGCGAGGTGCAACTCTTCCTGGAGATCCAGAGGCAAGAGCTCCGGCCTCTGCGATTCGACCGCAGGTTTGTCCTGACTGATAATTAGTTCAGACCACTTCAAAGCATCTTCCTCCGTCAGACCTTCCCTAAACTCTGACATGCCAAACAGCCAAGCCACAGTGGTCTCTTCATCCACAGGAGTAGCGGTCAAAACGGAAAGAACCTTCTCCTTGGAAAAGGCGGCGATTAAAGGTCGGTAGCAGAAGTAGTCATAACTTCGATACCCACCTACGCCAGAACCATCAGGGTTAGGTTGCCATATCTTTAAATCGCGAGCTACTAGTCCATTCTCCGTCATTTCTACGTCGTAGTCCTCAACTTGCGGCATATCTGGATCACCCAAAAAACCGGCGTGCAAGAACGGCAAATGAGAGAAATCAAGGTAGTTTTCGATAACTCTAGGAGCTTTTGCCCGCATGGGATGACTCGAGAGAAAAAGACCTAAGGTCTGATTTTCGAAGATTGGCAGGAATGGTTCAGGAGAGATAGGATCAGAATCGAGGCAAACCCAAATGGCTCCATATTTCTCGCATGACAAATACGGTTGGGCCTTGGCCTTGGATGAAATGGCCCGTTTCGAATTTTGGGCCGGAATCCGCATACATCGACCCTCCGAATTGTATTCCCAGCCGTGATACGGACAAACGATACATCCTTCCTTTAGGGTTCCAAGAGACAGTTTAGCTCCCCGATGGATGCACAAGTCCCTCCATACGTGCACCTTACTCGCATCCTTCCAAAGCACTAAGTCTTCACCCAGCACTGTTTTGGAAAGGACCTCGCCCTCACCTATATCCTTCGCTCGAAGCACTACGTGCCATTCGCGCCTCAATACTTGGTCGTCAATCATTCTAGTATCTAAATTCGAGCCGAAAACGCGCCAATGCGTGCACCGAAAAACGTAGCTCCATGAAAGTGTTCAGCTCCTCAAGCTCTGTATTTCCAAGAGTAGTACTCCCATGCTCGAGCAGCCTCTGCTTGATGCCAGGAGCGACGACTTTCGAGTTCACTTTCGCTCCACTCAGCGAGATTCATCGAAGCCGCCTTCAGATCCATAGAGATCCTAGCCGCCTCTTCCAAATAGATCGCCTTTACTACTGCTTGGGAAATAGAATCCCCAACCGAAAAGCCGCCATTTCCCTTGAGGAGCAAAGCCGTATTGGCACCCAATGACTGAACAACACGGTTTCCTTTCTCTTCATTCGAAATCAAATCGCCGAATTCGCAGAAGGGAATCTTGTCTCCCAGCATCAATCCAAATCCATGCGACAATATCAACTCGTCGCCTGTTACGCCATAGGAAACAATATACCGAGAATGCGTCCGACAAATTGAATTAACGTCGGGT
Source organism: Pelagicoccus albus (assembly GCF_014230145.1). Taxonomy (NCBI): domain Bacteria; kingdom Pseudomonadati; phylum Verrucomicrobiota; class Opitutia; order Puniceicoccales; family Pelagicoccaceae; genus Pelagicoccus; species Pelagicoccus albus. The sequence goes on from NZ_JACHVC010000013.1 coordinate 558,341, forward strand.
CTCGCAGCGTAGACCGCTAAGTGCATCGGCGACTCCAGAGGAGCTGGAAGCGTTCCGTCATCAAGTCTCTCTCCCGTATCAGAAAAAAGGATATGCAACGAATTGGCTGCAGACATACCCGGACCTTTGGCAGGAGTAATTGCAATTCGCCCATCCCTTAGCCTTACGCTGAGATGCCCAAACCCCTCCGTCAGACCATGGCCCTCCATGATCTGTAGAGCGGTACTAAAATCTTTCAGCCACTGCTCCATTCCATGCCACCTATTATTCGGGCCTCCAAACTCGTAACATCATCGCAGTACATTCCCAGCCATTCGTAGGCGTCTGATCTTGAGGACAGGCCGATAACGCGACTAAAGCGTCCAGCTCGCAGGAGAGGAGGATCCGAGATCCAGGGCCGTGCTCAGGTGCCTCATAGACTATCTTTCCGTCAGATTCTATCCTGTTGTTCATGAATAAATTAACAGCCATTTCCGCTCTAGCTACACAAGCTTCCCCAAGCTCGCTTAGTGACTCTTTGATATTCTCCAGACAACTGCGGTGGTCATGAATTCCGTACCGCGTAACGTAAGCTTCGTGATCGCAGCAAGGCACTAGAATATCGTGAATCCCGACATCATCCTCCAAAACGCGAAATAGGATTCTACGTTTGTTGGTCGCGAGGACGCTGCCCACTCGCAGGGCTACACTCCAATTTTGTGTCAAGGTGTGAGCGGGGGAGAAATACTCTTCTTCAGAACCTGACACCCAAGCCATCAGATCTCCAACTTGCTTCCCTTCGAGATCTATGACTTCAAGCCTATCTCCAGCAGCCACCTTTACTGCTTTCCCGTGGCTGGCCGGAACTATAATTTCTACAATCTTTTTGTATCCATCCATCGCTAACAAATACCTAGCCTCCTTTTTCTATAAGGGCGAGATTCCTGGCCAATGGCGTATTCCGACTCCTGCCTACCCGCCATAATCCATCGATCAAAACGCCTGATATTCCAGGGAGGTCTCCACCTTTCATCGCAGAAATGGCATCTTCAAAAGCTGAACCGCTTGGAGCATCGATGATAAGCAAATCCGCTTCCTTGCCTACTGCAATTTCACCCGTGTTTTGCCGAAGCATCTTCGCATTCAAGCCCGTAGCCATAGCCCACGTGTGATCGGGATCCAACTTTCCAAGGGCACACAACTCCACTACAGATTTCAAAGTTCCGAGAGGCATTACACCCGTCCCCGTCGGAGTGTCCGAGGACATCAAAACTTGGTTGAGCTTTCCTTCTCTTTCAGCGAACTCCAAAACCTTCAAGGCAGACCTTAAATTTCCCGCCTGGGAGATCTGAAAGTACATTTCATTCGATTCGCATATCAGCTTCTCTAGGTCCGCCTCAGGCAAGGCCGTTGTCCCCCCATTTACGTGGCCGGCAACATCTACGCCCAAACTTAAAAGATCATCGGCAGTTATGGCCCGGCTTCCGGGGATAGACACTCCGCCAGTATGCGACATAACAACGAACCCCTCGTCCTTCGCAGATTTCACCAGCGGAGCGGCGTCTCGATTTTCAGAGAATGACCCAAATCCCATTTTTGCCAGCCAGACACCTTGGCTCCTAAGCTCAGCAAAATCCTCAGCGACCAACCCCGGTTCTAGAATAACCGATCCTGCATGAATCTTTTGGTCTCCTGCAGAGCGACAACTGTAGCAACGGTGGGCAGTCAGGGCCAAAGCCTTAACTCCAGCTGCATCTTTCGGTCGATTAGGCAGGTGAACTTCGCTCGCCGACATCATCGATGTGATTCCACCATGGAGATAGCTTTCGATCCATCCGATCGTATTCTGCCTTGGTGTCCAATCTCCGAATACAATGTGGACGTGCGAATCAATAAGCCCGGGTGCTAAAGTCGAACCCATCGCATCGACCACGAAGTCGAATTCGCTCGCATCGCAACTGCCCGCTGAACCTACAAAAGCAACCTTCCCTGACTCTATGGCGACTTCAGAACATTTGCCCCATCGTTTCTCGAGGTCTCCGCTGATCACATAACCCAAATTCTTTATTAAGACCTTTTCCATCAACCAATCTATTTGGCGTCCGACGCCGTGTTCTTTTCTTCTAGTGCAAGAGCTACCTTCAACACCTAAGCACATGCCCCTCCTTCAATAGAACAAATACTTAACCCAAAACTCAATTTGTTTATTAATAATCATCGAACTAAGTATTGATATCATAGTGATCATTTAAATTGCTCAAATATCCCCACCATCCTGCTCAATTCTCCCATCATTTTTCGTGCACAAATCCAAGTCTCTTTCACATCCTACAAGCTTCTTATATAATTACTAAACTATCATCATTTCCATCAATGCCAAGAATCGATATTGGCCAAACAAAGACAATTTTTCAGCAAAACCTGGGAAACTTTTTATCGCGCCTATTTTTAATCTCATCGCCGCACGAACTGCACTCTTTTCAACTCTTAATGCACCTTTTTAAACACACTTCCTGTATCCTTTTTTTGTTTACTTACAAACAATCACAAAAACTACAATCACTTCATCAGCATTGGGTGAATCACCGAAGTTAAGGGATATGGTCTGATTCTCCTCCAAGCCAAAAAGATCATGAATCGCCCCCGTAGGCACATCGACATTCGAACCCACACTTGATCTAAGGCAAGTGGACGGCACCCAAGATTTGGCATTACCCAAAGCCGCTCGAATGGGATCAACAAAACGCGTGGTGAGAAACGCTTTCCCATGCTCGAACTCGCCCGAGCTTCCGACCACTGCGGCCTTGCCATAGGATACGGGATGAGAATCTCCAAGCAAAGACAACAGCCGATCAACAAAAGAACCGCTCAAACTCAAACTGGGTTCGATTATCTCATCTAGACTATCCGCATCAACACCGGCATACGGATTCTCAACCACCGCCCCAACGGCGATCTTCTTGAAGACGACAGACCCACGAGACAGATCCTCTTCGACCCTCTGTATCCATTTTCTTATTTTTATTCCCATGGACACCAGTGGTCATTATTAATCAGCGTAGCCCGTCTTTGCCCTCGACCTGATCAAAAGTAAGCCCTCCTAAACGAGCTTTGATCCGACCTCTAGTTGCGATGGCAAAAATAACCACAACTTCATCGGGAGCTGGAGAATCCGGAAAATTAACCGTAATCGTATCGTAGTGCGACCTAACATACAATGCATCCTTGCAAGCCAGAGGAACATCGATACCTCCACCAATCTCCGACCTTTTACCCGTGGAAGGAATCCAAGCAGATCCGCCACCAAGAGCCTCCCTTATGGGATTTGCAAAACTCGTAGTTAAAAATCCATTACCATGTTCATACTCTCCCTCTGCACCGACCAAACACGCCTTCCCGTAGCTTTGAGCAGAATCTCCGGCTAAGGCTTGAACCAAACGACGTCCAAACTCCGCCCCGAGCTCCTTTGAGCAATTAACTATCTTAGACAAATCATCCGAATACCCCTCTCCAGCGTAGGGATTCTGGATCGCTGCTGCGACAACAACTTTCCTTACCGGAACACCATCCTCGGCGAGCACTCCGGATTCATTCGCGAGAGCTTCGTCAACCTGGGTGTACCAACGACGAATATGGTAGTCTAGAAAGTTAGCCGCTTTCTTCATGGTTAAAAATCCCTCTTCATTTGCCTTGGCCAACGATCGTGGAAGATATCTTCTTCCAACCCATCGAGGTAGGCTAAGGTTTTCTCAAGAGCGACGACATCTCCGTACTTCGCGTTGATATCGAAGAGATTGATCTTGTGACTTACTTCTCCCCTATCCCAGACACACTCAGTTGGAACGATCGTGTAATAGTTGTAGCTAAATGAATCGATGGCAGTGGAACGGATACAGCCACTCGTTGTAGTTCCAGCCAGAATCACAGTGTCCACCCCGAAATCGATAAAGTAACTGGCGAGACTCGTCCCGAAAAAAGCGCTAGGCTTTTTCTTAACGAAAACCATGTCGTGATCTTGGGGAGCGATCTCTGCCACAATATCGTTACCGTGGTGCCCGATCGCATCAATCCCGTCATCCACACGGTAGTTTTTATCATTCCAACGCCCCATATCCAAAAAATCATCACGCCGCTCCCATGTCGTATAAAACAGTGGAATCTTTTTCTTACGAGCCGCTGCAACGAGTTTGGCGGTTGCCCGAACTCCATCCCAACCGGTGGTCCCACAGCTATACCGCCACTTTTTTATACTATCCAATATAGGCTCTTCTGGATCGCCTACAAAATTATATATAATATCAACAAGCAACAAAGCGGGACGTTTTCCAAAGCCACCCGGTTTACTCCAACCAGCTACTTCATATACCTTTTTGTCCTGCTCGGTTAAAACATCATCCCAAATTGCCATAAGTCTAATTCCTTGTTTAGATTTTGTAGTATTTGGAGCCGTTAATACGTGGCAGGTATTCACCGTTGCTTTCTTCAGTTGGAACAACGTAGGGCGACTCTTCTCCCTCTTTCCAATGGGCAATTGTTTTTCCCCGCAATATGGTACGAACCGGCCAACCCTTGAAGGTATGCCCTTCGACCACCGACCAACCTGACGCGCTGGTCACGTTTTTCTCATTCACTGTGATTTCCCGTTCTAGATCCACGAAACAGAAATCCGCGTCAGCTCCGACTTCGATGCTACCCTTCTTAGGAAATAACCCAAAGATGCGGGCTGGATCTTCGCAAAGCACTTCCACCATACGTTCGAGAGTAATGCGTCCTTCATTTACACCATAGCTGAGCATGACTGGCACAAGCATTTCCACCCGGCTGGTAAATCCGGTCCGTAGCTTCCAAATATTGTCGTTGAACATATCCTTACGGTGATTCGGCGGCCAAGAGATTACGTGATCAGAGCTTACGGTGTTAACCCCCTTACCCTTCGCCAAAGCATCCCAGATCGCAGCTCGATTATCAGGATACCGGATCGGCACATTGATTCTCCATGCTTCCTGATTCGGCTCTAGATAGAGCCACGACGGTCCGGAATTTCCATAAATGGTAACTCCCTCCCCTTGAATTCGCATGATCTCCTCGTGAGTCGCAGCAGTGCTGGAATGCTGTATAAACAGCGGACTGCCGGTGATCTTGGCGAGATACCCAAAAGATCTTACGTGGTGAACTTCACAGAAATCTGGCGACCGATCTGTCCAGGCCGCGAAGTCCGTCCGCCCATCCTCAATCAATTCCTTTTCGAACAAGCGAGCGATTTGCCAGTTTTCAGCATGGATCTGGGTAATGGCAGAGCCACCGAGCTTCGCCACTTCGCGCATGGTGCTAAAGATCACCCCATCGTCGAAGCCCGCTCCCAGTCCCGCCTTACGGCCTGCCCAGTATTTATCGAGCTCCGGCTTCATGGATTGGCAATAGAGCTTGTAGCTGGTCATGCCGAACTCCTCAGCAAGCTGCGGAATCTCCGCGACCTGCTCATCCGTCTCGACCATAGGAGTGATAAATACATCTACTGCCGAAACTTCTTCGATAATCTTCACACAGCCAGGCATCACAGGGAGAAAAGGACCAACGTCCTCGGCTTGCACGTATTCGACAAAGGGTTCTGCCCCTAAGCGAGTGCTGGGCTGGTGTACGCCCCAAGTAGTGACTCCTGTGGCAGCGGCGGCGCGCGACTCAGTCGCTAGGTCGGATCGAAACGGATTGTAGCATCCAGGGTGAGCTTCCGTATCAACGACTCCTGGCAATACGAAGAGTCCCTCGGCGTCTATCGTCTCGTCCGCCGTGTAAGGGGATTCTCCAGAATAGATAGCGACTATCTTCCCGTTCTTGACGGCTATTTCCGCTTTCTTTCGTCCTGAGCCCGAGACGATCGTCCCGTTCTTGATCAGCAAATCAACGCGCATAATTCAAAAAGGTTAACTTCGACTCGCGTGGAGCGAAGACACTCCTGCTGGTCCTTTCTGACTCGCGCGGAGATGGGGTCCCCTGCTGGTCGTTAATACAGGCCATAAGCTAAGCCACTAACATGCCAAGCACCGTGAACTCCTACGTTTTCTTGGAAAAGGGAAGATTTTCTAAGCCTGACGACACATCCGGCAGCAGAAGAAACTCGTTTGCTTATTTTGAACCAGCATTCGTTCGCCCCCTTGTAGCTTTGATTCAGGATGGTAGCTCTTGGGCGCTTCTCCTGCTGAAGGGTCGCATGGAATTAAGCGAGTCGTCCCATCCCAAACTAGTTGTAGAAAATGCTCTCATCCTAGACGCGGCGACTCCTGACTTTGCCCCCTATTATGGACACCTCGTTGTAGCCACCGATGGTCGTATCCAAAAAATAGGACAAGGCCCCGCTCCATCCTACGATTCAGTGGTGAGTCGCCTCGACGCGAAGGGCCAGATCCTAGCTCCTGGATTCGTTTCCGCCCACAGCCACCTCTTCACCAGCGCTTCGCGAGGACTCGGCGAGGACCAATCGCTCTACGGTTGGATCGTCGCCATGACCCGCTACACCGATCATTGCGACGACGAGGACATTTACTATCTCAGCAAGCACGGAGCGGTCGATTTCCTGAGAAACGGGATTACCACCGCTTACGACTTCACCAGCACCGGCGTTCCTTTCCAGATGGAGGACGACGGGCACGGCACCTTCTCGCAGGACAACTACAAACCGATCACTTGGGAGCAAGCCCAGTTCAAGGCGAAGCTCGATGCAGGCATTCGCTTTATCAACAGTGTTTGGCTGGCTGAAATGCAAAGCAAGGAAGCGACCTTCGCCCGTCTAGAGGCCTTGGTCAATTGGTCGAATCAGTTCCAAGACCATCCTCAATTTCTGCGCATGGCCTTAAGTGGCACCGTTCAGTGGGCAGAGAAGAAGGAAACCGCGGCCCTAGAGCTCGAAGCGATGCAACGCTTCGGGTTGATCAACCAACCGCACTTCCTGGAAACACCGCACAATATCGAAGGCCAAAGGGAGAAGTTTTGGTGGTATCACGAAGCGGGCGCCCTGTCTCCGGATCTGATTTTCGGGCATTTCATTCACGCTGGAGAGGAGATAATCCAGACCGCCGCCCGCTGCGGCTGTGGAGCAGTTTGGCAACCGACAAGCAACGGCAGGCTTGCCTCCGGCGTGGCCGATGTTCCCTGCTGGCTCAAGCACGGCATGAATGTGGGAGTCGGGCTGGACGACCAATCCTGCACCGATCTTTCAGATCCTTTTCAAAACATGCGAATCGGCATCTATACGCTGCGGGCAACTCACAAGGATCCTGCGGCAATGAGCGCTCGCAAGATGCTCTACCTCCACACCAAGGGTAGCGCCGAGACGCTTCAAATAGCAGATCAGGTTGGAAGCCTAGAAGTCGGGAAATACGCCGATTTCCTCCTCGTCGATCCTCAGGACCCCGACACGGGCCCGATCCACGATCCGATCAGCACCTACGTGCTGGCTTGTAGTTTGCGAAATCTAAAGGGCGTTTACGTTGGCGGCGAGCGACGAGTCATCGACGGAAAAGTGGAACACCTCGATGCAAGAGAGCTTTCCTCCGAGGTACACAATCGCATTAACCGCATCCGAGCCAAGGTGAGTCCTGATCATCCGCTTTGGACACACGCCACCACGCCCGTGGTCGCGAATGCAAATGCCTGAGATCGAAACCACGTTGAATTCAGACGGCCGGACGATCGAAAGCTTCGCCCCCGCGACTGGCCACAAATTGGGCAACGTCGCTGAGAGCGATTTGCGATCAATTCCCACTTTGATCGCAAATCTCCGCCATGGCCAATCATCTTGGCGTCAACAAAGTCTCGACCAACGATCTGAAGTGCTCCTCGCTGTAGCGGACTCCCTGCAGAGCGACAGCAGCGGACTAAGCGAGTTGCTCGCCGAAGAGAGTGGAAAGCCAATCGCTCAAGCGAGATTCGAAGTCACCATCACGATCGAATATCTGCGGGCAATCGCTACCAAAGCTACCGCCTACAAACCTGAGCAGATATCAACTCAAGATTCACCCGGTATCACTGGAGATCGAATCATTTCCAGGCGAGTCCCCTTCGGCTTAGTCGCGGCAATCCTCCCCTTTAATTTCCCCGTGGAGTTGTATGTCGAAAAGGTGGCTGCAGCCATAGCCATGGGGAACTCAGTTCTGGTTAAAGCTCCGCCTCAGACGCCTTTGATTGTGGAGCGGGTGACAAAGCACTTCCATTCTGGCGGCGTCCCCAAAGAATCCTTACACTGCGTTTATGGTGGAGCCGATCTGGGTCGGGCTATCGCAACAAGCCCTGGAATCGATCTGATCAGCCTAACTGGATCGACGGCAGCAGGAATTTCTGTCGCAGAGTTATCGGCGGCGAATCTGCCGAAACTGCATTTAGAGTTGGGAGGCAATGATCCTGCAATCCTTCTGGAAGATGCCGACTTGGACCTTGCGGTTCCCCATTTGATCTTCGGCCGCACGCTGATGAACGGCCAAGCCTGCGCCTCCAACAAACGGATTCTGGTTCACGAAAGCCTGCACGACGCTCTGGCAGAGCGACTAAAGAGCGAGCTCGCCAAAATATCAATCGGGGACCCTTTAGACGAATCCAAGCAACTCGGCCCCATGATCAGCAGCGACGCTGCTCGCCGGGTCGTTAGCCAAGTCAAGCATGCCATCGAGCAAGGTGGAGAGCTCCTTTTTGGCGAACTCGAGACCCACGGCGCATTCGTCAGCCCTTTCCTTCTCGGTCGCGTTCCCGCTACGGCAGACATCGCCAAAGATGACGAAATTTTCGGCCCCGTATTGCCCTTGATTCCGTTCGACACCGATAAGCGCGCTATCGAAATCGCCAACCAATCCAGCTATGGATTATCCAGCGGTGTGTTCAGTCGCGACTGGCAGCGAGCGGAATCGGTGGCCAACGAGATCGAGGCCGGAGGCACCGTAATCAATGGGACTGGCAACTACCGTCCGTACATCGTTCCATTCGGCGGCGTGAAAATGAGCGGTTTAGGACGGGAGGGACTCGGCTTCACACTGGAAGAGATGAGCCAGCTGAAGTATACCGTTTGGCGTTCCTGCGAAAGTTAGAGTCAAAGCAGGCTAGATCCAAGAGATAGCCGCCACCGGACCACCACCTGGTGGACCTTGATGCTCCGCTCCTCCAGATACATAAACCTGGGTTCGCCCGAGTACGCTGGCCACGATCGCACCTACCACGGCCCGACTCATGCGCGTTCCGCTCACATCGGAATCCTGCAGCATAGTATGCCGTTTCCCACGTATCATTCCCGAGGGATCCACCTCCGACTTGGCAAATACGTTCGCGACCTTTTCCGGATCGAAATTGCCATCGGTCATTCCCTGGCTCTCTACGCAAGCTTGTACCACCGCGTCGCGATCGAGGGCGTCTTGCATCACAGCATGACCGATACGCAAGGGACTTCGCGACAATGGGCTATTGCCCATGATCAACACTTCGCAACAACGGAGCTCAATGCCCGAAGACGAGGAAGCAACGCCGGAATAGAGATCAAGAGCTCCAAGAATCTTGCTATCGTCCAAACCCGAAAGCTCCACTTCGCCCAAGGCGACAGCGGCGCCCAAACTGGAAGCCCCACGTGAATAGCCCATCGATTTCAAAGTGTCCGTCGTGGCGAGCGACACGCCCTTTTCCTGGGCTTCCGTGACATCTGACGAGCGAATGAGCGGACACTTGATTTGCACAAAATGTACGTCCTCCTTGGAGAGGGATAAGCTCTCCATCAGCTCGGTCGCGAGCCTCGCGGTTTCTTCCACCATTGCCATCCGGCCAATCTCTTCGGCTTTGAAATCCCTCGTTTTCCCCGCCCCAATGGCCAAGCCACCGGTGACTTGATCCGACTCGGGACCATCTTGCGAAAACACATTCATGTGCGGGCTGAGAACCCCTTCGCAACCGCCAGACATGATAAGCAAAGCCTTTTCGGCAGCCTCAGGGCCAAGCTCGCCAGAAAGGTATTCGTGCAGGACATGAGCGCAGTATCCGCGGGCGAAATCATTCACGCAGCCGTTCCCTTCCGTCTTGTTCAAAAACGCGACAATACGCTTGGGATCGAGCTGCTCGCTCTCCACCAAAGCTCGCAGACCGGAAAGGTCGTCAGGGCTCGCTTGGCCCACTACTTGCAAAAAGGCGCTCATGATTTCTTTGGCTTAAAGGTTTCGGGAATTTGGGGACGAAAGGCTTCGGATGCCGCTTCTAGGCTTCGCGCTACTCGGAACAGATTTTCTTCGCCGAACGGTCGGCCAATAAGTTGAACGCCGATCGGCATTTGCCCCTTGCGCAGGTATGGCACCGTGAGAACCGGTAAACCGAAAAAGGAAATCGGCTGGGTGAAGATTCCCATATTCGGGCGGGTAGGTACGATCTTTCCGCCGATCGACATTTCCGTTTGTCCAATTTTCGGAGCCGAAAGCGGAGTCGCTGGAGCGATGAGAACATCGTGCGTTTCGAAAAGACCTAGTAATTCTCTTTGTAGTTTTTTTCTGGTGACTTGGGCCTGCAAATACCAGGAGCTCGGTGCGCAAAGCCCGGCCGCCAAGCGGTTTCTCACTGCTGGGTCAAAATCCTCGAAACGCGTGCTTAGGCGTTCTTTGTGCAAGCGCCCACCTTCGCAAGCGCTCACCACGAAAGCGGCGGAACGGGCCGCCACGGGATCTGGAAAACTGACTTTGTCTTTCGCCCCAAGAAGCGAAGCTACCGCAGCCACCGCCTCGCTCGCTTCGGGTTCCTGCATCTCGGAAAAATAGCCGTCCAGCATGCCAACTCGCAGAACGCCCTCCTCGACTTTTCCTCCGTTTGAGACCGCGGAAAAAGAGCAATCCGACTGAACCGGATCTTCCGCATCCTTCCCTTGCATGGCTTCAAAAACCAAGGCGAGGTCTTCCACCGAACGCGCAAACGGGCCGATACAATCGATGCTTCCGACAAAAAGAAACGCCCCCGCTCGGGATAAGCGACCATAGGTCGGCTTTAAACCATAGATACCGCAAAGGGAGGATGGCACGCGAACGGAGCCATTCGTATCGGTTCCCAAAGAAAACGGCAGCAAGCCAGCAGCCACGCATGCGGCAGCCCCTCCGGAAGACCCTCCGGCGATTCGCTCGCGATCGTGCGGATTCCGAGTGGCTCCATAGTGGGCATTCTCGGTCGTAAAACCATAGGCGTACTCATCCATACGTTGCGTACCGCAGAGCACCGCTCCGGCCGATTCGAGGAGCCGTATCGCGGTTGCATCCTTCGGAGCGACGGGAGAATCCGCTTGGATTTTCGAGCCCGCTAAGGTTGCCAGCCCTTCCACGTCAAAGAGGTCCTTCACGCCAAATGGCACTCCTGCAAGCGGGCCAGGATCTCTCCCCTGCGAAACCGCTTGGTCCACAGCGTCCGCCTGCAGCAAAGCTCTTTCCGACAAAACCGCGGTCACTGCATTCAGCTGACGACCGGGACCAGACATTTGGGCCAACGCCTCTTCGACCACGGATCGAGCAGAGAGCTGCCCAAGTCGGACACGTGAGGAAATGGTGCTGATCGAATCCATCAGACGCTGCCAAACCCTTTGCCCGCTTCGAATTTCAAAGCGATCTCATCTGTATCCTGAGTTTGCATACTAGTGAAATTTTTGGCATGACTAGCCAACAATTCGAAGTTTCGCAGCGTTTCCGCGAAGTCGGCATCCGGCAAATTTAGGCCGTTCAGTTTCAGGGCAACCTTCACATAGGAGTGAAGCTCAGACTCGGTCGGATCCATGAGAATTAGCTTCAAATCGCCATCAGCGACACGTGCGCGGAAACGACCTTCCAGCCGATCTCGGGAAACTTTCGCCAGAATTGTGTCTGACGACCAATCCGTTTTCCAGCCGGGGTCTCACGGGAAAACTCGATATTGCAATAGCCAGTAATCGCATCGAGCAAGGTGATCTCCCGCCGCTCCACTTTCCGCTCCAGACCTTTGGAAGGTCGATTCTGACGAAAGGCTTGGATCTCTTCGGATCCGTAAAGATTTTCCGTCGGGCCATAGCGAACCGTATCTGGCGAATCCCAAAATAGATCCATCAACGTATCCACATCATTGGTGACAAGGGCTATTTCGTAGGCATCGCAAGCGACGGTAAGTTCTCGGCTAGCTTCACTTAATTCGGTATCCATGATCGGGAGGCCTCAAGCAGGTGCCGAGCCAGCTTATCCTGAAAGATTCGACCTAGTTCTCGGGAGGCATTTCGACTGTGCCAGCTTGGATATTGTAGGCGACTACCTTGTCCAATTCAGCGACATCGATCATCAGCAAGTCTTCGGGATTCGTCCCTTCGATAAGGGACCGCTGCAAATCGAAGCGCCATTTTATCTGTTCCAAATCCAGCCCTGCATCGGGTATGTAGCGGGCCGTAATTTCCGCCGCATCATCACTGTGTTCCAGCAGATAGCGAACGCTTTTGAGAAGAGCCCAATTGTACCGGTAGACCACGTCGGGCCGGCTTTCCAGCATCTCGCGCAAGACGACTGAAACATCGGAAGGAGAGGTGTAATAATAGTCGGACACCAAAAAGAATGCCCAATTTTTAAAACCATTCGCCTCCAGGATCCGAGGCTGGTTAACGATCCAAGCCAGCATGAAATCAACCCTGCCAGACATCAGGGCTTCCGGGCTATTCCCCACGCGGATAACCTCTACCGATTCCTCCGGAATGCCCGAAGCCTGCAAATAAATCGCAGCATGACGATCGCTGCCGGCCTGCACCCCGAGGACCTTGTTCCGCATATCTTCTGGCTTCAGCTTCCAATCACTCCGCTGATCCTGAGGGATGCTGTGGTCGATGGCTAAGACGCCTGCTGGAGTATTTTTAAGGACCGCATTTATGACCACGACATCGCCACCCGTCGGCGAAGTTCGTACTGTTGGTACGAGGGAAAAATAAGCTGAAACTGCGATATCCAATTGGCCGCCAAGAAGAAGAGTAAACGGGTTTCTACCGGGGCCACCCTCCACCAATTCAATCTCCAATCCGGCCTCGCGAAAATACCCAAGCTCTTGGCCAATATACCAGGGCGCAGTTTCGTCATTGAACACCCAAGGAGCTCCGACTCGCAGCTTTACCACTTCATCGAATTCTGGAGCCGTGCTCAAATCTTCGATCTTTGGCATCAAGGTCTGGTCCACATAGCTGCTCGCTGGCATTCTTTCCCGAACGAGTCGCTCGGTCTCCTCCAGCGAGGCTTCGAATGCGAGAGCAGCCGCCTTCGACTGAGCCTGCTCTTCCAAAGAAATCGTTTGTTCCTCAGGCGAGGAATCACCGCCACAACCTGCTAAGGACAGTCCCCAAAACGCGAATACACAGGCCAGAGAAGAAGCTCGTCTATCTTGATTTTCAGCTCTTCTCATCGGGAAACAAAAGTCGTTGGATAAAAGGGCGTTACTGATCGCCTTGGATTGCTGAGCTTTACCGAGAGCGGCGGATCGTAGTTAAACTTCAAATCGAATTTCCTGAGCACATGAGCCAAGGCTACCGGCGTTTGCAGCATGGAATGATTTCGCCCGAGGCAGAGATGAATCCCGCCTCCAAAGAACCCGATCGTCTTTGGAACGAACTTGCCTTCTTCGACGAAACGTTCCGGCAGAAAAGACATCGGATTTTCGTAGTATTCGTCCAGAAAATGACAAAGGGTATTGGCATGGAAGAAATGCGTTCCCGCTGGAATGTCGTACCCCTTGAATTCAAATGCTTCCGTTACGAATTTCCCCTGCAAATTAACTGCGGGCAGTAAACGTTGAGCCTCCATGATAGTCGCCTTGAGACGAGTCATTCCCGCGAGGGCCATTAAGTCCTTCCCATCCCAGGCCTCAACTTCTTCCCGCAATGCCTGCAGCCAAGCTGGACGCGTATAAGCAAAATGGAGACAGGCGTTAATCAGAGCGGAGGTATTGTGCACTCCGGCCAAGAGGATAAAGTACAAATCGTTAGCAGCGTGCTCTCGATTGATTGGATTCTCTTCCTCCGACCGAGCGGCTAGGACTTCGGCGAAATTATCTTGGATGGAGGAATCACCCGATAAGCGTCTCTCAACGATGGAACCAAAATGGGAAAATACTTTTCCCTTTAATTCCAGATACTCGGGTTGCTCGAAAAAGGCATGCCGCTCTTCACCTTTCACGAGGCCCTTTAGGAACTCGCGCTCCCAATCGGAAAGCAAGGTAATCGTTGCTTCATCGATTTCGCTTACCGCCACGGTCTGGCTATTGATGCGAATAATGGTCCGAGCCCAGAGCTCTGCCGTTTCGATCGGCGAATCCAAATCTAAAGCTGAAAGCATTTTCTCGATCTCGCGATTAAAAATCGAGAGGTAGCGCATGGCTCCCTCCATACTGAAGGCCGGCTTGAGAATCTTCTTCTTTAGCTTGTGGCGATCTCCATCGAGCCCCGTCAGATGATCGTGTCCCATTTGCTCCAGAAATGGCTTATTTCCAATGCCATAGCTGAAATTTCGGGGATTTCGCCACATGAAATCATTCGAGTCGTAACCTGACAAAATGACTTTCCACTGGCCTCCTACCGCCATCTTAAAAATCGGCCCACATTCTTGGTAAGCCGTTAACAGGAGCTCAATCGGCTTATCCAAAAATTCCCGAGACGCTTCCTCAACGCTGTCATGGCTTTTGAATACAGGGATATCTTCCAGGGATTTAAGTTCTGTGATCATAGTGCAGAATTGGGAGAAAGCAGGGGCAGGACTTTGGTGATAGGCGATTCCGTTCCACTTGATTGCGTCATCGCTTTTAGGCTACTTGGCTTCGCGGTTCACCAGCCCCCAAGCATAGGACAGGCCAGATGAGTCACCTATTACCGCCTCCCTTTCAAAGGTGAGAAATTAACGCGTTCTGGAAGGTGAATCGTCGTAAGACGCTGGCAGCCTGAGTAGATCATGAGGCGATAATACCCGCAGGAAGCGACGCAGAGTATTGGGCAATTTCTCCCGGAGTGGTCAGCCAAATCTCATTTCTACGCTCAGCGAGATAGCTTAGGAATTTCCTCAATGCTCGCAAACGAAAGGGTTGCCCAACCAAAAACGGGTGTAAGCTTAGGTTGAATACCAGTGGAGCTTTGCGTGATTGATCCAGCATCTCCTCGAACTGGTCGATCAAGATCTCCGTGTAGGCCCTCGGCGTCACATGGTGCCCATGCAGCAGAGCGATATCGTTGCTCGGCCTAGGATAAGGAATCGATAACAGTTTGCCCCCACCTCTGGTTTTTAGCCAAACCGGTTGCTCGTCCATACCCCAGTCCAAGGTGTAGCGGTAGCCGGCCTCCGCCAAAAGGTCCGGAGTCGTCCGACTCTCCGCCACCCACGGCCCCATCCAACCTTGCGGTCTTTTTCCGAACGCGTTTTCTAGGTCGAGAGTTACCGCTTCGATCATCCTTCGCTCCGTCTCTTCGCTCCATTGACTTTGCCTCTCACCGTTGCTGCGACCATGCCCGACCATCTCGCAACTCGTATCACTCAAAGCTCGGATCAATGGAGGAGCGTATTCAATCAATGCCGTGTTCAACAAGGCGGCAAACGGAAGATCCAAAGTCTGAAATTCCTCCAGGAGGCGCCAAATACCAACGCGAACTCCATAGTCCCTCCAGGCATAGTTCATCACATCTGGTTCGGGTTGCGGATGAGCGAGAGCGTGCCCCATGCCTTCACCAAATGGGAAGTGCTCGATCTTTACGGCGATATAGACCGCGAGCCGTTTTCCATCGGGCCATTCAAAGTCATTCCGATCGTTTATCGGAACATAGTCATAACGTCCGTGCGAGCTTAGGTCTAAGCGGTGAAAATCAGGGTATAACGGTTCGGTCACGAACCAAGCCGTAAGCGTTCAGCGTGCCAGTTTGAGCTAGGTACAGAACCGCAACCCAACGATTTCGTTTTAAGTGAAAAGTTGGCAGGAAAAATGGTTTTGCAGCGAATCATGCCGTCTTCGCTTTCCGCCACTCCCGCACTTAAACGCTTAGAGGAAGAAATACGCTCCGACCGTGACGTCTTCTCATACTACGCAAAGCCATGGGTGCGGCCCTACGCGGATGAGACAGGCCAGCCGATCCTTGACGTAGCGATCATCGGAGCCGGTCAAAACGGATTAGGATGCTGTTACTCGCTGCGCTGCGAGGGCGTAACCCGTATCCAGATTTTCGACCAGAATCCGCAATACCAGAACGGAAATTTCGCCCAATACACCCGAATGAACTTCTTGCGAACCCCGAAGGACCTTTGCGGCCTGGAACGGGGCGACCCAAGACTGAGTTTCCAGAGGTATTACAAAGCTCGATACGGGGCCGAAGCTTGGGAACCCCTTAAACAATCTCCTCGGGCCGCATTCGCGGACTATCTGCACTGGTACTCGGAGCTGTTGGAGCTTCCCATCTCCTACCAGCATCGCTTGAAGACCATCGAGCCCCTGCCCGACCAGACTTTCAACCTGCACTTCGAAACTCCTGACGGCTCTATGATACAGCGATGTCGCACCGTCGTTCTCGCAGGCGGCTCGAGCGCGGACCAATATAAAAATTTTCCCAACGCACTGTCTATCAAGGCGTCCCCAGAGCGTTGGGCCCACGGCGGAGACTCAATCGACTTTCAAACCTTCCAAGGAAAACGAGTCTCGATTCTTGGGCACGGAGCGGGGGCCTTCGACTTAGCCGGCACCGCCCTTGAAGCAGGAGCAGCCGCGGTGGATATCTTCTATCGCCGCAAAAAGATCCCTTTGGTCAATCCTCGTCGGCACTTGGAAAATGCAGGCATGATGGCGGGCTTCAAAGACCTGCCCCCTGACGATCGATGGAAAATCTTAAAGCGCCTCATAGACATCGACCAACCGCCTCCACAAAAGGCCTTTGAGCGAATCTACCAGCATCCCGCCCTCTCCATACACCCGGGAACGAATTGGAGCAGCATCGAGGATGGAGAGGAAGGCGGTGTGACCATCGAAACCTCTTCAGGCCCACACGAGTCGGACTTCGCGATCTTAGCCACGGGCTTCAAGCGAAAGCCCATGGAACGCAGCGACATACAATCCTTCTCCCAAAAGATTCGGACTTGGGAGTCCTACCAAGCTCCCGATGGCTACGAAGACGCGGGCATCTCCGCCTTTCCGGATCTCGGGCCGGCTTTCGAATTCCAACCGAAAGACGAGAAGGACGGATGGCTAAGGCAAATTTTCAACGTTTCATTTGGTTCCGGCATGAACCATGGATCCCACATCGTATCCGTCAGTGGCCTACAGTTCACCATTCCCCGACTTTCATCAGGCATTCGCGATCGCTTGTTTCTGCTCGACGCGGACTATTATGTGAAAACTGCCCTCGCCTTCGACGAAGCGGAACTCCAGTTGCCCGCCGACCAAGTAGACCGCTTTAACGCGGACTGAAGCCAAACTTAATTTCGATTTTCTCAATCGACCTGCTAGTCCCAATCGTGCACAACACCAGCCATGTACACCGGAATCGTCACAGCCGTTTTCCCAATTGAAATCCTGGAAGAGCGTGAAAACGCCGCCACCTTCAAGATTGCCTTCGACGAACGACATCTCGAAGACCTTAAGATCGGGGCCAGCGTTAGCCTAGACGGCGTTTGCATGTCGGTCGTGGCGGTAGAGGGAAATCTCGTTACCTTCGACGCCTCCATCGAAACCCTTCGCCTGACGAATTTAGGCACCAAAAAGCAGGGCGACCTCGTGAACGTCGAACGCTCCGCCAAGACGGGCGTTGAAATCGGTGGACACCCGATGAGTGGTCACGTGGACGGAACTATGGCAGTCGTCGCAGTTGACCATCCGGAAAACAACTGCGTCATCACCCTCGAGCTACCACCGGCCTACCGTCGATACGTCTTCAACAAAGGCTTCATCGGCCTCAATGGCTGTAGCCTCACCGTGACGGAGCTCGATCGCGAAAGCGGCCGTTTCAAGGTCTACCTGATCCCCGAAACCTTGCGCCAGACGACTTACGACACGAGCAAGCCGGGCGATCTCATCAACTTCGAGATTGACCGCCAGACTCAGATCATGGTCGACACCATCCACGACGCGGTACGCCTCGCCCTCAGCGAAACCACTGCGAAGCTCTAGCCGAAAGGCAGATCGTCTCCCGTCTCGCTAAGGTAGCGGCCTCCATCTTCGGGGCCGAGACCCTCCCAGACCTTCAGCATGCTAGTGGTTGCGGTTTCGATATCCAGCGGAGCCGCGTCGCCGCCCATATCTGTTCGCACCCAGCCGGGGCTCTGAATAACAACGGTGATACCCAGCGGAGTGAAATCCTTCCATAGCTGGCGCGACATCATGTTCAAGGCGGCTTTGGTGGAAGGGTAAACGTATCCGTCCACCCAGCGGCCATCCTCCGACTCGCGTTCGCCGATAGATCCGAGGCGACTGCTAATTTGAATTAGCAAAGGATTGCTGCCTGCCTTCAAAAGCTCGCGGAAGGTGCGGGCCACCACGATCGGCCCAATACAGTTGGCCGCGTACAGCTCCAAGCCGCGTTTGAAACTCACATCAGCCAAAGTCTCCAAACCGCCTTGCCCCGCATTGTTGATCACCCAATCGAGGGCATCGGTTTCTTTGCTTACCTCCGCTGCCGCGGCGAGTATCGAGGCTTCATCCGTGACGTCGCACTCAATCAAAGTCAGCAGTCCGCCGAATTTCGCTTTCAGCTCCTGCAACGCTTCC
Organism: Pelagicoccus albus; assembly: GCF_014230145.1. Lineage (NCBI taxonomy): Bacteria > Pseudomonadati > Verrucomicrobiota > Opitutia > Puniceicoccales > Pelagicoccaceae > Pelagicoccus > Pelagicoccus albus. Next base: position 577,040 of record NZ_JACHVC010000013.1, read on the forward strand.
GCCTTAGCAGGACGGCGGCAGGCTGCGAAAACCTGGTCGCCTCGCTCCAGAAATAAGCGAACAAATCCGAGTCCAAGGCCCCGGTTAGAGCCGGTAATAAATATTCGTTTCATAATTTTAATAGCCCAAAATAGCCGATTCTCAGCTAGTCCGCGGCACCAGTCGTACAGGCATTTTCTGTAGATAGGTTGTATCGCGACGCCCGACCTTGGGCCGATCCAAAGGCTTGGGAAGTCCTTCCAAATCATAACGCTTCAGGAGCTGAGCCACCAGCAGCGGTCCTTGCAGCAAACCGAGGTTCTTCCCAATGCAGAGGTGGGCTCCCCCGCCAAAAAATCCGTGGGTGCGAGCTACGAATTTCTTCAAGCCGCCCTCTTCTTCCCAAAATCTGGTTTCGTCGAATTTAAATGGATCCGCGTAATGCTCCTCTAAAAACTGGCCAAGGATCATGGGGTGAAAAACCGGCGTATCCGCCGGAATTTCATAACCTTCAAACTCGAAGGATTCCATTGGATACAGGAAGCTAGCCGTTGTCGCCACAACTTGGGGACGCACGCGTTGGCTTTCCAAAACAATGGCCTTCATCACGGGCAATTGGGAAAAGGCCCGCAAATCCTCGCCATCCCATTCATCGATTTCCGCCCGAACTTTCTCCAGCAAGCCGGGTTGGTGAATGATATCGGATAAGAGGGTGATAATGAAATTGGCGATATTATCGATCCCCGCCACCGTGAGCATATATACATCGTCCTTCAGAGCTTCGAGATCGATTTCGGAATCGAGCCCCCGTCGATTTTCGATCACCGCCGTGAGGCAATCGGCTGGAGCATCTGTCGCTTCGAGGCGGGCTTTGCCAATTCCTTTAAAAAGTTCCATGGCTTCGTCGTGGATCGCCACGTACTCAGGCCGGGCGTAGTACTGGTGCCGAGCCTCACCCAAGGCGATGCCGTGGATAAACTGAAATTGCCACTCCGCCGCCCGATCAATCTGCTCGTTTGAAACAGGCTCTTGCACGAAAGAGCGGAAGCGAAAACGGCAAAGGTGGTTCAACCAACAACGCATGAAATCGACCGATTCCCGCCGGGACCACTCCTCCATGGTAGCTAGGAAATACTGGTTCAAAGCAGGGAGAAACCGCATGACCATCTCCATCGAAAACATTGGCTGTAGGATCTTCCGCTTTTTCTGGTGGGCCGGTCCCGCAAGCGAGTCGAGATGGTCATCGGCGATCTGCTCTTTGAAAGCGATGTTGGAGCGAGCGTAATCCCACATGTGCGAGGTCCGCCAAATCTTATGGTTCACTTCCAAGCCTCCCATGAACAACGCATCGGTACCCCCCAACCGGATACGGCATAGGGCTCCATGTCGTCGATAGATCCGCAGGTAGAGTCCGATTGGGTCCTCGAGCAATTCGGGTAACACGTCTTCGTCGTCGGCGGAGAACTGTGGGATTTCGGATAAGGGCAAACTCACGGAGGCCATCTGAGCAAAGCACATACCATTCTGCATGAGGAACTTGGCCGGAGCTGGATTCGGCATAGTCGTTGCTGAGAATGAATTCGCTATGGCCCTTGTTAAGCTCCTCATCCGATTCCTAATGCCGCTCGTGGTGACGCCTCTTTCGCTCTTATCCACTCCCTATTTGGAAGTCACTTTAACCGGCACTAAAGGAGGCCCCAATGTCTACAAAGGCCTCGCAGGAGCAGGAACTCTCGTAACCTACGCAGACCCAGATTCCGAACAAGATCCGCTCCGCCTACAATTCGACGTGGGACGCAGCACTGCCCTGCGACTTTCGGAAATCGATGTAACCGTCGATCAAATACAGGCCATTTTCATCACGCACACCCACAACGACCATGTCGACGGCCTCGCCAATTTCATGCAGCTTCGTTGGCATTATTTTTCCGACCTTCCCAAAATCGACTTCATCTGTAGCGCCGATGTCATCGGTTCCAAAGGATTCACCACTAGTGGAACCCAGCTCGCCCATCACATAGCCGACCCTTACCTCGCCTCAGGGGAAATCAAGCAGCGGCATTCAGAACGTCCTTTCACGCCAGCCGGCGGCCCCGCCGAGCTCTTCAATATCATACCGGTAGATCGTCCTTTTGAGCCCACGATCGTTTGGCAAAAGGGTGATGTCACCGTGTCCGCCATCGCCTCCACCCATACGCCCGACCACTTGTCCTTCCGCGTTGATACGCCAGCTGGCAGCGTGGTGATAGGCGGGGACGCATCGAATGATGTTCGAAAGCCTCCTCGCGATACATCCACCTCGGCCGCTGTGGAAAGGCTCTCGCAAGGAGCTGACATCCTGGTCCATTCCTCCACTCATCCGAACATGGGACCCGAAGCAGGAGGTGGCATGCCGGCTCCTATCTTTTATCGTCAAAGTACCGTCGACGATTTGGGCGCCATGGCAGAGCGAGCGGGAATTCGCTACTTCATGATGACTCACCTCACTCCACCCCTGGGACAAGTGGACCGCAAAGATCGCTGGCACATTCCCGGAGCCCCTTTAGACGAATCCGACTACGAAGCCGCAGCAAGAGAAGGCGGTTTCACTGGCACGGTGATAGTCGGCCCCGACCTGAGCTCCATCCGCATCCCGGAAGAAAACTGATTCGTTGTGTAATCTCTTCATGGATACTCAAACGGGCATCTCTCCGGATATTTGTGGCAGCATAGGGTTAGCACTACCGCGATTGCCAAGAAATATTAACGCCCTAGCCCGGCGGCATCGTATTTCTTCTTTGCTTCCAAAAGCGTTTCCACCACGGGCAAAGGCAGCGAGCGGGCGGGGCCCGGGATCGCTTTGTACGGTTTCGGAATGACCATTTCCTCGTCTATCGATCTCATCCATCGCAGGCGATCGAGATCAAGTTCCGCGACCACGAAACCTTCCCCTTCCCGCTGAGCCAAAACGCCTTCCGGACCAAACACGGAACAGATCCCATCTTCCTTTCCAAAGAGATTGATACTGGCCGCAGTGAAAGCCGTATTTTCAATGGCGCGGGCGTGGACCAAGGTCCGCCATGACTCGGTAAGTTCGTAAATCAAGGCTCCTACCGGATAAACGATCAGTTCAGCTCCCTCTAGGGCCAGGGTGCGACCGACTTCCGGAAACCAAGCCTCCCAACAGATGGCCAAACCGATTTTCAGTCCCCCACAATCAACAACGGCGATCCCTTCGCCTGGCGACCAAGGCTCTCCACAAGCCGGAATCCGTTTACGGTAGTAGCCAACAATATCTCCTTTCGGCGAGGCGATTCGCAGGGTGTTGAAGAGCTTCCCTTCCTCTTCTTCCGCAGCACCAAAAACGACCCAAGCCTGACCCGCTTTCGCTGCATCGCACATCGCCCTGATGGTATCATCGAGCGTGAAACAATCCGCTTCGGGTGTGAATGGTCCTGGATACAGCTCTGGAAACACGACGTACTCCGCTCCCGCGGTAACGGCTTTATTGACCCATTCTACCGCATTGTCGAGCTGGGCGCTTTCCGGCGGAGTCGAGGCGTCGAAATGCGCTGCGAACACACGGGACCAGCTGCGGATGAGATTTCGGGGATGAATCAAGGCTACTTTTTTCGTGGGCATGAGGCGACCCTTAGCGAGGAACATGCCAAAATCTCCAAGCCTCTCAAAAGCTACTTCGATGGTACGCTTTTAGCTCTAGGCCGGACATGCTTACATCCCGCCGCTTTCGCCTAAGCCTGCTCCGACTTCCCCTCTCCTTTTGCTCTCTACTCATTTCGCTCCTGCTCAGCGCCTGCGGTGGCGGCGACGATGAAATGGATTCAGATCCCGAACCCACCCAAACTGCAGCCATTATCCTCCCCGGAGCGATCAGCGATCAGGGCTGGAATCAGATGGGATATCTCGGACTGGAAAAGATTGGAAAGGAAACGGGGGCCGAGATCCGATTCGCGGAAAACGTGCCCGCAGCGAACTGGGATCGCGTGGCGCGTAGCTTCGCCGAGGAAGGCGTCGACGTTTTGATTTTGCATGGCCTCGAATTCACTGAGATCGCCGAGAAATATGCTCCCCAGTTTCCGGATACGCATTTCATTGTGAACAATTCGATCCGCCCTCTAGACGACAAGAACCTAACCTCGATCGAGATCCGAACCTGGGAAGCTTCCTTCCTAGCGGGAATTCTCGCGGGCCAAATGACGGAAAGCGGAATTTGTGGAGCGGTGGGCGGAAATGATTATCCGCTATTTATTGCCCAAGCAGAAGGTTATCGATTGGGCGCTCGCTCGGCGAATCCTGAAGCGAAAACGCAAATCGTATTCACTGGTTCCAACTTCGATACCATCAAAGCCAAGGAAGCCGCCCAAGCTCAAATCGAGAGCGGAGCCGATATAATCTGGCAGCTCGCCAACAGTGCAGGTCTCGGCGTCATCGAAGCCTGCCGTGAAGCGGGAGTAGATGTATTCGGCTGGGGAATTGACCAACGGCACGTCGCGCCAGAAGTCGTTATCACCACTCAAAAGGTCGACGTGGGAGCCGCTTGCGCCGAAGTCGGAATCCAGATTTTGCAAGGTACTTTCGAAGGAGGTTCCGTGTCTTTCGGAGTGGAATCAGAAGCAGCCGGATTGGGTGAGTATCGCGAAGATGTTCCGCAAGAATATCGGGATGTCGTCGAAAAGTGGAGACAAGCCATCGCGGATGGATTGATCGAAATCCCTCTCATGAAAACGCGGGACGCTTCTGAAGGACTCGAGCCACTCAGCCTTCCATGAACGACGAGCAACCGCTACTCAGAACGCGGGACTTGACCAAGATCTATCCGGGAGTCGTAGCCAACGAAGCGGTCGACCTAGAGATTTGGTCGGGAAAGATCCATTCCATCATTGGCGAAAATGGAGCGGGCAAATCCACCTTGGTGAGCATCCTGTACGGAGCCACACGGCCCGATAGAGGGGAACTGTTTTGGCTCGGAGAAAAAGTGGAAGCGGGCCACACGAAACGTTTTCGAGAACTGGGTATCAGTTTCGTTCCTCAGCACGTAACTTTGGTCGAACCATTTACGGTTTGGGAAAATATCGTACTCGGCGAGAGCCGGCCCCTTTGGTCTGCGCCAAAGAGCGGGAAGGACCTTCGCCAGCGTGCGGAACAGCTCAATGACGCCTACAGGCTTGAACTTAATATGGAGGAAATCGTTTCCGAGATGGCACTCGGCAAACGACAAAACGTAGCCCTTCTAAAAGCGCTCCTTTCCAAGCCAAAACTTCTTATCCTCGACGAACCGACCGCTATATTGACCCCCGAAGAAGTGCAGCGGCTATTTGGCATTTTACGCAAACTCGCTCAAGACGGTGCCGCAGTTATTCTCATTGCTCACAAGCTGGCTGAGGTCCTGGAGCTCAGCGATCAGATTACCGTGCTGCGTAAAGGCCAGAAGGTCGGTGAACGGAAAGCTTCAGATACAAACGCTAGCGAACTCGCAGCCCTAATGACCGGCGAATCAACGGCCAGCTCGCAAAGAACGTTTTCCCAATCTGCCACAACAGACCAAGCCAAAACGAGCTCTCGTCCCTATGTCTGGCTAGATAGTGTGAGCATAGCTTCCGCGGATTCCAGAACGCCCTCTCCGCTTGAAGACGTATCCATGAAAGTGTTCCCCGGTGAAATATTCGGAATCGCGGGCATCGATGGCAACGGGCAGCGAGAACTTTTCGAATTGATTACGGGAGACCGATGGCCAGCTACCGGAATGTTTGAAGTTCTCAATCACGACCGGCTGCCGGAACTGACTATCGAACAGCGTAACTCATTGGGATTACGGCGAGTGAGCGAGGACCGTCATCACGAGGGACTCGCTCTGGATCTTCCCATACTGGACAATCTTGTGCTTCAATACGCGGGTCAGAATCCCTTGAGCCGGAAAGGTTGGCTCAAGCGTGGGCATTGGAAAGAGATTGGCGAAAAGGCGAAAGCCAGCTTCTCTATTGCGGCCAACGATCTCTTGCGAAACGTTCGAACACTCTCCGGCGGAAATCAGCAAAAGGTGGTATTGGCCCGTGAACTACAAACACCTGCCAAACTCCTCGTAGTCGCCCAACCTACTCGCGGCCTGGATTTCGTTTCGGCTGACTTCGTCCACCAGCAGCTTGTCAAAGCGGCCGAAACCGGAACCGCCGTCGTGCTAATATCGGGAGACTTGGATGAGCTGCTTGCCTTGTCTCACCAAATAGGCGTGCTGCATCGTGGCAAATGGATGGGATCGGTTCCCAACGGCGTCAACGCTCGGGAAACCGTGGGTCAACTCATGGCGGGATACGCCCTGCAAGCGGAAGGAGCAACGCTTTGAAGAGCCTACCGCTTTTCGCAACTCTCGGATCCATCCTGCTAGCGGTTTTGGTTGGAGCTCTCCTGCTTGGACTCAGCGGTTTCGACCCATGGGGCAGCTATCTGAAACTGTTCGAAGGGGCAACAGGTTTAGACTTCTCAGGTCGAGGATCGTTTTTCCGAATCCCCTCTCGTCTAGGTTCAACCCTGAACGAATGCGCCCCCCTTCTTCTCGCGGCACTGGCGGTAGCCACGCCTTGGCGGCTAGGTTGGGTCAATCTAGGCGGCGAAGGACAAATGATCATGGGGGCCGCAGCGGCGACTATGGTCGCCCTCAGTTTCAGCGAAGTTGCTAGCCCGGGCATCCTTGTATTCGCGCTCCTCGCCGCCGCCATCGCCGGAGCGCTTTGGTCTTTGCTCGCCGCTTGGACACGTATCCATCGAGGCATGAACGAAATCATCGTTACCATAATGCTTAACTTCATAGCTTTTTGGTTTGTAGCTTGGCTCGTTCACGGTCCGATGCGGGATACCGAAAGCGGCATGGGCCACCCTTGGAGCCCGCCGGTTCCACTGGAGTCGCAGCTACCCATTCTAGGTGGAGATATACGTTTCCACTCCGGGCTGATAATCGCCCCTGTGCTGGCGATTCTCATTTGGATATTACAAACCTATCGCGTATCCGGATTTCAGGAACAAGTAACCGGACGGGCTCGTCCCACCGCTCTGTTTGCGGGCTTCCCGGTTCGAAAGCTTGAATACAGAGCCATGGCGATCGGCGGAGCCTGTGCAGGACTTGGAGGGGCCTGCGCCTTGCTGGGAGTTCAATTTAGGTTAAGCGAGGAAGTCGCCACAGGCTACGGGTTTACTGGCTTAACCATTGCATTAGCCGCCAGATCCCATCCGCTAGCCATCATTCCTTGCGCCTTGTTTTTCGCTACCCTCCGCACCGGAGCTGAATACATGGAGTTTAGCGCCGGAATCCCTCAGACTCTCGCTGTTATCATTCAAGCCTTAGTCCTCTTCTTTTTGCTCTTAGCTTTGGCTCCGCAATGGAAAAAGTGGTGGCAACAACACAAGACGAGGCAGGCGTCTCTCCGCAAAAAGGCCATTGTCGAAGGAGGAGCCAATGTTTGATAGCGCCTTGGTATTAGGCGGTCTCCTCATCTCCGCAGAATTTTGGCAGGCTGCGATTCGTAGTGCCGCTCCCATAACAATTGCAGCGACAGGAGAAGCGGTCACAGAGAGGACTGGAGTGCTCAACATTGGCATCGAAGGGATGATGCTGATGAGCGCTTTTGCCGCGGTTTGGGGTTCAGGTCTAACGGGAAGCGCTTTCGGAGGGCTCGCCCTAGCGGCCCTGTGCGGCTTGGCGATAAGCGCTGTACATACTGTGGTCGTTCTGGCTCTCAGAGCAGACCAAATCCTAAGCGGGGTCGCCCTAAACCTCGCTGCATTAGGTACGTCGACCTACCTCTCTCGTCTGGTTATTGGCGACAACCCAGAGCCCGTCTCCGCCTTCGAGAGCATGGAGATTCCTTTGCTTAGCAAGATACCCTTTTTCGGAACCTTGCTTTTTGAATACAACGTGCTGATCTATTTGTTGTACGCATTAACAGCCTTCACCGGCTGGTTTCTTTTCCGTTCACATCTCGGTCTACGTCTTCGCGCCGTAGGTGAGAATCCGCAAGCGGTCGCAAATGCGGGCTTCTCTGTCACTCGCCTCCGAGCAAGCGCCATACTCTTCGGCGGACTTATGGCGGGACTCGCCGGGGGTGCCTACTCACTCGGAAATGTCCGCTTCTTCACCGAGAATATGACCGCAGGAGTCGGCTTTGTAGCCCTTGCCCTAGTAATCGTTGCCCGCTGGAATCCGTGGTGGCTCATACCAGTGGGGTTGATATTCGGAGGAGGCCAAGCCCTAGCTCTCAGGGGCCAAACGGTAGATTTGGCGATTCCCTTCGAATGGCTGATCGTTATGCCCTACATTTTGACCCTGGTGGTCTACTTCTTCGTGAGCGGAAAGAAATCCAGCGCTCCGTTTATGTTGGGCCAAAAACTTGACTAGATTTCCTATGACACTTTCTAACGACCTTCTAAGCAAACTCACCGATGCAGTCGGTAGTGATAATCTAATCACCGACGAGTCGAGTCTCCTAAAGCTATCTCGCGACTACTCATGGTACTCGCCCTTCCTAAAGGAGTCCCTTGCGAGCAAAGCGGCCGATGCGGTGGTCAAGGTTTCCTCGGAAAGCCAACTTGAGCAAGTTGTGGCAGATTGCGCAGCCGCTAAAGTTCCTGTGACTCTTCGTGGCGCCGCCACCGGAAACTATGGCCAATGCACACCGTTCGAAGGTGGCGTTCTTATCGATATAAACGGTATGAAAGAGATCCTCGGTTTCGGTGATGATTGGGTCGAAGCACAAGCAGGCGTTCGCATGCAAACCTTAGAAAATGCAGCGAGAGAAAAAGGTCTCGAACTACGTTCCTATCCTTCCACATGGGTGAAGTCTACATTGAGCGGTTTTATCGGAGGCGGATCGGGAGGCATCGGATCGGTAACCTGGGGCAGGCTGCACGAAGCGGGTACCATAAAAGCCGTGGAGTTCCTTTCACTAGAAAATCCGCCCCGAAAATTTCGTCTCGAAGAAGAGGATACGTGCAAGGTTTATCACACCTATGGCACAAACGGAATCGTGACCCGCATCACTCTGCGACTGGCCCCGAAAGCCGATTGGCGACAGATCATGGTAGTGAGCGAGGATTGGTGGAAGCTAATGGAGTTCGCAGTGGAAATCTCATCGGACAAGAGCTGGAGGAAACGTCTTGTCAGCATCCACGAATGGCCCATCCCGTCCTACTTCAAAGGACTGAAAAAATGGATACGCCCCGATGCACATCTCGTCTTTTTCGAGATTGAAGAATCTCAAGCAGAGAGCTTCAAGAGCTACGTTGCCGAAAAAGGACTGGAAGTACAGCACGACATCGCCCCACACGAGCCTCGCAAGGCTCCCATGTACTCAGACTTCACTTACAATCATACGACGCTATGGGCTTTGAAGTTTGACCCAAGCTACTCCTACATGGGCAACCGATTTGATACGGCAAACTACCGCCAGCAGATGAGCGCGATCAAAGAAGCCTTTCCCGACGAGGTTTGGTGGCACCTCGAGGTTTTGCGGGACTACACCAACGATTGTCCCATCTTCGCCGGTCTCACTATTTTTAAGTACACAACGAAAGAGCGCTTCAACGAGATGCGAGCGTTTATGGAAGCTCAAGGGGTCGGAACAAGCGGGGCACACACACCATTCTTGGACGAGGGACTACATTCCCACGGCCTCGAAGCCAAATTCGCGATCAAGGATCTCGTCGACCCTCAAGGACTGCTTAATCCAGGAAAAATAAAGAACTACAACCCAGGCAGCTACGAGCCTTGGACGCCAAGCGAGAGTATCTAGCGAAAACAAGCATGGGCTCTGGACTTTCATTGGAAAACACCTCCCGCGAACTCGCGGACTCACAATCAGAGACTGCGATTCTGGTCTTTGGTGGAGCGGAGCAATGCGGGCCTTGTCTCCCCTGCTGTATCGACTCTTTGTTAGCAGACTTCCTAGCAGATCGCTACGCCGAATCACTGCATGCCTTCCGGACTCCAGTTTTTCCCTACAACACGTCTCAAGAGCATGGCAACCTAGCGGGGACCTTGTCCCTACCCGCGTCATTGATGCAAACAATCACGGAACATCTGGTATGTCAGCTCTCCCAGCAGGGATACCGGCGGTTCATCTTGCTCAGCCCGCATGGCGGTTCTCATTGGGAATCCAGTGCCATCAAAGAGATCAATGCCGCCAATCCAAACATTACCTTAATCTCGGCAAAAGACGGGGCCGCAGACAGTATTCCTGAAGCGCGGCTAGCGGCCGGACTTACGGAAGGCGAAGGCCTGCATGGCGGACTTCTACCACTTTGCTCAACTGCCTTCTTCCACCCTGACCTTGTGAAAGCGGGGAGCTTCGGGTCCCTTCATCCCGAGCAAAACGAAGCGGCTTTCAACTACGGGCTACTGCGGGCTTTCAGCGAGGATGGTTGCTGGGGGGATCCGATTGAAGTGAAAGCCGAACAAATTTCTGAATACGCGGAAAAAGGAAAATTGCTTTGGACAACGTTTGCGGAGGCTCAAGCCAACCGACTCGACACCATACTAAACCGAGTCGACTCCCTTCGCCAACAGCTCGCCTCAAAAGCTTAGTAGCCTACGCCCAAAGGAAGCTGCTATCCTCCCGGACCGTAACGTTGCCGCCAAGGAACTAGCCGCTGGTCGATAGACTTCGCGAGGCGGAGAAGAGCTCGATCTGATCCTCTCGGGCCAAGGAGAGACAAGCCAACCGTTGCCCCTTGAATTTCGATGGCAGGGATACTGATTTGCGGCAGCCCAGCTAAAGAAGCTCCGCCAACCATGCTAACACAACGGCTCCGGAAACGGTTTAAGTCTCCCAACTCGCCTCCTTTCAAGGGCGCTAGATCAGGGGTCGTCGGAAGCAGAAAAGCCCCATGACTACCAAGGGCATCGTTGAAGTGCGCAGCAATATCAGCTCGGTCTTCAGTGGCCTTTTGGAACGCCAGAGCATCGACCTTGCCCGCTTCTCTCAGTCGATCTGCTAGTCCGGGAGCTAAAGTTCGCTCTTTCGCCTCCAGCCATTCGCGATGCGTATTCCAAAGCTGCCGGCTCATCAAAGGCCAATAGGTATTTAGATAGTGTTCACCATTCCGGTTGAAGAACTTGCCGCGACCGGAAACTTCCAACCACCGGAAGAGCTCGGTAAACGCCTCTGCAACCTTCGGCTCCACCCAATCCAGAACATCTTCCGCAACGAGCAATTCATCCAGTTCACTAAACGGGTCGCCAGGACTCAGAATCACATCGCCAACCACCTGCAGGAGATCCACCGAACGAGTGAACCACCCCGCCGTATCGAAGTAATCGCACTGCGGGAAACAGCGGTTCATATTCACGTATCCATGAGATGGGCGCATACCGTAGATCCCACAAAAGGAAGCCGGCACGCGAACGCTGCCACCTGTATCGGTACCAATGGAAAAATCAACGGCTCCGCCCGCTACCGCAGCCACCGAGCCGCTAGAAGAGCCTCCCGGGACGCGTTCGGGACTGCGACTATTTAGAGGCGTTCCGTAATGGATGTTCTCTCCAAACATGCCGCACGCGAAATCGTCCGTTATGGTCTTTCCAAACAGATCAGCTCCCGAATCCAGCAAGTGCGAAACAAGAGGCGCTGTCACGGATGCGGGAGCTTGCTCTGCTAGCCAGTCCGGGTTGCCGGCAGAAGTTCGATATCCCGCTACGTCAAACAGATCTTTGACCACGAAGCTCAAACCCTTGAGCGGGCCGCTGCCCGAACCTTGCAGCTGAAAGTCACCTTCTGGAACCAAAGCCCCCAGCTCACGGAGCCTGGTCGAGATTCTTTCAGATTCATGCATCGGCTCTAAATCCTATCGATAAAAGCATTTTGAATACACGGGGCATAGGAGGTCGCCTAGCAGACGCCATTCCAAGGTTCTGCTAATTTTTCTACGTCCAGTCCAAATGGAACGGGAACTGCAACTCGCGATGAGCCTTCCTCTCCTCAGATCGCTCTTTCCATGGCAGAAAAAGATCCCAACTACCCAGCCGCTTCGCAAATCCTCTATCCTCTAGAAGCCAAGCCTCCTATCCACACTGCCGCCTTGGTGGGCTTGCAACACGTCCTCGCGATGTTTGTGGGTGTAATCGCCCCACCTCTCATTTTGGCGGGCATCGTTGGCTACAGCAAAGAGGAATCCGCCTATCTGCTGAGCATGGGACTGATCGGGTCCGCCATCGGTACCATAATACAAATCAAGCGTCGCGGTCCCTTCGGCTCGGGTATGCTTTGCGTCACGGGAACGAGCTTCGCCTTCATTCCCATTCTCGCCGAGACCGGCAAAGCGGGTGGAATTCCTCTGATGATCGGAATGTCACTGGCAGCTGCACCCATGCAAATGCTCTTTGCCCCCATCCTTCCGCGGCTTAGGAATTTCTTCTCGCCCATCGTAACAGGCACCTTCCTGATCCTCATCGGATTCTCGCTAGTACCTGCCGCCTTCACATACATTATTAGAGGCTTCGGTACGGAGGCTCCAGTTTGGGCTCCTCATCTCATGGCGGGGATCACCATTGTAATCGTCATCATTTGCAACGGACTGGGAAGGCCCTTTCTTCGTCTTACCTCAATCGTTCTTTCGCTAGGAATCGGTTATGCGACTTGCGCCATCTTCGGTTGGGTTCAGGCGCCACCCCCTTCCACAGGCTGGGTGATAATTCCAGTGCCCTTCCACTTTGGTTTGGAATTCAATTGGGCCTACCTCCTCCCTTTTGCTCTTATGTACGTCTTTTCAGGCGTTGAGACAGTGGGAGACCTCACTGCGACTTCCGAATTTTCGGGAGAACCGACAACGGGCAACGTATTCTGGAATCGTATACAAGGCGGCGTGCTCGCAGACGGACTGAATTCGGTCATCGCCGGAATTCTGAACAGTTTTCCAAACACTTCCTTTTCCCAAAACAACGGAGTCATCCAACTCACTGGAGTCGCCTCGCGACGCATCGGCTACTACGTCTCTGGTTTCATGCTTATTTTGGGCATCTTTCCTCCGATCGGACGTTGGATTTCAATCACCCCTCCCCCCGTTCTCGGTGGCCTCACACTGATTCTTTTCAGTTTTATCCTCGTGGCCGGGATCCGAGTCACCACTGCCCGACATCCACTCGACCAGCGAAGCGTCCTCGTTTTAGCGGTCGCCTTGGGAACAGGAGTGGGCCTTCAGATGAAACCTGAGATTTTGGACGTATTCCCCGATTGGGTCCGACTGGTCTTTGGCACCCCTTTTGTTACCGGCGGCTTAGTGGCATTGATTCTTAATGGGCTGCTCCCCAACAGGATCAAAGAAAAGGCTTAGTCGATTCGGAAAGCACGAGCACGCAATAGAGAGTCCACATAGCAATGGATCGTTATCGTATCGATCTGTTCGATACTTGCTACAAGTAACATGGGCTCAGGAAACTCACCCAAAAGCGATGCCATTCTGGCCATCTGGAAAGGTTCATGTGAAGTATGATTATTTTTCATTTTTCACCGCAGCTTAATGTCACGTCCTTGGCACGTTGCCTGCTCAAGGCCGAGTTATTGATCCAACAACAACAAACGGTTCCTAAAAAGATCTCACACTATGAATGACCCGCTATATAAATACTTGTGCATTAGCTCCGTTTTCCTGGCAGCTGGAGCCCTACATGCCCAAGACTCCGAAGTTGAAGAACTCGAGGAAGTCTCCTTTGAAGAGGAGGTTTCCGACCCTCTCGGAATCTTGCCGACTCGGCCTGTTGATTCCGTTTTTGGTTATGCCAAATCACAGCTAGAAATCCCACGTTCCGTTGATATCGTCGAAGGCGATATCCTCGAGTCCTACGGCATCGACTCAGTGGGCCGTATCGCCGCGGTTGCATCTGGCGCATACACGAACAATCAGTTCGGCATCGAGGGTAACGTCGACGTGCGTAACGTGGAAGCGGAGAACTACTTCCGCGGGTTCAAGAAGCTGAAGAATCGCGGTAATTTCCGTACTCCGATCGGAGCAGCAGACCGTTTCGAACTCATCAAGGGCATTCCTCCCGTCCAATACGGAGCGGGCTCCGTTGGCGGTATCCTCAACTACTTCCCAAGAACCGCTCGTGGCGACAACACCAAGTACCAGACAGACGCCACTGGAAAGTACACCGTAACTGTGGGAACTTATGATAAGTTCCAAGTTACGGCTGAAACAGGTATCCCTTACAAGCTAGGCGACAAAGCGGGTGGCGCGTATTTCTATCTCGAATACGAAGATTCAGGAAGCTTCTATGATTACCTAGGTAATGAAGACACCATCTTCCAGGCCAACATCGTTCAGGATCTCACCGACACCATCACCCTGGAAACCGGCTTCATGTACGCAGACCTCAGCCAGATCCAAAATCCAGGCTGGAACCGCGTGACTCAAGACCTGATCGACAACAAGACTTACATCACTGGAGACTTGTCTATTACAAACCTTGACCGAGATGGAAGCGGCCGCCTCGAGCCAGACGAAGTCGACGCCGGAAATGGTTTCGCTCAGTTCACAAACCGTATCCCGGGCTTGTCCGCCGATGCTGACGGCAACCTTACTGTAGGTGGCCTTCTTCTCGACGACTGGGTAGCAGCCAATACGATCGATTCCGAAACCGGTCTTTCCATTGCGACTCTCGACATCACCGGTACGACGCAACTAAGCAACAGTGTCGGTTTCACGGAACCCGAGGACTACGGCTATGGCGAAAACTTGACCGCCTTCTTCGACCTGAAGGGTAATCCCGGAGGTAACCTGACTTGGAAGTATCAATTTTTCTATGACGCCTACGAAACCGCTCGTAATACCACTTACGGTTTCAACAACGACTACGATTCCGCGGTATGGGAAAACAAGCTCACTTTCGTCTACGATATGGATGAAAAGGAGAACTTCGACGCAACCTTCGTATTCGGAGGCACCTTCCGTCACTTGGATACGTACATGCTCGCGGACTTCCTAACTGAGCCCTTCAACTACCGCGACCTATCGCAACCGGTTACCGCTAACACACGTATCGCTATCGCGACGATTCCAGGTGGTGACAAGACTGCCATTCCAGACTACTTCGACCGTTCGGTTAACATCTACGACAATATCATCGATACCGTTTACGATGACCTCGGAGCATTCGTCACCGGCGATTTCACATTCGCCGACAGCATTCTCCTAAACGTAGGTGCGAGCATCCACGAAATCGATATCGAGTCTACCAACTACGGCTTCCTTAACCGCGTCAACGTTCTCGCCGGTACGCCAGGAGCGGAGGCGAGCGATTCGTATTCAGCGGTCAATGCCAGCTTGAGCTACCGCACAGGCATGGGACTGATTCCTTACTTCACATTTGCGAAGTCGACCTTCATCAACGACGGACAAGCTTCCGAAGTTGATGTGGGAACCATTTCCGCTGGTAGCTACTTGCAAGATTCGGACTTGATGGAGCTTGGTGTCAAAGGAAGCTTCCTCGACGATTCCCTCACTATTAGCGTCGCGGCGTACGAGCAAAACCGTACCGAGTACAACTCGCAGTTGGCCGCTAACATCGACGAGAACACCAAGGGTGTCGAATTCAGCGCTCGTTGGGCAGCCAGCGACAATCTCTTCGCTACCTTCGCGCTGAACACTTCAAAGACTACTCGTCCGTCGGCAACCAGCCTCCTTGGTACCGGCATTCCTCTCATCGCGGACCGCATGGGCATCACGATCGAGGAAGCCTTCGCCGCTTATGGGGGTCTTCGTTTCAACTCCTTCGGAGGTCCTCTCGTGGAGGAATTTTCAGGATCAGGAGCGGAAGAACCAGGTCGTCCCGACCACAACTACTCGCTCTACGTGTCATACCTATCCGACTACGGTTTGAGCATAACTACCGGTCTCGAATATACAGCTGAGGTTGAAGCTGGTTGGACAGGCTACATCACACTCCCAGAATACTATTTGGTTAACATGTCTGTTGGATACGAGTTTACCGACAATTTCTCGGTTCGTCTCAACGTGGATAACCTCTTCGACAACCTCGACTGGTACAAGAGCCAGAACCTCTTCTTCGATACTTTGGTTCTAGCCGGTTCCGGACGTGAAGCCGCACTGACCGCGACTTATAAATTCTAATTACGTGCAATAATTAAATCAGCGCCTCTCCACCCGGAGAGGCGTTTTTTTGTGCCCACATTTCAACTCCTCCTTTCGGCAATACGTTCGGCATAAAACGTGCAAGCCCCTCCTCCCAATGATTAGAAAACCGATACCCGCCGCAATTGCTCTGGTCGCCATCGGGCTCTTGGCTGGATGCGGCCAAAACCCAGATTCACCCGAAGAAAACAAGGGAAAGAACGCGGCCTTTTTGGTAGAACCCCAATACCCCTCGATCGAAGATGCGTTAGTCGACGTTAAGGAAGTCCTAAAGCCAACGACCTATCTCAACAACGATTTCACCGGGAAATCCTTCGATCCTGTACCAGCTGACGCGCCGCTCGAACCGCTGACGGTCGGCTTGTCATGGATCGCCAACGACCAATTTGCCGCCTACTACATTGCCCAGAGCAAAGGCTACTTTCGCGACGCGGGATTCGAGGTAGAACTCATCCCCGGCGGACCCGGCAAAAACCCGATCGGCTTGCTTGTGGCCGGACAGATTGACTTCGTTTCATCCTCAAATGGAAGCGCTCTTATTCGCCTTCAGCACAGTCGCACCGGAGGAGATGCGATCGCAGTCGGAGCTCTGTTTCGAAAATATCCTTACGCCTGGGTCGGCCTCGATCCGAAAACTCCATCCGATCAAAGATCGGAAAGGAAAATTACAGCGGAAGACTTTCGCGGCCAACGAATTGGAGCGGAACCGGGGTCAGAGTACCTAACCGCTTTCACCCTTGAACAGATGGGCGTTTCGCCAGACGAAGTAGAAATCAAAAGAACCTCTACCGCCATCGAACCACTGCTCGAAGGCGCCTTCGAATTCATGACCTGTTGGATGGATAATATGCCCCGTATGCTGGAAGCTCGCGGCCACAAGAACTGGTTTGTCTGGGAGTTCGCAGAGCATGGTTGGGCTGATTTTGGTAATGTAATTATGACTACACGCTCCACTGTCGAAAACGAACCGGAGAAGATTTCCCGCTATCTCTGGGCCCTTTCGCGAGCGGTCGAGTTCATCATAGAAAATCCGGAAGAGTCGGCCGAGATCGTGAAAGCGGCTATTCCCGAAACGAGTCTGACCTTGGAACTGATCGGCAAACGCCTCGCTTATCAGAGCGATCTTTCCCTCCCCGTCGGTGACGCTCCCATGCTCAGCATCGACCCGGAAACCTGGGAACGTACCGCCGCCATCCTCCTCTACTACGGCGTCATCGAAAAGATGCCTCCCCAACTTCAAACGACGAGCGAATGAAGCAATACCCCACCGCCAAAGCTACCCGGCTGACCATGAAACATCCGGGCGATCTGTCCGCTCTGGATCAGGAAATCATCGAAGGACGAATCAAGTCAGCGGACATCGTCGCCATCATTGGTAAGACCGAGGGGAACGGAGGAGTAAATGACTTTACCCGCGGCTACTTCACTCAGTCCTTGATGTTGCTGCTTTCAAAATACCTCGACGCCACGATCGAGGAACTCGCGGAGAAAATCCCCTGCGTGCTTTCCGGCGGAACCGAAGGTGTACTCAGCCCGCACTACGTCGTCTTGACCCGCTCGCAAACCGAGATACCTCCCGCAAGCGGAGATAAAGCGCTCGCTTTGGGAGTCGCCATGACTCGCCCCATCGAAGCCTGGGAGATTGGAACGGAAACTCATTGGAAGCTCACTTTAGAGGCAGTGAAGAGAGCGATGGAGGACGCGCAGATTTCCAATCCCGACGATGTCTCCTTCGTGCAACTGAAGTGCCCCTGCTTCACCGTAGCCGCCGCAAAACAAGCAGTCGCAGCGGGCAAAAGCCTTTGCTCAGGAGATCCGAATCGGGCCATGGCCCTTTCACGTGTCGCTGGAGCTTGGGGAGTCGCCCTCGCTCTGGGCGAGTTGTCGGAGGATCAACTGTCTGCAGAAGCGATGTTGAGCGACTACAGCCTTTTCTCCAATCGTGCTAGCGTGTCGTCCGGAGTGGAGGTGTCCGCAGTCGAAGTCATTGTGTTGGGGAACAGTCCTGATTGGAGCGGCCACTACCAAATCGATGCCACCTCCATGGTTGACGCGCTCGATCTGGATGCAGTTCTGAAACTCCGGGAGACTAGCAAGGCTCAAACAAGCGAGGTCTGTGGAGTGCTAGTGAAATGCGAACCGGATCGTCGCGGCCAAGTGCGCGGATTTCGCCATACCATGTTGGACGACACCGACATAAACGCCCAACGCCACATACGCGGAGCCTTGGGCGGTTTAGTGGCCAGCGTTTTTGGAGATGGACGGATTTTCGTCTCAGGGGGAGCTGAGCACCAAGGACCGGATGGCGGCGGATTGGTAGCCGTGATTACGAAAAGGCCTTGAGCTTGTGCCACCGTCGGCTCTCAATTCCTCCCAGTGCAAGCCAACGAAATCCCACTTTTAAGCGCCACGGAACTGGCCGCTCTAGTCCGCCAAAAACAAGTTTCCGCCAGCGAAGTCGTTGCCGCCTATCTGCAGCGTATCGAAAAGTTGAATCCTTCGGTCAACGCGTATTGCACCGTCGCCGCAGACCACGCAGTGAGCGCGGCTAAAGAATTGGACAACAAGTCGACGCCCGTCGGCCCCCTCCATGGTGTTCCGGTCGCCATCAAGGATGTCACGCCCACTGCAAAAATCTTAACCACCTACGGTTCCCCCCTCTATCGGAACAACGTCCCGCAGCAAGACGACCTGGTGGTCGCTCGCCTAAAGGCGGCAGGCGCCATAATCCTCGGAAAAACCAACACCTCGGAGTTTGCGGCCGGAGCCCACGCCACCAACCCACTCTTCGGACCAACACGCAATCCGTGGAATACCGAACTCACTGCGGGCGGATCCACAGGTGGCGGTGCAGCCGCTTTGACCGCCCGCTTGTCTCCTCTGGCCGAGGGCTCAGACATGGGCGGATCCCTTCGCATCCCTGCATCGTTTTGCGGAGTGCTTGGTTTGCGACCCACCATTGGCCTCGTTCCAACCGTGGAAAGCGCTTCGCCTTGGGATGTGATTCGCACACAAGGCCCCATGGCCCGCAACGCGAAAGACGTCGCCCTCATGCTGGATTCGATATCTGGATACAGCAGCCACTCGCCCATTTCGGCCAACAAGCCTGCGGCGTCCTTTCTTTCTGTTTTGGACGATTTCGCGGCGGCCCCAAAGCCTATGCGATTCGCTTGGTGTCCGAGCATCAGCGGTCTGGAGGTTGACGCGGAAATCGCCTCGCTCATCGAAGAAAAGGTAAAATCCCTCGCGAAAGCGGGACACATCGTCGAAGAAATCGAGCTGGATCTTAGCGACGGACGAGATGCCTTTTTGGCTCTGCGTGGACAGTTCATGATGAATCATCATCTGGACAAACTGGATAAGTTGGATCAGCTCGGCCCCAACCTACGCGGAAACATAGAGCAAGGCCTTAAGGTTACCTCTCTGGACTTGGCAAAAGCGGAGAAAAAGCGCGGTGAAATCTACGCTCGCGTGCAAGCGATTTGGAAAAACTTCGACCTGCTCCTCACTCCTTGCATGCCGATCGAGCCGTTTCCAGTTGAACAGAATTACCCTGAGACCATTAACGGCAAACCGATGCAGTCATACATCGATTGGGTAGCCCAAACCTTTCTTCTCACGCTACTAAGCGGTCCCGCTGCTTCCGCCCCTGTCGGGCTCACCAAGCGTGGTCTTCCGGTAGGACTTCAAATCGCGGGACCTCGCTGGGAAGACGCTCGCGTATTGGCCGGCGCCCAAATTTTGGAGACAGTCCTGCCAGAGCTTCCCTTGCCGCCGGCAGCCCAGTAAGCGATTCAAACGATTAGGCCGGAGTCACGATCCGTCCTTTTCGAATCACCGTAAGCGGCTCGTGAAAACGCAAGGCCTCGCGGGCAGTGTCTCCCTTGACCAATACGAGGTTCGCTTCATTGCCCTCCTCTATGCCGTAAGCCTTCAGCCCCATGGCTTTAGCCGCTCTGGAGGTAACCATTTCCAAAAGTTTATCCCCTTCCTCGCGGCGGGTTAACATCCACGCGTGGGCAGCCAGAAAAGCGACTTCCAACATATTGTTTCGCCCAAAGGGATAGTAGGCATCAGTCACATCATCCTGCCCCAAGCAAATATCCACACCAGAGGCTTCCAGCTCCCTCGGGTCGGCATGCATGGGCCCTGTGTGCGGATTGCTAACCAATCCAACTCCTGCGTCTCGCATTAACGGATACAATACCTCTTCTTTGTAATCGCTGGGATAGACATTCAGTGCACGACAATGATGAGCCAGACAACGCCCTTGCCAACCGGTTTCGATCGCCTTGCGACACATCATCTCCAGAGTTCGAAGATCAGGTTTTCCGGCATCGTCCAACAACATGGAAACCGGAGCATCGTACTTGAGGGCAAGACGGAATATCTCGTCGACATGCGCTTGCTGGGCAGCACTCCCATCCTCGATCCATGGGATTCCGCCAACCACATCAGCCCCCAGCTGCATCGCTTCTTCCATTAGTGCGGTGGCTTCGGGCTCCCGTACAATTCCATCCTGGGCGAAGGCGACGACTTGCAGCTCGAGTCGGTCAGCAAAGAGTTCCTTGGCTTTGAGTACTGCCTTCAGTCCGGTCAGACCGGCTTTACCATCCACGTCTGCAAAGACGCGCAAAAACAGGTTTCCATAACGCTCGGCCCACTCGAGAGCTCGCGTAATCTGAGGCAACAAGACCTCCTCGCTATAGTGGGCTTTCACCCGAGCGGCGAGATCGATCGCTTCACCGGCGTTCTCCATACCGGGAGCATGATAGGCATCGATAGCCGCGTCATCCACCCAATCGAGAGTGAAGACTTTGCAGAGATGGAAATGCGCGTTTACGAAAGCGGGCAAAACGAGCTGCCCCTTGGCCTCAATCATTTCGGAAGCCTCGCAATTCTCGAGCTTTCCGATGGCTGAGATTTTGCCTGCTTTTATCCCGATATCTGTCGTGCCATCGAAACCTAGTAAGCGTGCTTCTCGTACTAAAAGATCGTATCTATTTTCTAAACACATTCGGAGATTCGATCAAAATTCTATTTGCTCGTAGGTATAGAGTTGGGATGCAATTCTGTCCCAGGTATCAAGCGGCGCATACAAGATAGGCATGCCGGGACTCGCTTCGATCATGGAACGCTGCAGGTCGAAACGTCGAAGGATTTGCTCGATCGTTAATTGGGTCGTCGTGCTGTAGCCCTTGGTTATCTCCGCCGCCTGTTTCGGATCATCGAGCATCAATTGAACTGCTCGTCCCACTGCTCGCAGATATCGCCGCAAAACAGGTCCCTGCGTTTCAGCCATTTCTCGACTCACTGTGTGCACGTTGGCGAAATCGGTCAGTCCATAGTCGCTAAAACGAAATGCGGTCCAATTCTTGAAGCCTTGCCCTTCGATCAGGCGCGGCTGGTTCTCGTACATGGCCGCATAAAAATCGATCGTTCCGACCACGAGAAGATCCGGCGTAAATCCCGCCCGCGTGAACTTCACCTTGTCCTTCAGGTAAGGAAAATTCTCCAAGAAAAACGTCATTGCCATATCGGCGCCTTCTTGGATCCCCACTGTTGCTCCGTAGAAGTCTGCGGGCGTCAGGACCTTGTCCGACCGCTGCTCCTTGGGAGTATCCTCATCCATAGCCAACCAAGAGTAACCACTCCCTCGGTTCATGGCGGCGATGGCTACGACGTCCGCACCGGTGGCGCTCGCGGCCAAACGGACGATCGCGTTCCCACTGGAGGAAATCGCAATATCGACCGAGCCTCCAGCTAAGAGAGCCAAAGGATTTCTTCCTGGTCCTCCCTCTCTCAAATCCACGATGAGTCCCTCATCCTCGAAATAGCCAAGCGCTTGCGCGATGTAGAGCGGAGCATGCTGGTCGTTAAAAATCCATGGCAAGCCGACCGTTAGCTCGTAGCTTGGACCCTTCTCCTCTGGAGCCGAGTAATCGCCATCCTCCGGCAAAAAGCTCATGTCGACGTAACGCTCCGCCGGCAAAGATTCCCGAATAACTTTCAGGTTTTCGCTGTAAGTCTTTTCGACTTCGGAATTAATGGCAAAGGACTCCGGAAGGTCCTCCGGAACCTCCAATTCCTTCTCGCCTTGGCCGCAACTGGAAAGAAAACAAGCGGCGAGCAAGCTGGTGCTAAACGTCAAAACGGGGCGACACAAATTTCGCATAAACGGCATTCAGCTAAAGGCAGGCCAATTTCATCCAGTCGGAAGAAAAATGGGTATCGAATATGCTGAAGCCCGCTTGCCCATCCGCTTAGAACGTCAAAAGCCTGACAATGTCCGAAAAAACAACTACAGAAAATATCCCGTACTTTGCAGCTCCTACGGAGGAAAACTGGTCTTTCCAAACTGGACCGCTTCAATTTATGCGGGCGGCGCACAAACGTCATGGCGGGGTATGCCGTATTTCTTTTAGCGATCGCGAATTCGTGTTGTTGACCGGAACGGAGGCGAACGAATTTGTCTGGTCCTCCAGCGATCTCTGGTGCTACCGCGACTCTCGCGGAGCCTTCCTAAGCGAACTGGGAGAACCTCACGTCACCTCGAGCGATGGCGAAAAGCACCGGGCCAAGCGCAAGCTGATCAACAAGTCGTTCAGCGTGAGTTCCAACATTCGCTACCTGCCAAAAATCGCTTCCATCGTGCGGGACCACTTGAAAGCAGCTGCCGAAGCAGGAGAAAAAGTAGCTCTTCGCCAGTGGTTGCCTCGGGTAATAACTCGCTTCAATCTGGAAACGGTTTCTCAAGCGGCGGTGAGCGACGAGGAATTCGAGATCCTAGTTCGCTGGCAATTACACTTCATCTCCGGCGTGGCCCTGTCTCCACAGAAACAAGAAGCGCACTACAGCTTGCCCAGCTATTTGGAGGACAAAAAGGCCGCCTTCGACATCATGGGTCGCATCGTCGACGAACGCCTCGCAGACGACAATCCACCCGATGACAATTTCCAGCAGGTCATCGAGGCGAGAGAAAAAGCAGGAACACCGGGCACTCGCGACGATCTGGTTAACGAGCTCTACTACATCCTCGTAGCCGGTATCCAAAATACAACACACTTCACCATCACTATGTTACGGGAAATATACTCGCCAGCGGGATGGCTGGATTGGTTGCGTGAAGAACTGGAAGATTGGGATGGCTACGACGCCATGGCAGTCGCCGGAATGGAGCGTCTAAAAGCATTTACTTTCGAAATACAACGCAACCGCCCGCAGGTTCTGACTTTGCCGCTTCTGCCAAACCGCGATTTCGAGTTCGGAGGCTATACAATCCCAGAAGGCACTCTATGCGTCTACTGCCCGCCCTTCATGCATTTCGATGAGCAGTACTTCGAAAATCCGGACGTCTTCGATCCGAAGCGTTTCATGGACGGAGCGAAATTCAGCCCCAAGCACAACGGGTTCTTCGGCGGAGGAGCTCACGTTTGCGTTGGTAGAAACGTAACCCTGCTGCAGGGACCACTCATGGTCGCCTTGATCCTGAAGAGCTTCGATCTCCAAGACGTTCCACCAAGCGACACTTTCTTGATCGAGCAAAGTGGCGGAGAAGCGCAGACTCCGTGCGAGGTTCGCATCGTTCCTCGAGCGACCGAACCAGCCAGCGTCTAACCCAAACCGAGGCTCCTGAGAAATGATTCAAGAAGTTAAAAAGACCTTCGCCACCCTTCCCAGCTACGAACCCAAGAACGATCGAGGCGTCGCCCAGACTTGGGACAAAGCGTTCTCTGTTGATCCAATCGGAACGGTCGTGGACTCATACCGCGAGGCGGGACCTATTTTCAAAATCAAGCACCATGGCGAGGAAAGAGTCGCTATGGCCGGCGTGAAAGCGAACCACTTCATTTGGGGTGACAAGGAGCTCTGGGACTACCCAACCTCGAACCGCCACTTCCGCGAGCAATTCAGCGACCGCTATTTAAACCAACTCGAAGGAGTTGAGTACGCGAAAAAACGCCGCCGCGTAACGGCAGGTTTCAAGCCGAGCGTTATCATGCCGCACACGGCTGCGATGGGAGAATCCATCCATCGCGAGATTGCGAGAAACAAAGGAGAGTGGATTCCTTTTCGCCTGTTCTGCATGCGTATCATCATAAAGATGACAAGCCGGGCCTTGATGCAAGTCGAGCTGCCGGACGGGATGGACGAGACCATGGCCATCAGCAACAAGATGATGCTGAAGGCTGAATCACTGGGTCCTTGGCGTCACCTTTACTACCTGCGGCCGGATCGTATCTACCGCCGCAAAAAGATCTTCCGTTATCTAAACTCCATCATCGAGGACCGGGAAAAGAACGGCAGCCCGGGCAACGACGTCCTGTCCATGAGTCTCGCCGCTCATCCCAAAGACGAGCCGCCGATTCCTCGCTACGAGCTTATCCACGATCTGTCGCAACTCATGATGGCGGGATCGACTACCACCTCGCAGATGGTGCTTTGGAACGTGTTGATGACCACACAAACTCCGGAGTGGAAAGAGAAGATGGACGCCGAACTTTCAAATTGGGAAACGGATCGATTTACCAACATGAAAGAGTGGCCATGCCTCAAAGCTGCTTGCATGGAAATCGAGCGTTTCCGTCCTCCAAGTATGGCATTCCACCGTCTCACGAAAAAAGCGTTCGAGTTCGATGGATACGAAATTCCAGCCAAGACTTGGGTAACCCATCTGCACACGCTCGGCCACTACATCGACGAATGCTACGAAGATCCCCTCGCCTTTAAGCCAGAACGATTCATGGAAGGCTCGGGCATGCCGGATCGGGATGTGCATGGCCTATTTGGCGGCGGAGCCCATGTCTGCGCCGGTGTTCCGCTCGCTCGTGTGCTGCAGCCGACCGCGGTTGGTAACATTCTTCGCTACTACGACATTGAATACCAAACGCCTCCTTCGACCGAGGCGAAGTTGGACGTCGTTCTGGCCCCGAGGGATGACATCATGGTCAAGTTTCATCCTAAGTCGTCTTGAGAGCTTCCAAGATTTTGGACCGCTCGCGTGGCACGATTTCGGCTAACGTTTTCCTCGTGCCTTTTTCCAATTTACTTCGAGCCGCATGCGCCTGCGGTATCGTCTTCGTCGCTGGCTGTAGCAAACCAGAAGATGGAGATGGCTTGGCGGATATTGATTCCCGTCCTTACGAGGAAATCCTCGAGGAGGTGGAAACCGATCTGCCCGCCGGCGATTACATGACCAACGATTTCCTCCCGGAGTTTGGAGAAGTCGTGGAGTTTCCGCCACTGGCTGAGAAGCAAACCTTACGACTGGGCATGCCATGGATTCTCAACGACCAGTTTGCAGCAGTTTACGTCGCCATCGAAAAGGGTTATTTCGACGAAGTGGGAATCGAGCTGGAGCTTCGTTCTGGCGGTCCAGGTATCGATCATCTGAAGACACTTTCCAGCGGCTTTCTAGATCTCGCAACTACCAGCCATGGAAAGAATGTAATCCTCGTCGAAAATAGCGCCACCCCGATGGGATTGATGGCGATCGCTGCCTTTCAGAAGGACAATCCCTACGCGATCATGGCCCTGGATTTCGATGTGCCGCAAGACCAGGTCACCGAGAAGAAGATCACTCCCTACGATATGGTTGGCAAAAAGCTAGGCGTCGGAGTGGACGACCGAAAGTACCCGCCCTTCCTAGCTCGCAAACTTGGCTTGCCTGAAGATTTCGTAAAGGTTCAAAACACTGGAAACGCCCAGTTCATCCTGCAATCTCGGGTCATCGATTTTCGCGGTGTCTGGATACAAAACGAACCGAGATATCTGGAACGCCAGGGTATCAGGAACTGGACCCACTTCATGCTCAAGGACTATGGGTGGAACCAATACTGTGACGTCGTCGTGGTCACTAAACAATTCGCCGAGGAAAACAGCGACCTGCTCAAACGCTTCTGCTACGCCTTGTCCCGCGGAGTCGAGGATTGGCTAAACGACCCAGAGGAGGCCGTGGATATCACAGTCGGATTTATGGAGGACGGCGACCTTGATCCAGTCCTCGTAAAACGACGCTTCGAACTCGAGCGTGCCCAAGTGGTGGGTACAGACGGAACAGCCCCACTCCAAATGACAGAAAAGCGATGGAACGAGCTAGCCGCTATCCTCGTTCAGTACGGTATCACGGAAGCTCCATCCCACAAAAAGCAATGACCCAGCTCAGCTCGACGATCACCAATCCTTCCCTCAAAGCTTGGCACACCTACGTCATCGGAGCGCAAATGCTCTTCGTCGCGTTCGGAGCTTTGGTTCTGATTCCGATCATCACGGGACTTGATCCCTCCATCGCCCTTTTCACTGCGGGACTGGGAACGATCGTCTTCACCTTTATCACCAAGGGGAAAGTACCTGTCTTTCTCGCAAGCTCTTTCGCCTTTGTGGCCCCGATCCAGCAATCCTTAGCTCAGTTTGGGTATGGCGCTACTTTTTGCGGAATGGCCAGCGTCGGCATCGTATACGCCATCCTCTCCGCCGTAATTCTATGGAGGGGCATCAACGCGGTGCAAAAGGTTCTCCCGGCCATTGTCACAGGTCCGGTCATCATGGTCATCGGTTTGGGTCTGACCCCAATCGCTTCGGACATGGCGGTCAGTTTCGATTCCTCAGGCGTCTTTAATGGCCAGGCCGCCATCCTCTCCGCCGTTACGGCCGGTGTAGCAATCGCCATCGCCCTATCCAAAAGACGTTTGCTGAATCTTCTACCGATCATCATCGCGGCGGGAGTCGGCTATTTCATTTCAATCGCCTTTGGCGTCGTGGACTATACAGCCGTTGTCGAAGCTCCCTGGATACAACTTCCATGGACCTCCGCTTCCGAGGCAGGCAGATTCGAGATGCCCGTTTGGTCAATCGGAGCGATCTTAATCTTTCTGCCGGTCGCGATTGTCCCCGCGGTTGAGCATGTGGGCGACGTGCTCGCGATCCAATCGGTTACCAAGCAAAACTACTTGGAGAATCCTGGCCTGCACCGAACTATTTTGGGCGACGGAATCGCCACTGCCTTGGCTGGCTTGTTCGGCGGCCCTCCCAATACCACGTATTCAGAAGTCACTGGCGCCGTCGCTTTGACCAAAGCCTTTTCCGTTACCTACATGCGCATCGGGGCCATCGTTTCGATCCTGCTCGCCTTCAGCGGCAAGCTTAGCGCCTTACTCGGAACCGTGCCAGTCCCCGTCATGGGCGGAGTCATGGTCATCGTTTTCGGTATGATCGCCGCAGTGGGTCTCAATACCATTGTGCGGGCCAAAGTGGATTTTGAAGACCCCAAGAACTACATCGTGTTCGCGGTGATCATGGTGGTGGGAGTCGGCAAACTGACTTGGACCTTCGGTGGGATCGAACTTGGAGGAGTCGGTCTGGCAGCCATCCTTGGCATTATCCTGAACCAAATCTTACCCAGTCGTCCCGCAGCAGCAGCCGACGAGAAATAATCTGACTGACTATGAACAACCGCCAGCGTCTCGCCTTTCCCTTAATGTTCCTGTCCATTCCACTTCTGTGGATACTGGTCACTTTGATTTTTCAACCGAGCGAGTTCCTCTTTCCTTCCTTCCCTAAAGTCTTCGGAGTGCTCGTGGAGGAATGGGGCCGGCTCATGTACCATACGGGAGCCACCCTGAAGATCGCCCTGCTCGGCTACGTACTAGCTAACCTCGTAGCCATCGCGATCGCGGTGACCTACCTGTACATGAAGAGCTTCGAGGAGTTTTCCACTCCTTGGACCATCCTAATCAAGAACCTACCTTTGCCCGTCTATGCGAGTATCCTGATTGTAATGATGGGAGACACTCTGGCGCCAAAGGTTCTGGTAGTGATTTTCTTCAACTTCTTTCCGATCCTGGCAAATATGTCCAAGGGTCTGAGAGAGGTGGATCAAGTGCTCATTGATCGCTGCTACAGCCTCAACGCCTCACAGTGGACCGTATTTCGAAAAGTTCGCATGCCGGCGGCCTTGCCCTACTTTATCGCAGCCCAAGAAATTGCCCTCACGGGAGCAATAACGGGAGCAATCGTCTCAGAGTGGTTTTTCGCCCAAGAGGGCTTGGGTTACCTAATCGTACAAGCCTCGACTGAATACCGGAGCGACCGTCTATTCGCAGTCGGATTGCTGGCCAGCGTGATCGCTATCTTTGCCTATCTCGGCATCCGATTCCTCGAAAGCTATCTCTTCCGCTGGCGCCGGAAGATGGTGTAATTGCTGGCCAATTACGGCTTAATCACTCGTCGCCCATCACAGCGTGAAGAGCCTTTCGGACCTCAGCGATGTGGCGAACATGAGTCGGCGAAGTGCGGTCAATTTCACCGTCTCTGGGAATTGAAATGATCTCAGAAATCCGTCCTGGTTTCGCCGAGAGCACGACGATTCGGTCGGCTAACAACACTGCTTCTTCAATGCTGTGCGTAATCAGCAGGGTCGTACGCGGGTTCGCCAAATGGATATCGCGCATCCACAAGATCATGCGTTCACGAGTCATCTCGTCGAGCGCTCCAAAGGGCTCGTCGAGAAGTAGAAGACGCGGGTTGTGCACGCAGGCACACGCAATGTTCACACGCTGCTGCATACCACCAGATAGCTGGTGCGGATAGTAGTTGTAGAAATCTCCGAGGCCAAAGCTGTCGAGCAAAGCCTTTGGATCCAAGGCACCTTCCAAGCCCGCCACTTCTAGCGTGAACTCCACATTCTTGAGCGCGGTTCTGGAATCGATCAGAGCGGGCCGCTGGAAAGCGAGGCCGATCTCATGTTGCCGTCTCGCTTCTTTGGGAGCATGCCCTTCAATCGTAATTTCGCCCTCGGTCGGTTTCTCTAGATCCGCGACGAGGCGAAGAAGCGTCGTCTTTCCGCAGCCGGAAGGGCCGATGATAGCCACGAATTCACCTTCGTCTATGGTGAGCGAAATATCTTGGAGAGCCACAAACTGCTCGCCGAACTTTTTGGTTACGGAATCAATTATTACCACGGATCAAAGACTTAGGAGTTAACGAGGGGTTTGGGGACGTCTCGATACAAACGAGACAATTGATCGAGAAAGGGAGGCTGAGCTTTACGCAGCGTATCCTTAACCACATCGGTATCCGGACGCAGCGTATCGGAGGCGTCATCGCTGAGGTCCGAGCAAAATTGCACCCGAGCTTCTCGGCGTTCACGATAATGCTGCAGAGCTGACACGACGCTGCCTCCACGGTTCTTTTCGTCATAAAGAAGCTTGAGGGAATCCGCTGCCGCACAGGCATCCTCAATCGCCTGCGTCGCCCCTTGTCCAAGGGTCGGCACCATAGCGTGAGAGGCATCGCCGAGCAAAAGAACATGACCGGCTTCATCCTGCCATTGAAAATCGGATACTTGGAAACGGGCCCAATGGAGATTATCTTTTTCCGAAGCGATTCCCTCCAAAATGAATTTCGCCTCCTTGCAGAGAGAAACGCCTTCGGGGGCGAACATCTGGTAAAGCCCTTCCACCGATTTCTTTTCGGGAGGAATCTGGCTTTCGATCGGAATCGGGAAAGTCGCCGTGCAGTAGTTCGCCCCATTGGTAAGCGGGAAACCGAGCAAACGGTGGGCTCCTAAAAACCATTGTCCGTATTCACGCAATGGGTTCGGCTTCCCTTCATCGTAGAAAAGAGCTCTGCAAATTCCCATGCCGCACAAACGGGATTGGATCTTCGGAAAAAAGGTATCGCGAACCAGAGAATAGCGTCCATCTGCTCCCACGACTAAGTCCAATCCATCGAGCTCATGCACCGTGTCGCTCTGGCTGTTGGTATAGGTAAGCTTCAGCGTTTCACCACCCTCTTCATAGGCGATCGACTTCACATCTGTCGCGAAGGTAATCCTGTCCATCACAGGCTTGCGGCAGTGCGTGTAGAGATCTGCCCAACGGATACGCACCCCCGGATCATCCGCAACATCGAGCAGGTTGAGCGAGATTAAGGGCTCCCCGGTTACCAGCGAAACGTTGAACTCCTTCCAAGGCAGATTGCTCTCTAAAAGGTCCTCGGCGACCTCTGGATAGAAGTTACGCAGGGTGGTAATCGAGTTTGGGCTGATGTTCAGGCCGGTCCCGGCGAGAGAATAATCATCGGCCGCAACCTTCTCGAAACAGAACACTTCGAAGCGAGGATCATTAGAGAGTCCGTAGGCAAGAAGACTTCCGGCGACTCCGGATCCGACGATTGCTACACGTAGCGGTTTTTCAGACATTTTAATTTGGATAAAATCGGCGATTAAGCTTCGAACGTATAGGTGACCGGGATACGCGTCGTTTGGTCAAGCACGCAGCGATACTGTTCCTCATCGTCAAACGAGATTTGGTCCACCCATCGAGCGATGAAACTGAAGCTTACTTTCGGTTTGGAAAACGGATACGGACTGACCCGAAAATGGTTTTCTTCGATTCTAGTAAAAGCGAGCTTGGTGCTGCCGCCTTCGTAGTCGAGCGGAGCAGGATCAATGATAAAGTCCTCTTGTTGGTACTTGCTCAACAAGATCCCAAGCCGATCCCAAACCTGAAAAATATGGTAGTTCGTCCAAAGCGTGTCCTCCTCTAAGTAAGGAGCGAATTCGGGAGCCAACTGTTCTTGAAGCGACTTTTGGTAGGCCGCCTCCCCAGCCATGTAGGCATCTATAACCTCGGCATCGTGGGGCGTATTTCGCGGACGAATCATCGTATCATCCGTTCCATGACGGTAGTTATAGATTCCCATGCCATGCAAGGAAACCATAAAGCCCGCATAAAGGTCTCGCGAAGCGACCTGCCTGGCACCCTCAGCATAGAGACTGGTATGCCGATCGTACGGAAGGTTCGCAAAGTCGAATGGCACTCCTTCCGGTTTAAGCAAAACCTGATGGTCCTCCCGAACCCAAACGTGGTCGTGCTCCGCGGCTGCAATTATCATCGATCGCATGGGCTTGGGCACGGCGAACTCCTCGTTTCCCCAAAAGGATGCGATTTGCCCCACGAGGACACTGTGATCCGCTTGGGTAGTGAAAAACCAACGATTGCCGACAGGAGTGATAAACATAGAAGACCTCAGCCCTAGCAACTGACGTGCCGATGCGGGAATTTCTTTGGCAGGAATCTTGCATAGCGCCCCGCGATGTCCTCCGTGCCTAATCCGTCCGCTTCCGATCCAGATTCCCCCAAGCAAACGCTGCACTACAAGATAGAAGAAAGCCCCAAACGCTTTAGCGAAACGCTCTTCTACGCCTGGCAGCACACCATGGTGGACATCTCCCCTTTCGTAATTCCACTAGCGGTGGCCTCGGCGGTTGGCATGAGCGTGAGTGGACGGGCCGACTTGATCAACGCCTGCCTGTTCACCATGGGTATCGCAACCATCCTGCAAACAACCATAGGCAACCGCCTCCCCATCATCCAAGGTTGCTCCGCCATGGTGACCGGAGTCATAGCACCGGTCGCGGGTCAAATCGGCTTGGCGGCCGTTTGGGGCGGAGTTTGGATCGCATCGATCCTGCAGACGATCGTCGGAGCCTTGGGCTGGCTGTCTCCCTTGAAGAAACTGTTTCCGCCCGTCGTGATCGGGACGGTCATCATTTGCATCGCCCTGAGCCTGGGACAGGTGGCAACACGCCTCGCGGTGGGGAGTGGCCATTGGAGCAATTTCGCTTTCGCCACCACAGTCATCCTTTTTGTCCTGATCCTGCAGCTGCGATTTCAAAAACTATTCGGCGGCTTGCTCGCGCGAGGAGCCATCCTGCTCTCCATCCTTTTGGTTGGACTTGTAGGCGGCAGCCTCAGCGGCCAAATGGATTGGAGCCCCGTGCGAGAAGCTTCTTGGTTCGCCATCCCAAAGCTCTTTCCCTACGGCGGCCCTGGTTTTGGCTGGGAATGGATTCCGACTGCCATTTTCGCTGTGACCATCGGTTTCATCGGATCGATCGTAGAGTCTCTGGGCGACTATGCCG
The DNA here is from genome assembly GCF_014230145.1 of Pelagicoccus albus. Taxonomy (NCBI): domain Bacteria; kingdom Pseudomonadati; phylum Verrucomicrobiota; class Opitutia; order Puniceicoccales; family Pelagicoccaceae; genus Pelagicoccus; species Pelagicoccus albus. The sequence continues at coordinate 609,075 of NZ_JACHVC010000013.1, forward strand.
CCACCTGCGCAGCATCGGACGAACCGCTGCAAAAGCGCCACATAAACCGCGGCATCATGGCGGAAGGAGCCGGTAGTTTTATAGCCTCCCTTTTCGGCGGGCTTCCCTGTACCAGCTACACTCAAAATATCGGAGTAATCGCCGCTACCGGAGTCGCAAGCCGACGCGTAGTCCAAGTCGCCGCCTTGATCCTCGCACTCTACGGACTGTGTCCAAAATTTGGAACATTGTTGGTCTCGCTTCCTCGATCCGTTCTCGGCGGCGTCTTCCTCCTGGTTTGCGCTATGATCGCGATCTCGGGTATCCGCGTACTCGCTCAGTCCACCAGCGAAATACGGCACGCCTACACCATCGGGCTAACAGTGCTCTGCTCTCTGCTTCTACCCATTCGGCTGGAAGCCTTGCCCGACGCCACCGCCTCTTGGCCTCTGATCGTACGGCTACTCGTAACGAGCAACGTAGTCCTCGCCATCATCTTCGCAGTGGGATTAAACGCCTTTTTCAACCTGCTGGATACACGCAAAAAAAGTTCCCGTTCCAACGAACGAGAGCTAGCAGAAAGTTAGGCTTTGTTCAGGACCTAAGGCTGAAACGGAACTTTCTCTTCGTCGGACAGCATGGACTGCAGGTTCTCAGGCAGGAACTCCGTGGTATAGACGTCTTCCGCCTGGGTGATGGTTTCGAGTATGTCTAGCTCCACCATCAAGTCTATGGCTTCTTGGATACGCGCTTTGCGAAGCAAACCGTTCGCGTCTCCCTCTTCTTCTATTCCGTGAATCAAGTTGTAATCCCTCATGGACTGCACGCAAAAGGCGAGCAGCTCGGGATCATCCATGATCTTGTTCTCGGTAGAGATCATCGCGTTTGCGGCGCTTCTATCGGTCGCTTCGTCGACATAGTCAGACCAACCTTCTATGGTAGCGGCAACAAAGGCGGCCACCACATCAGGCTTTTCCTCAACCATAGTTCGATTGGCAAAAATCACTCGGTAAGGATCGAATCCCAAATCGGAAATAAGGATGACCTTGGATTCGACTCCGTTCTTCCGGGCAAAATAGGGTTCGCTTGTCACGAAACATTGCTGGATGTAGCCGGGATCGGAAAGGAAGCGCCCTATCCCGAAATCCAAGGGCTGGATACGGATGGAGAGGTCGTACTTTTTCTCCATCATCTGTACCATGACAGAGCCCGGAGTAATCATGATTCGTTGATCGTCGAGTTCTGCGATTTTAGAAATCGGGTTGTCTGCATGGAGCAACAGTGCTTGCGGGTCGTGCTGCATGAGAGCGGAGACGATCACGATATCTAAGCCCTTTTCGATCCTGAGAGCGATGTCGTCCAAGCGACCGATCCCGAAATCCATCTGACCGCGGGCCACTTTCATAACCGCGTTGGAATTGGGCCCACCTTGGGAAATCGTCACATCCAGCCCTGCCTCCTCGTAGATGCCGGCAACCTTCGCCTGGTAGAATCCACCGTGCTCGGGCTGGGCATACCAGTCGGTTTGGATGCTAACCGGGGTCAACGCGCTTTCGTCACCAGCCTCCGTTGATTCATCGTTACCGCAGCCGACTAGGAAAACTAGCGAAGACGCGAGTCCTAGGCTGGAAACTACTTTAGCATTAAAGATCTGTCGGAAATATTTCGTATTCGTAAACATTATACAGGGGCGGTGAAAGGATTGCTTTCGTAGGTTTTCATTTTACCTGGGTTGAGCAGGCCTTTCGGATCGTAGAGAGATTTTAGGCGACGCTTCTCGTCCAAATCGTCATGCCGACCGCCTTCTTCCAAGATACAAGTATGCGGATTCGCCACAAAGATACCATTGTCCCAACAGAAGGAGATAATCTCGTTTAAGCGCTCCTCGGTCGTGAACTTGACGATAGGCAGTCCTCCGCAGCTGATGCCGGTCGCCTCGCCTTCCGGCTCATGGTTGGCGGTGAATTCAAGGTGGTGGAAGATTTCGTCCGGAAACGCATCCTTGAGCAGCTGGGCCCGCTCCTTGAAACCAGTTGGACCGAAGCCGAGTTGCAGGTAGGTGATGTTAGGATCCTTCTTCAGAGCCCAAAGCGTGGTGTGGTTCCAGGTGTAGTCTGTCAGGTAGGGCGGCTTTGGCGGGAAGTTGAGCGGCATTTGATGACAGAAACGGATGCCCGCCTCCTCAGCGCTAGCCAAAACGCCTTCCACGAAAGCTTCATCGATAAGAAGAAAAGTGACGTGCTCTCCCTCGGTAAAGTAACGTCTGAGAGGTTTAAACGCATCGACGATGTCACCATCAAACTGCGTTACCAAGCGCTTCAGAATCGAGCGGTCTTGGGCAATTGAATTGGTCCAATCGAACAGCGTGCTCCAATCGGCATGGGAGAAAATCAGTTGCTCGTACTTTCGCTTCACACCCAGCTTCATCTCGGCTTCCACCAAAATCCCGTTGGTTCCATAAGTGTGTAACACACGCAGGCAATCCGGTCCCTCGATTTTCACAATCTTCGGCTCTGCTTCGACTGTGCAAATGGTGGCAGAAACCATGTTGTCATTGGAGGCGATTCCACCGTAAGTGATTGAACCGATTCCACCCGAACCACCGGCTAGGAATCCGCCGAAGGAACTCTTGACCCAAGTCGACGGAATGCAGCGCATCTCGTAACCTGCCTTGCCCGCTTCTAGTTCGATCGTCGCTATCCTAACACCGGGCTCCGCTCGGAGAACCCCTTCCTCCACCGAATGAATCGCATCCATTCCGGAAAGGTCTAGTATCACTCCACCATAGAGAGGAATCAGCTGACCGTAGTTCCCGGTTCCCCCTCCTCTAATTTGGATCGGAACCTGGTATTCGAACAAAATCGAAATCACCTTTTGCAGCTCTTCCCGGGTTTCGATCATCAATCCGAAATCGGCCTTTTTGTCTTCAAGCTGACGTTTGAGTACAGGCGAGTACCAGTAGAAATCCTTCGAGAGTTTCTCCAAGGAGCCTTCTCGCAGGATGATTCTCTCCTCTGGCAATACGGTGCCGAGGACCTCTAAAACGGAACTTAGGTCAAATACGGGCATATCAAAAATTAAGCGCATTTGCTCTAGCAGCTTTTCTACCAAACGGCATTCTTCGTGCTAATGGCTTTAGAAATACTCCCCCTTTTTGGGTAAGCGACACTAAGCCATGGTTGACGTATTAAAAAACTTCTCACTGCAAGACGCCTCTATATCCAACTACGTCAGCGAGCTTCTGCTCGATGACGATCCTGCTCTCGAAGAAGTGCGCGAGCGTAGTTCCGCCGCGGACTTACCGGGTATCCAACTAACGCGGGAAGACACGCGCCACCTCGCATTCTTGCTGAACGCATGCCGAGCAAAAAATGTTTTGGAAATCGGAACACTGGGAGGCTACTCCGGGCTCTGCATCGCAAGGGAGCTCCCTGCGGACGGACATCTTTACACAGTCGACATCGAGCCCAAGCACGTCGCCGTCGCTACAGAAACGTTCGAGAAATATGGATACGCTAAACAAGTAACCTGTATCGAAGCTCCAGGGCTGGAAGGCTTTGCCCAAGTCGCAGCGAAAGGGAAACTGGACTTCATTTTTCTGGACGCGGATCGCGACCACTATCCGGAGTATCTCGAGCTGGCCGCTGAAGCGCTTCGGCCAGGCGGTTTACTCGTAGCGGACAACACTTTCGCGTACGGACGAATCGCGTCCCCTCCAGCGGACGAGGAGGAAGCGGCTCTAATCAACGGCTGCATACAGTTTAACAAGGCGATATTGGAACACCCGGATTTCGTCTCAACCATACTTCCCACGGGCGAAGGCTTAACTGTGGGAGCGCGTCGCTAAAAGCCACACCCTTTCGAATAACGACATGTTCATAAAGATAGCAGATTCAGACATCACCAGTTCATGGGCCCACTACACCTGGACTAAAATCTACAACTGGCCGGATAAGGAGGAGACTCTTGTCGTCGTTCCTTTGCATGGATTCGCCGACTGGGGAATCGGACTCGGCATGGATGTGGAAGAGACAATCGGGTCTGCCGTACTGAAAGACTCGATACAGAAAGCGGATTTGGGCGAAAAAATCCTCGTTACCCCGCCCGTTCGTTTCCAGCCGCAACCATTCTCGAATGCGTCCTTTTCTCTGGATTTCGAAACTGCGTACGATCTCGTTGATAGCGTTTTGGACAGTATCAAGCTTACCGGCTTTAAAAAGGTCATCCTTTTCAATACCGGCCCATACAACGAACAGTTTACCGACATCATGGGACGGGATATGCGAATCAAACACGGGCTGCAGATGTTTTGCGTAAACCTAAGTGGCCTCGGATTGGATCTACACCCATACCGGCAAGCCTCCGCCATGGGAATGGGAAGCGCCAATAGCGGTCCGGTTAAAACGCCAGACCGCGAGAAGGCGCGAGCCCTGGCGGTTTACCTCTTGGACGAGCCCGCCGTGGAATCTGCAGATCCTATTCCGAACGATGCCTATGAGCCTGGAATACCGAAATTCTGCGATCCTTTAAAAGGTGGCCTGATACCGGCCGAAGCCGCTGAGACTGCTCCGGCCATTTTGGAAGAATCGGGCGCACATCTCGCTCGCCTCCTGCATGAGATCGCCGAACGAGCCCCTCTACCCAACGACGGTGCCATCACTTTCAAAACCGACTACATCCCGCCTGCCTCATGAGCTTCCCAAGCTACAGAAAGTTCTATCTCCCATCCTACTCGCCATCCCAGATCGAGGCTTTTCCCAACAAAGAGTCAGCTTTGGTTATTATCCCTACGGGAGCCATCGAGCAGCACGGTCCTCAATTGCCGGTTGCAGTCGATTCCTTGATGGGACAAGCGTGGCTTAGCTTGGCCTTGCCTAAAGTGCCAGAAGGAACGCCAGTCTTCGTGACCCCGCCAGTCACCATCGGCAAAAGCAACGAACATGTAGGCTATCCTGGAACCCTCTTTGTCCCTGCCAAAATTCTCCGCCGCCTCGTTCACAGCATTTTCCAGCAGTGCTACGGCTGGGGCTTCCGTAAGTTCGCCTTTTTGAATACGCACGGCGGAAACATGTCCGTTGTGCGAGCCTGCATGCAGGAATTCCAAGCTGAGAAATCCGACATCTCGACCTGTTTCTTGCGCTCCGGTTTCGCTCCTCCAATCAGCAAGCAGGAAGCGGCTTTCGGATTCCACGCAAATCAGGTTGAAACCGCCTGGATGATGGCTGCCACCGAAGACCATCAACTCGTGGATTCGACTTACCTACCCTGCGAGTATCCAGGTTCTGTAGACGATCCCGCAGAGTTAAGGGCCGAGTGCGCCCCTGCGACCTACTCTTGGGTAACGGCGGATATTTCAGATTCCGGAGTAATCGGAGACGCTAGTCTCGCAACCATCGAAGATGGAAGAGAGTGGTTGGACAAAGGAGCTGCCGCTCTGGCGGAAAGCATCGTAACCTTATGCAATCAGTAGTCGCGAAATCTGCCGGCTTCGCTTCCCTCGCTGCTCTCAGTTTCTTGGCTGGGTGCGGGGACAAAAACGCTGAAGAGGCGGCTGACTCGAAGCCGTACGTTTTGCAAACGGACTGGTACGCCCAGCCTGAAACAGGCGGATTTTTCCACGCTTCCCTGCAAGGTTTCTACAGCGATGAGGGCGTGAATCTGGACGTAAAACCTAGCAATCCGCAAATGATCAACGCCCAGATGGTCGCCTCCGGCCAAGCGGATTTTGGCATCACCCGTATCGAGGATATTCTCATGGCCAGAGCTCGCGGCATGCCCTTGCTTGCCGTATCGGTCTACTTCCAACGTTCGCCCTTGGCCCTGATGCTTCACGAGTCCAATCCGGCTAACTCAATTCCTGAGCTAGATGAGCATACCGTCATGCTCCAGCTAGGAAAACCGTTTCACCTGTGGATGGAACGTCATTTTGATATAAAGCTGCGAGCCGTTCCGCACGACTACGGTATCCAAAGATTCATGGCAGACGAATCGAAAGAGTTTGTCCAACAAGCCTATCTCACCAACGAGCCCTACCAGGTTGAAAAAGCGGACATCGACCTAAAGCTTCTTCCTCTTGCCGACGCTGGTTATCAAACCTTCCTCTGCGTATATACGCGGGAAGAGTTCGCAGCCGAACATCCTGAGGTGGTTAAAGCTGTTGTTCGAGCCTCAGCTCGCGGCTGGCAAGACTACCTAAACGGCGATGCCTCAGCCACAAACGATTTGCTCGTCGAGCTGAATCCTGTGCTCAAGCCAGACCACGTTGAATGGGGCCGCAAGCAAATCATAAACTACCACCTAGTGGACGGCGATTACCAGTGGGACGAATCCTTTTACGCCATCGACCCGAGCCGCACGCGAACCCAGTTCGAACTACTGCGCGACCTCGAAATGGTGCCCGCAGACCTCGATTGGAAAGCTGCCATATCCAACTCATTTCTACCCGAATCACTTAACTAACCTGCCATGTCTCAATTAACACCTGAACGACTCGAATCGCTAGCCCAACTCGTCGACCTTTCTCGTATTCTCCAAGAGGATACAGACCTAGAGAAGTATTCCAAAGACTTCGCCTACTTCTCCCCGCTGCTCAAAAATGAGCTCGAATCGAAGCGGGCTGACGCAGTCGTGCTCGTACCTGATCTCGCAACACTCAAAGCCTTGGTATCTTGGTGCTATTCTGAGCAGATCCCTGTAACGGTTCGCGGTGGAGGCACCGGAAATTACGGGCAATGCACTCCACTCTACGGCGGTATTTTGTTGGAGTTGATGCAGCTAGATAAGATCATCGAAATCGCAGATGGCGAGGCGACCGTAGAGCCGGGCGTCCGGGTGATTGACCTGGAGAACAAAGCCCGAGAAAGCGGATTAGAAATGCGCTGCATTCCCTCGACCTTCGTCAAGAGCTCTATCGCTGGCTTCATCTGCGGAGGCTCAGGCGGCATCGGTTCCATTACCTACGGTGGCACTGCCAATGGTGGCATGGTAAAGCGTTTGAAAATCCTAACTGTCGAGGCCGAGCCGAAGATCCTAACCTTCGAAGAGGACGATTGCCTCCCAGCCATCAACACCTACGGAACCACAGGAGTCGTAGTGGAACTTACCCTACGCATGGCTCCTAAGCGAAAGTACGACCAACACATTTTTGCGCACTCCGACTTCGATGCACTCTACAACTGGTGTCACGAAATCGCTAACCGTAGCGACCTGCCCAAGCGATTGGTTTCCTTCTTTGAAGGGCCAATCTCCGATACTTTCAAGCCCCTCAAGAAATATCTCCCGCAAGGCCATCACTCCGCGTTCATACAGATTGACGAATCGAAAACACCGGAGTTGCTCGCCTTGGCCAAAGAAGCAGGCATTCAAAATTGCCATTTCATCGCCGCGGTCGAGCCCCTACGCCCGCCCCACATAACCGACTACACTTGGAACCATACCATGCTCTGGATTCTAAAGGACCATCCACACTGGACGTATTTGCAAGTAGACTACGGAGAGGATCCTCTCAATGCGGCCAAGAAACTGAAGGAACGCTTCCCTGAAGAAATATTCTCCCATTTCGAATGGGTGAAAGCTACCAGCAAGTGGAAGGCAGGAGAAGAATCCGTCGTTCCAGGCGGCGGTCCCGCGATTAATTACACCACGAAAGAGCGTCTCGACGAAATCGTAGCCTACGCGGAAGAAGTTGGCTGCACCACCACAAGTCCCCACGTTTACCACCTGGAGGAAGGCTATTTCGAGGACCTCATAAAGGCGAAGGTCGAACTGAAACGCCAAACTGATCCGAAAGGTATTCTCAACCCGGGCAAAATGAGCAGCTATCCGCTCAACCCCTTTCAAACCACTTCTGCATAGTCGCAGGTGAACTTCCTCGAACGCTGCCCTGCCCTAGATGAAAGTTATCGATAAGATCGCTTGGATACACCTCGCAGATCGAAAGATCCTCGGGGCACGCAGCAAAGGGAAGGATGTCTGGTACCTTCCGGGCGGCAAACGGGAAGCAGGCGAGACCGACACCGAAACTTTGGTGCGAGAAGTGAAAGAGGAGCTTGCTGTGGAAATCCTCGCGGACCAGGCGGCTTTGATTGGAGTCTATGAAGCTCAGGCGGATGGGCATGCGGAGGGCTTGATCGTTAAGATGACCTGCTATTCCGCTCCCTTTAAAGGTACGCTCAAGCCTTCTTCCGAAATCGAAGAGATCACGTGGCTCGACTCAAGGGATAGTGACAAAATTTCCGAAGCGAGCCGGTTGATTTTTTCCGATTTGAAACAACGCGGCCTACTCGATTGATCAATAGCCGCTGTGACACTACAGCCACTTTGGAACCGTCACCTTTTCGAAGCTGAGTAAACCTTCCAACAGGGCCTTTGCATCGCTTTCCACCACTACCGAGTTTCTGTGAGCGGCTGGCAAAAATGCTTCTTGAATCATGTGATCGATAAAACCCATGAACGGTTCAAAATAGCCGTCCACGCTGAACAAGCCGGGCGGTTTATCGAGATCGCCCAATTGGTTAAGCGTCCAAACTTCTAAAAATTCTTCCATCGTACCGATTCCGCCTGGCATCCCGATAAAAGCGTCGGCGAGCTGCGCCATGCGGTGTTTTCGCTCCTTCATGGTGGCAGTGACTTCGTGTCCTGTGAGCCCATCATGAAGATGCCCTTTTCCCAATAGTCGCTCCGTAATCACACCGTAAGCTTCGCCTCCGTTTTCCAGAACCGCGTCAGCAATCGCTCCCATCAAGCCTTTGTGTGTGCCTCCATAAATCAGCCGGATGCCGGACTTCGCCAGCAAAGTGCCAAGCTCCTTCGCCGAATCCATGTACTTGGTTCCAGCTCCCGTATTCGAACCGCAATACACAGCGATCGATTTTATAGAATTCGTTGTCATAAAAATTATTCTCCAGATTTGCGTTTGAAGGTTAACGACTCCGTCTTGTGGCCCAGCCAGCAAAACGTTGTTCGAGCAAGGCAAAGACTCCGTACAGCAACACGCCTAGAAAGGCCAGGATCAGTAGACCAGCAAAGACAAGCGGCACGTTGAATGACGAGGACGCAATCATCATCATGTTGCCAATTCCTTTGTTGGAGGCGACGGTCTCCGCCACCACCGCTCCGACAAAAGCCAGAGTGATCGCTACTTTGAGTGAGGCGAAAAAATAAGGTAGCGAACGCGGCAAGCTCACATTCCAGAGTATCTCTCGGCGGCTCGCTTTCATCGCCCGCATCACGTCGATTAGCTCTGGTTCCACGTTGGCGATGCCCGTGGCCACATTAACTACGATCGGAAAGACGCAAATGATCATCGCAGTCAAAATCGCTGGTACTGAACCAGCGCCAAACCACAGGACGAAAATGGGTACCACGGCCACCTTGGGAACCGAGGATATGCCAACCAGCAAGGGATATCCAGTGTCGTAAACCAATCGCGACGAACCAATCGCCACACCGAGGAAAAGCCCGCAAATCACGCCTAGCGCGAAACCGAGCAAAGTGGTGTAAAGAGTCTGGTAAGCATGCGGCAGTATACCCGACCAATAATCAATAAGAGCGGTAAACACTTGGCTCGGCCTGGGGAGCACCAACTCCGATATCTGGAAAACGACTACTACCACCTCCCACAATACAAATACCGCGACAAACAAAGATAACGACGCCAGAAATCGCTTGATTCTATCCCTCATCGAGCAAACTCCTGTGTTTGTTTTTTTGGTACAGAGATCAAAGCGTGCAACTCTTGAACTAAGCTGGAAAACTCAGGCTGAAACGTCGTCTGCAAGCTACGGGGCCGCGGAAAGCTCACAGAGCGATCTTCAAGAATCCGCCCCGGCCGTGGACTCATCACACAAATACGGGTGGCGAGATACGCAGCCTCCCTCAGGTCGTGAGTGACAAGCATAACCGTCGGTTTTTTGCTCAGCCAAAGATCCTGCAAGGTACCCCAAAGCTCTTCTCGAGTAAACTGATCGAGCGCGCCAAAAGGTTCGTCAAGCAGCAGCAAATCCGGCTCGTGCACCAGAGCTCGGCAAAGATTCGCCCGTTGCATCATACCACCCGACAACTGCCAAGGCTGCTTTTCAGCAAACGAAAGTAGCCCCACCTGATCGAGCAGCTGATCGACTCGATCCTTATACTCGTTGTATCTTTTCTTTCGATACTCTGCCTTGTAGGGTGGCACGATTTTGAGCGGCATCATGACATTTTTCCGAATGCTAAGCCACGGCAATAAGTTAGCCGATTGAAACGCCATCCCCACTCTCACCGACTCGACCCCACAAAATTCTAGAGCGCCTGAGCTCGGTGCCAGAAGCTCGCTGGCCAATTTCAGCAGGGTCGACTTCCCGCAGCCAGACGGACCAACAAGCGCTATAAAATCCCCCTGTTCGATCGAGAGGTTCGTCGGGCTCAACGCCAAGGTAGCGTCAGCCCCATCACCATAAGTGACGCTGACATCTCGGAACTGAATGAGCGGTTTCAAGGGGAATTGGCAGGCAAACTATCAGAGTAGCTTGTAGAGTCTATCGCTTTCAGGAGGCAGAAACTCCGGCGTATAAATTTCTTCGATACTCGGAGTTCTGGGCAGTCCGTACGCCTCGACTACCGTATCGATCGCTCCGCTGAATCTTTCCTCATCAATCGCCCCCAGCCCGTGAGTAGCGATTTCCGGATGGTTCATTTCAAATTCTAGCGTGGCGAGTAAACGCTCCTTCTCGACTCTCCGGTTAATCAGCCCTTCCCGCTTCGCCACCGCTGCGATTCCCGCATTGGGATCCGCGATCACGTCTGAAATCCCGCGATTAATGCCGTGAACCAAACCTCTCACAATCTCCGGTTTGTCGACCGCAAGCTCTCTGTTTACGATGATCCCGTTGGAGTAGAGATCGATTCCGTAATCGCTGAAATTGATGAACCGCAGATCGTTGTCCGGATCCATCCCTGAAAGTTTCGCGGAAAAACGAATTGTATTCACGTATCCAAAAACGCCATCCACCTGTTTCGTGCGCAGCATTTGTTCGCGCATGTTCGGTTGGAAGTGAACGATATCGATATTGGACGTATCAATCCCCGCCCCTTTGCTAAAGATGGAAAAAAGCTTAAGCGCTCCATCATTTGGAGCTCCCCCTAAGGTGCGGCCGGCCAGATCCTTGGCAGTCTTGATCGGTCCATCCTTCAGCACCGCGATCGTGAACGGTGGCGTGTTGTAGAGCTGATAGACACACACAGGGGCCTCCTCTGGCTTCTGAGCCGCGAGTTGGATCAGCGCGTTCACATCTCCGAAACCAACATCGTAGATACCAGCGACTTTTCCGACCGCAGCGCCGGAACCGTTTCCCTGGTCAATCTGGATGTCGATCCCCGCTTTCGCGAAATAGCCACGATCCTGGGCGAGAAAGTACCAAGCCTGCGGGCCTTCGTAACGCCAGTTCAGCACCATCTTCAGCTTAGTGTCAGCCGCCTTGAGAATATTCGGAAAACCAAAAAGCGAGGCGGCGGAAGCAACGGCGGTCTTTTGAAGGAAATTTCGTCTCGAAAGCTCGGGGTTAGTCATCGTTTTTCTAAGTGAAGTCGACACAGCGCGAAACAGGGTCGGCGAAGTGATTCCGCATTCAGCAAAAGCTGTACCACCTCGGACAGCGCCATGATCGTATGAATGGCTCAACATCAGCCGAATTTCTCGGCGATGAACTGAACCATCATGCCCCATGACCGAGAGTCTGTTAGAGCATCGTACTTTGCATGCCCCGGACGGTTAGCCTTCCGGTCAGTGAAGGCGTGCACCTGTCCACCAAAATGCACTAGCTGCCAATCTGCGTCCACTGCCCGCATCTCGGCCATAAATCCAGCAACCTCCTCGTCTGGAATCCCCGGATCCTCGGCTCCGTGCAATACCAAGACGCTGGGCTTAATCGTATCTCCCTGCCCCAACGCTAGCGGCGACTTAAGAGTACCGTGCAGGGAGACAACTCCCAGAACTGGAGCTGAAATGCGAGCGAGCTCCAATACGCACATACCGCCAAAGCAATATCCCGTTGCGATAACCTTGCTTGAATCAACCTCCTGCAGAGCGGCCAAGTTCTCCAGGGCAGCCGTAGCCCGTTGGCGAGTCACTTCGCGATCCGCCTTGAGAGGTTTGATCACTTCATAGGCCTCATCGAAAGTTTCTGGGCGCGTATCTACTCCGTACATATCGACAATCATGACCACGTATCCTAGGGTCGAATACTTTTCTAGCATCTCGTCCCAGTAGTCGTTGGGACCCCATAAGTTTGGAAAAACGATGAGAGCGGGGCCGGGCTTTTCAGAAAAAGGTGGGATGTAGCAACGGGATTCGAAAGTGATCGACCCGACTGAGTAGGTAATCGTTCGGAGCATAGGCCCGTCTTAGCAAGAAACCTGCCGAGCAAAGCGGAGTGAACTATCCACTACTGAAGAAAGTGGGCTCACTTTCTGCTAGGGCCTGCCTATGTCTCTCTCGCTCCTCGACGAGCTTATCCTCGAATTCCAAAGCGCTAAAGACGCGTCAGAACCAAACGCGTTTCTCGGCTCGCTTGCGACTTGCGATAGTAGCGGACAAGCACGCGTGAGGACAGTCGTTATCCACGAACTCACGGCTAAAGGCCTCCTCCTTGTCGCTAGCGAATTTCATCAAAAGTGGAGACAACTCTCCGCAAACCCAAAAGCGGAAATCATGCTTTGGTGGCCAAGCCTTGGCCTGCAATACCGGATAACCGGCAAGTGCATTAGCCAAAGCCCGGATGTAGCCTCAGCTCGTTGGAGCCAACTACCACCTAGCGTTCGCCGACTCGACCTTGCCTACGGGGACGGCTTCATCCCCGGCCAAGCGATCGAGAGCATCGAGAAAGTTTCCGAAACCGTAGCCGAACGAAGCGAAGGCAAATCCATAGAAACTACGCCTAGCCACGTCCGAGCCATTCTTTTCGAACCCGAAGAAATAGAACGGCTGAAAACATCGCCCTCAGATCGCCAACACGACCGTCGCCGAGCAACCCTAATAGACGGCCAATGGCACTGTCAGCAACTCGTCCCCTGAACCATGAACGAGACTGACATTCCTCCACAGTCTGATCCCCAGAATGCTGCCAAGCCACCGGCTCCTTGGCGACAGCTCACCGTGATCGGATTTACCTTTTGGCTAAACTACCTAGCCTACGGGCTAATAATACCACTCATCCCCACCATGATGGCGTATTATTTGGCCGAATACAGTATTCCCTCTGTTCTGATGGGAGGCGTAGCAGCCACTATATACGGATTATCCCAGGTTTTCCTAGGCCCGGTATGGGGAGCATTCTCGGATCATAAGGGCCGTAAACCGATCCTTCTTTGGTCGCTTTGGATTCAGCTTGCCGCCCAGATCCTCTGGATATTTAGCGACACGATTTGGCTCTTCCTCTTGGTTCGGGCTTTTACAGGGATCACTTCCGGTAACATGTCGATTACTTCGGCGGCGATCAGCGACTCTACCAGCCGTCACCACCGCATGTTGGGAATGAACGTTTTGGCGATGGGTTTCGCCCTTGGTTCGACGCTCTCTCCCCTGATCGGAGGTCTGTTGGTTAAAGTAAATCCGCTCGATTATGTGCCTTACCTGCGAGACTACGGGGTGAATCCTTTTTCCTTCGTAGCTTTTGGTTCTATGATGTTCTGCGTGTTAAACCTGTGGATGGTGCGTTTTCTCTTTAGAGAATCCCATCCTCGTGAGGCTCGTACCCAAGTTTTGGATGTAAGCGTCAAAACCATACTGGGACGCCTCCACCGGGTGCCAGAAAAGGCAATGAATCAACTCAACTTTGTTTTCTTCATCTTCGTATTCGCCTATGCCGCGGTGCAATTCAACCTATCGTTTCTGGCCCTAAACCGCTACGACTGGACTCCGAGCAAAACCAGTCTGCTCTACGCGGCATCGGGTGTTTTCCAATTGATCAGCCAATCGTTCATCCTGCCTCGTTTATCGAAGTACATGGATGAAAGGCAATGTAGCTTCATCGGTTTCGTATTGGCCGCTCTGGGAGTGGCAATCATGGCCAGCCCCCTTCCTTCATATGGACTGGTTACCGGGCTCATCTTTCTAGCAACTGGAGCAGGACTCGTCTTTCCCGCCTTATCGAGTCTGGCATCACTGTACGCCCCCCACGACCGCCAAGGGGAATATCTAGGGCTCTTTCGGGCCCGAGCCGCGATGGGCAGCGGATTTGGCCCCATCGCCTTAGGGAGCGTATTCGCTTTTACAGGACCGATCGTGGCCTTTGGAGCATTCAGCGTCCTGTACCTATTCGCCTTTTCTCTGGCACGTCGACTTCCTGAACCCAAGGGGTAGGCAAAACCGAATTTCCCCATTTCTAATATCATGACCAACTACTCAAGCCCAGACCTGACCCAACAACCTCCGCGAAGCCCTCGCGTCCGACTTGGAGGCTTCGCGATCCTCCCACGTGTGATTGACAAATGTCGTGCCGTGTTGGCTGGAACCAACGGCGACTACAATTACGCCTGCGCCTTAGACCAGCATTTCTTCACATTTACCAAAATCGATCCCGAGGCGATGAAAGCTGAAATCGCTGCGGGCAAGGGAGATGGTGAGATTCTCGCTTGGGTAATGGAAAATCTGGGACGCGACCTAAGCCTACCTGACATTTTGGCTTGGTCGGCTTACCACCAGAGCCGATCTCCGGACAATCCCACATACCGAGCCAAATTCAACAAGATGCACGAAACGCTGGCCCCGGATCGCACTGATATTGTGACGTCCTTCGATATGCTCGACCTCGACGACTATGTATCCTTTGGCGGCAAAGCTTAGCATTCTTTTCCTTTTGGGTTTGGCCTGCCTAAACGCGGCCAGCGAACAACCCAACATTGTCCTCATCATGGCGGACGACCATGGACGCTGGGCAACTGGGACCTATGGAGATTCGCGTATCCGAACTCCAAATATGGATCAGCTCGCCGCAGAGGGAGTGAGATTTGACGCGGCGATTTCGCCAGCCCCAGTTTGCTCCCCTTCCCGAGCGAGCTTCTTCACAGGCCGCATTCCGTCGCAGCACGGCGTACACGACTTTTTGTCGGAAGATGAGCCTTTTGATAAAAAAGGAAGGCTCGATGGAGAAACGCTTTTGTCCGAGAAGTTGAAGAAAGCGGGCTACAAAACGGGCCTTTTTGGCAAATGGCACGCAGATGGTGAAGGTTGGAAGCCGGTACGTGGTTTCGACAAATGGCTTAGCTATGACCTGCGAGCAATGGATTGGATAACTCAGTACGCCCATAGCGGGACAGTCCACTATTCGGTCGATGGAGAGGCGGTAAGCAAAACCGGTATGCAAGCCTGGTTCCTAACCGAGTCCGCCCTCGAATTCATAGACAGCGCGGAGGGGGCTCCCTTCTTCACATGCCTCACCTACGTCGAGCCTCATTTTCCCTTCGAAGGGCTTCCGGAGAGAACGGTTTCCTATTACCGCGATTTCGCTTCGGAACTGCTTCCCTATGGCGACAATAGCTGGACCAATCGCTCAAATAAAAAGACGGGCGACACCCCTCAACACGAAGAGTGGGTCGCTCAATACCTCGCCGCCGTCACCCTGCTCGACGAGCAAATCGGTCGGCTCCAAGATGGTCTGCAAGCGAGAGGACTGCTCGAAAACACGATTATCATCTACGTTTCCGACCATGGACACATGACCGGACAATATGGTCTGTATGGGAAGGCTAATGGAAGTCTGCCCCTGAACCTCACGGAAGAGACCCTCTCAATTCCGCTTATAATTTCCGGGCCCAGAGAATGGATACGGCCTGCCCAGGTGAGATCCGAATTCGTCAACCTTTGTGATCTTCACGAAACTATCGTCGATTTGGCCGGCAGCGATGAAACTCCCAAAGGTCCGGGCAAAGCATTGACTCCGCTCTTGCAAGGCGAACGTGTAAGAGAATGGCGACAACGTCAATTTGCAGAGTACGGCAACGCTCGCATGATTAGCGACGGACGCTGGAAGTTGGTCAGGTACTACGCTGAAGATCCAGCATCGGCACCGGTCGACCATTGGTTCGATCTTTCAAATCCAAGAAAGGAACGCGTTCCCAGCATTGGCCCCCACCAAGAGGCAAAAGAAGATTTCGTATCGCAACTAGAAACTTACTTCACACGCTGGGAAGAGCCGGGCAAAAGTGGTCGACAGGTCTGGTCCCTACCCCGCTTCAACGCTGGCGAGCCATGGACCAAGGAGCCGCTTCCCATATCCAGCAACTAATCTTCTCCGGGGAGAAATGAGGAATCGACGCATTCTTCAAGTGTGAGCTCTTTGGATACAAGGTCTAGGTCCTTCAGGATGTCTACGACCTTTCTCATCTTAGCATCTGGCATGGTTCCGTATTGATAATCCAATTCAGGCTCCCCGCGGAGAAAATGCTGGTCCACCAAAACCCCATGGGCGAAACGCATGTGATCTTGATCGAGATTGGGATTATAGGAATGGATCGAATCAAAGGCGGGCTGAGGATCATTATCCATAAAATCCAGATAGCCTTCTATGGTGGCTGCTAAAAATCGGCGAACTGTGTCAGGATTCTTCTCCAAAAATTCGCGATTGGCGAAAAGGACCTGCGGTGGATCGTAACCGGCCTCGTAAAATGGCAAGGTCCTGGTAGCCACTCCTTCTCTGGCTACGAAATAGGGCTCATTGGTCACGTAGCTTTGCTGGGTAAGCTCAGGGTCGATCATGAATTCGCCATAACCCCAATTGTAAGGAACAGCCTTGAACTCGATATCGAATTGGCGGCGAAAATAGGCTTCAAAGGTCGAACCCACTGCCAACATGACACGACGACCATCTAAGTCTGAAAATGTCTTCACCGGGGAATCCTCTCGCACCATAAATGCAGCCGCGTCGTGATACATAAATATCGCGACTGCCACGATAGGTAGGCCCTTGTCCACAGCTTGAGCGATGGAATCAAACCGGTTCATACCGATGTCCGCATCGCCAAGCGCCACCTTTTGCATAAACTTGCTTCCGGGTCCGGCGTCCATCAGTTCCACCTGAACGCCATGCTTCTCGTAGATCCCTTTGGCCATGGCTTGATGAAAACCGCCATGCGATGTTTGGGCATACCAATTCGCCTGCAAACGAACGAGAGGAAGCGTATCGCTAGTCAACTCTTCCGTCCCATTCTCGGAACATCCCTGCCACAGAGCACCCAGAGCAACTAAGATTATGCCGGAAATAACTGATACGCTGCGACCATGGATCATCAAAGCCACACGAGCAACAAAAGCGCCAATCCGAGCTGGTAAGCGACCTGCTACAGGCGGCCAATGGATCGTTCCCGCGTTACAACAACAGTAGCCACTTTACTCGCCGCTCTCACTCTTTTCGCCTGCCGAGCTTCCAAGGAAAAGACAAACGACAAAGAAGCCTCCACCACTAACCGTCTGGAGTTTAGCGAAGAGGAGAGTCATCAGAAACTAAAGGACGCATTTTCTTGGGATCGCTACGTATCCAACGACTACCTACCCATCCAGGGGGAGACGGATTTCTCGAATTTTAAATCGGCAACTGGCCCAACGAAGAAGCTTCGAGTCGCCTTGCCGTGGCTAGTGAACGATCAAGTGCCAGCTCTCTGGTTCGGACTCGCCCGAGGGTATTTCGAGCAAGAGGGCTTGGATATCGAGGTCGTCCCCGGAGGACCTGGACGGGACAACCTGATCCTGCTGCTCAGCAATCAGGTCGACATAGCGATCGCATCTTCCACTACCAGCGTTATCCGCATGTTGGCCAGCGACACAGGAGGCGAGGTAGTCGCGGTGGGCGCTTTGCAAAAGGAGTATCCCTACGCCTACATCGCCATCGATCAAACAATCCCCCAGTCTCAAACTTCGCAGCGGGAGCTTACAGCGGAAGATTTTCGCGGAAAAAAGCTAGGCATGACGCCGGGCGGCGAGATCTTCTTGTCCTTCGCACTCGAGAAGCTCGGGCTAGAGTCCAGCGATATCGTAGTGAGCAAAGCAGGAACCAGTCTCGTGCCGCTGACCAACGGCGTCTACGACTACTATACCACCATGGCCGACAACAATCCGAGGAAGCTCGAAGCTATGGGATACCAGAACTGGATGCTTTGGGAATTTCGCAAGCACGGCTGGGAAGACTATCATAATGTCGTTACCGTTCTGCCGAGTACGCTGCAAAACGATGCTGAGAGCGTACGAGCCTTTTTGCGCGGATTGGATCATAGCTTGAGAGAGCTTTTGGCTGCAGATAGCTTGAGCGCGGCAAAGGAGATTCATCCCTTGATCGAGGAATCGGGACTTACCGCCGAGCTAATCGCGAGGCGACTGGATCTGCAAAGGCCCCTCTCTCTAGCCAAACCAAACGAGGATCTCCTGTTCATGACCGAGGATCGTTGGGTGGAGGCAGCCGCAATTTTGTGGCGACACGGAGCCATCGATTTACCGGATCAAACTTCGTCGCCCGAGTAGAGGCAAGTTGGCAACTCTTTTGCTAGTAGCGGAACCGAACAATGCAAAAACGCCTACTCAATTGGATGCTGCCTGTAGCCGGCGGACTTATACTCTATCTCATTTGGATTCTCTTCAAAGTCATCGGAGGGCAAGAGGATTGGATTCTTCCCTGGCCGGGACAGATTTTGGCCGCGATTGGAGAGGAATTTAGTATCCTAATGGGTGCAGCCATTCAGACGGGAGCTTCCGCTCTGGTGGGCTTTCTGTTTTCCATCGTAGTTGGCATCGGCTTAAGCGTACTCCTTGCATCCGCTCAGTGGGTACGGACGATGTGGTATCCATGGGTGATCTTTTTCCAGATGGTCCCCGTCATCGTATTGGCCCCAATCTTCGTACTCTGGTACGGGCAGGGTCTTCCGAGCATCGTAGCGATCACCTTCATGATCACCTTCTTCCCTATCGTCGCAAATACGACCATGGGCTTGGTCTCGACTGACAAGAACCTCATAGATCTTTTCACCACGCTCAATGCCTCCACTCAAGCAGAGGTTTTCATGCTCCGCGTTCCTTTCGCCCTGCCATACTTCCTGACAGGCTTGAAGATCTCCGGTACCCTCGCTCCGATAGGCGCCTTGGTAGGCGACTTCTATGCGGGCGAAGCCTCCGGCGGAAAAGGGGGTCTTGGCTACCTCGTGGTATCCTACAGCTCGCAGTTAGAGACCGCAGCGCTTTTCGCGACCGCACTGGTGGCTTGCTTGCTTGGTTTCGTCTTCGTCTCAGGGGTCAATTATCTGCACTGGCTCTTGCTGCACAACTGGCACGAATCCGCCATCCGACGCGAAACCTAGCCACCAATCTTCCTTCCTCCTCTAATGCCTGCTCTTAAAGTCCAACAATTTGCCGATGCGGTGCGTTCTGAAATAGGAGCGGATCGGGTGAGCGATGACCCGGCAACGTTGAGATCCGTTTCGCGCGACTACGCGTGGTTATCCCCCATCCTTTCTCCCCTCGTAGAAGGAAAAATAACTGACTTCGTGGTGTATCCGGAAAACGCGGACGAGCTTTCGGCAATCACTAGTCTAGCGTACAAATACAACGTGGGCCTAACTCCTCGCGGCAAAGGTACTGGGAATTACGGCCAATCCGTTCCTCAGGGACCAGGTGCGGTGGTAGACACCAGTCGGATGCAGCAAATTCTCGAAATTGGTGACGGCTTTATGCGGGCGGAAGCGGGCGTACCGTTCACGAAGCTTGAAGCGGCAGCCAATAAGACAGGACAAGAACTATCCATTTTTCCAAGCACAACCAACAGCTACTTAGGAGGATTTCTAAGTGGCGGTTCAGGAGGGACCGGATCGGTCGCTCACGGATTTCTATGGAATGGTTTCGTCAAGCAGCTGAAGATCGTTCCCTGTCTCGAAGAGAGCGCGCCATTTGTCGTGGATGCGCCGGATACACTCGACCACCTGCATGGATACGGCACCACCGGTTTAATTGCGGAAGCAACCATCAAGCTTGTCCCCAAGACTGATTGGACCGCCCTCTTTGCCAGCTTTCCGGCAGACGCCTGGGAAGCAGCGACAGCATTTGGGATGCGAACCATGAAAGCCGCGACCTTGCCTCGGCTCCTGTCTGTCGACCAAGCTTCATTCCTCAAATTCTTTCCGGAGCACCCCGGTCTTGCTCGCGACCGAATCAGCGTGCGGCTTATATCCGACCCCACGATGCTAGCCGAGTATGAGTCATGGTTGGATGAGATGGGAGGAAAGGTAGAGTCCATCGATCCTAAAGCCTGTACGCTGCAGACTTTTCTTTCCTACAACCACGTGAGCTTGCGGGCCAAGCAAAGTGATCCAGGTCTTTGTCACCTCCAAATCGGCGGACCTGCAGTCATCGACAGAATCGATCAAATCACCAGCATTCTGCCAGAATCAACAGTCCACTTAGACGGTATGAAGGTGTCGGGAACTCCCGGATACGGAGGAATTTTGATCTCACGCTTTGTCAATCGAGCTACCCTGTATGAGGCCATGGCCGAGCTAAAATCAATGGGCTGTATCGTCGTGAATCCACACCATTGGTATCTGGGTTTAGGCCACTACCCGACCCTATCCGAAGTGCTTCGCGTATCCGCATTGGTCGACCCAAAGGGCTTGCTGAATCCGGGACGGTTCCCCCCGAAAGAGGTCATTGCCCAAAACTCCAAGGAGCTAGCCTAAGCCATGGATTTGCCATCCGCGATCAATGCACTGAAAGCATCCCTCGGAGATGAGGCCGTCGACTGCGATGCCCGGAGTTGTCAAATCGCCTCGCGAGATTACTTTTGGCTCTCGCCTATCCTTTCCCAACAGCTTCGTGACTGCCCGCTGGCCTCCGCGGTCGTTAAGCCTCAGAATCTGCTGGACTTGGCCAAGGCGCTTTCCATCGCCTACCAGTACGAGGTCCCCATAACGCCACGCGGCAAGGGAACGGGCAACTACGGGCAAGCGGTACCCGTCGACGGCGGCATCGTGTTCGATTTGACTGCGATGAACCAAGTCATCGAGGTTGAGAGCGATTGGATAACGGCAGAAACCGGGTGCAACTTTCTCCAATTGGAAGCGGCCACTGAGAGCCTGGACCGTGAATTGCAAATCATTCCCAGCACTACCAAGAGTACGCTGGGTGGCTTTATCGGAGGAGGAGCTGGAGGAGCTGGTTCGGTGCAATACGGATTCATTTGGAACGACTTTGTAGATTCGCTGGAAATCCTGCCCTGCGTGGAAAATCCTGAGCCTTTCTGGGTCAGCGGCGAAGAATGCCTAAACTACCTACACGCCTTCGGAACGACGGGAATTATCACCAAAGCAAAAGTCCGCCTCCGCCCGCGCAGAAATTGGACCGCTCTCTACTTCTCCTTTGGTGCAGATCAGATTTCAAAAGCGGCTGCCGCGGCAAAAGCATTCACGAAACTCCCGATCGTCCCGCGACTAAATACATTCGACCTCCCCGAAGCAGTGGCCCTCCTTCCTAAGAACGCAGCTATGCCTGCAGGAAGGATCAGCCTGCGTCCTATGGTGGACAAGAGCACCGTCGACAATTGTATTCAAATAGTGGAGCAACTCGGCGGGCGTTTCGAAGCGGAAAAACCAGAGGACCTGGAGAATCTTCACCTTCTCTCTTACAACCACTTCACGCTGCGGGCAAAACAGAAGCGTCCCGAAATTTGCCATTTGCAGCTAGCTGGCGATGCAATGGTCGAGAAAACGGAAGCCATCTTATCGCTTTTGCCCGACTCTGCCCTCCATCTCGAGTGTAGACTCGTTGACGATAAACAGAGCTTCGGAGGCCTTCTGGTTTCTCGTTTTGTGGATAGAGCAACGATCGCAAATGCAATTGAGTCGCTTCGCTCGCTCGGCCTCCAAGTCGTCAATGTACACTCCGATAAACTGGGCGAAGGCCATCTGCCCAAGATCGAAAATGTGATCCGGACAAAGGCAGTGAATGATCCAAAGAATTTGCTGAATAGAGGAAGACTCCCCTCGGAAACAGTAGTCGCAACCTTCCCTGAGGAATGATTTTCCATGTCATCCCTTACGCCCGACTCCTTGCAGGAGCTCCTAAAATTAATTCCGAAAAGCGTAGTAGACCTCGATCCTGCGGCCCTGCTGAGAGCGTCACGCGACTACTACTGGATGTCCCCGATTCTGAAACGAAAACTCGCGGATCGACCTCCAGCAGAGATATTGGCCAAACCAGAATCGGAAGATCACCTCCAGACGATTCTAAAATGGGCCTACCGGAACAACATACCCGTAACCCCTCGTGGCAAAGGCACCGGCAACTACGGCCAAGCAGTCCCCATAGATGGAGGCCTAGTGCTGGACCTGACGAACTTGAATGCTATCCGCTCGATCGAAGAAAATTGGATAACCGCTCAAGCAGGCTGTAACTTTCGGCAACTGGAGAGGGCCGCATCTGAGACGAATCAGGAACTTCAGCTCGTCCCTAGCACCACTGGCAGTACTCTGGCTGGTTTCCTCTCTGGCGGCAACGGTGGAGCAGGATCCGTCACTTACGGAATGATCTGGAATGGTTTCGTGGATACATTAAAAATATATCCCTGTACGCAAGACTCAGAGCCATTTTTGGTGCAGGGTAAAGATTGCAACCCCTATCTACACGCCTACGGAACGACAGGGATTATCGCGGAGGCAAAGGTTAGACTCCGCCCTCGTAGAGATTGGACCGCGTTTTTCTTCTCGTTTTCTCCTGACCAAATAGAAGCGGTGGCCGCCGCGTCTCAGGAGATAGTACACCTCCCCATCCCACCTCGCCTAAACTCCTTCGATCTGCCCGATATCGTAGACTATTTCGGCGATGACGAGCGAATGCCTAAAGGACGAATTAGCCTGAGGTCCATGGTAGCTAGCTCGATGGCAAGTCGTATCCAAGAAATCGTGCACAAGCATGGAGGAACGTTCGAAGCGGAAGACCCAACAGCTTTGGAATATCTCCACACCCACTCTTTCAACCATCCCACGCTTCGCATAAAACAGAAACGCGCGGACCTTTGCCACCTGCAAATCAAGGGTGCTGGAATCATAAAAAACCTACCCCAAATAATAGCTCTACTTCCAGAGGCTAGCTGCCATTTCGACTCGAGAAAAGAAGCAGGAAACGCTGATAGCTACGGGGGTATCCTACTTTCCCGCTACGAGAGCGAAGAGCTCCTTCTTCGGGCTATCTCTGAAATTCGATCGATGGGCCTCCAAGTGATCAATGTGCACAACCATCAGCTCGGAAACGGTCATCCCCCTAGCCTGGAGTTGATACAAAAGACGCGATCAAAAACCGATCCACTCCACCTGCTAAACGACGGCCGTATTCCTCGGTCGACTGACTCCTAACCCTGAAAGCTTTAGACTATGATTACCCAATTAGACCACATTGCCCTCGGTGTTGAAGACATCGAAGCGAGCATCGCGTTCTTTACGCAAAAACTTAATTTTAGAGTCGGTCGCCGCGGAACACACATGGTCAGTGGCCGCCCTATCGTATTCATCTGGGACCCGGGAACCGGCACCAAGTTCGAGCTTATCGAGGTAGACGCCGGCAAAGGAGGCGTAGACCATTTCGCCTTTCGCACGGACGATGTCACCGCTGATTGCCAAGCGATGTCCGAGGGGGGGTATCCTCCCGTTCGCGGCCCCAAGCGGACCGAGACAGCAAAGATGGAAACCGCTCATTTTGTAGCCCACGAGGGCTTGAAGATACAAATATGCAACTATGACGAGGGAGCGGAGGATACCATTCTTCCGAGTTCCTGACCGATAGCTTTGTATTGCCTGCCCCATGACAATTGATTGGCCAACCTTCCTGTATCTAGCGATTATCCTCTTCATTGCAGGCTTCTCGCACGGGGTGACCGGCTTCGGAGTTGGCATCGTGGCCATCTCGCTACTCACCCTTTTCCTCCCGATCTACTACGCTGCCGCATTCGCCGCATTAACAGCGCTGCTCACGGGCTTGGTTATCCTATTCGTTTATCGCAATTCGTTCACCTTGCGACCGGTTCTGAAGCTCCTCGCAGGAGCCATCCCCGGAATTCCGGTGGGCATGCACTTCGTCAGGAAACTGGATTCCCAAGTTGCCCTTTCTCTGCTCGGAGTCGTTATCATCGGATTTTCTTTGTTCTCCCTGAGTCGTCCACATTTGCCTAAGATTAAGTATCCATGGGTTGCATACCTATTTGGATTCGGCTCAGGCACGCTCGCCGGGGCCTTCAACGCAGGCGGCCCCTTCGCCATCATCTACGGCTTGTGCTCGGGTTGGAACGAAAAGGAATTCAAAAGCAACATCACCGGTTATATGATGATCAATATGACCGCCTTAATCGTCATGCACGGAGCAAATGGCAATCTCCCACTTCCCCACCTAAAGCTTTTCGCTTTGGCCTCCCCCATTCTCATACTATCCGTGCTGCTCGGACTGAAATCAGCGCATCTCCTAAACCCGCAGACCTTGAAACGTATAGTCCTCTGTTTCCTTCTGCTGATTGGTGTCAAATATTCGATCTCCATCGTCTGACTAACCCCAAACGCATTTTATCCACATGCCCATTAAGCCACTTGAACCTAAGCAACTCCAAGAGCTCGCTGAGCTTTGCCCGGAAGGAGATTTCCTAACAGACGAGGCGACCCGAACCAAACTTTCGAGGGACTACTACTGGTATTCGCCGCGTCTTACACCCCTACTTGATCCAATCATTGCAGACGCCGTCATTGCGGTTCGATCCATCGAAACGCTCAAGAAGGTAGTCGCATATGCGGCTAAAGAAGGGATTCCGTTAACGCCCAGAGGCGCTGGAACGGGTAACTACGGCCAGGCAGCACCTGTCCTTGGCGGACTTCTCTTAGACATGCGACCGCTCACCGAACCACTTAAAATCGATAGAGAAACGGGGAGATTACGGGCAACCGCAGGCGTTCGCTGCCAGACCATGGAAGAGTTCGCACGCCCATTTGGCTGGGAGTTGCCCATGTATCCATCTACTTGGGTCAAATCCACGATTGGAGGATTTCTTGCCGGAGGCTCAGCCGGAATCGGGAGCATAAAAAACGGCGTTTTACGCGATGGCAAAACCGTCACTGCTATGACGATTCTCGATAGCAGCCAGCCTCCGCAATTGCATCGCATTACAGGTGCAGACTGCCTCAACTACCTTCATGCCTACGGGGTCAATGGCTTTATCGTAGACGTCGAATTGCAACTCGTGCCAAAATTGCCCTGGGAGCAAGTCGTCCTTTCTTCTCCCGATGCAATGAAGCTTTTCGCTTTCGCCCACAGCCTCGCTCGTGATCATGCTGAAAAACTCCGGCTCCTAAACTTTCAACAATGGCCCATTCCCTCCTTCTTCATTCCCTTGAAGAAGCACTACACCGAGGGCGAGAGCATCATCCAGCTGGAAGTCACCACCGAGTACCTTTCCCTGATTCTGGATAAAGCAGAAAGCGAGGGAATCTCGGTTAAACTCCACCTTCCACACAAAGAACCGAGGCGAGCTCCCATGCTTTCGGATTTCGTACAGAATCACTCCACCCTTTGGGCTAAGAAAGAAGATCCCAGCTACACTTACCTTTCCGCCAAGATCGATTTCCAAAATTGGGAATCCGCAGTACGCCGACTCATGGATTGGAAGGATCCCGTATTTGCACTGCGAGCTGACTTCAATCAAACCGATGGCAAACCTTCAGTCGCCGCGGGGCCTATCTTCAAAGCCCCCGACACAGAGACACTCCAGAAGGGAGAGAGAGCTCTGCAGGAAATGGGGATCTATTTCTATGATGTGCACTCACCCTTCCTCGACCGGCGGGGAATGGAAACGATGCACAGTTCAAAAATCCGCCTCAAGTCGGTACGCGACCCGAGTAGAATATTCGGCATCGGGAAACTGGCTCATGAAGCCCCGGACCTAGGATCAGAAATGTCGAAATCCTGGTAGAATCCAGTAAACGCTTCTAGCTGCTGGGTATCGGTTTTTCCAATACCTTGTCTACCACTTCCCAGGCCATAATTTCGTCTGCGAGATATTTCCGCGATACAAGGCCGAGATTCAGGAGTTCGTCCGCCATTTCCTGGACACGCTCCCGGGTGACTGATCGGAGATCCTCTACCTGCCCAGAAGGACCCGTCACAATGCCGTGACTCAACATTTGTTCCCGGGCCCATTTCATGAACTCTAGATCTTGCTCCGGGTTCATCTCCTTAATCGCAGCGTGAGCGATTTCGTAGCCATCCCCCTCCGCAATATACTCAGCCCAGCCTCGGTGCGATATGGCGACGACCTTCTCGATCAAGTCCGGATCTTCCTTCACGAGATCAGTGCGCGTGTAAAGCACTCTAAAAGAGTCCAGTCCTTCGTTGTAAATAGGAAGTACCCGCACATCTACCCCTTCTCGCTCCACGAAATACGGTTCATTGGTTAGATAGCACTGCTGCACGAGTTCCTTGTCCGAAAGGAATCTGGCTATAGTTCTCATGTGCGGGATCGTGTTGAGCGAAACGCCGTGCCGGGCCTCTAGACGTTCCAGATAAAGCGAACCAGCGGAGGCCATAACCGGTCGATCGCCAATATCAGTAACTGAATACACATCCTGATCCGCGTGCACCATTAGCGAAAGCGGAATTCGTTGCAAATAAGCTCCCACTGCTACTAATGGCAAACCGCGGTCAATGGCCATGATCACGTCCTCAAGCCGAGCCACTCCAAAAGTCACTGTACCTTGAGCGACCTTCTGCCGAGTGTTATCATTGGGGCCACCCGCTTTCACTTCCATTACGATTCCAGCGGCTTCGTAGTATCTCTTTTTCCATGCGAGATAAAACCCTGAGTGCTCAGGTTGAGCATACCAATCTGCTTGAATTTGAACAGCATTAGCTTCATCTTCAACAGCTATTGTATCCACACTTTTGTTACTGCATCCACTGACAAAGATTACAGTAGAGACAATCGAGACCTGGACCGCTACTTTCTTGAACATCTCAAAAGTGAAATGTCCCAACTTTCTGGATTCTACATACATTGCGATTTGCTAAGCATTCGCCATTCCCACTGAGAGACAAAGAGTCCAGCAAAACGTGGCCCATCTTTTGCTTTGCTTGGGCATGATCTACGCCGGCTACTCGACCCAAGAAGAAATCGACCATCAGCTTTCTTACGGAATGGTCGGACCCAAACGCGACGAAGCGTACGCGAATTTTGTAGAAGGGGCTTACCGAGCGCGAGATGCCTTTTCCCCAAAGCTTGACCTTATGTACGGTCCGGCAGACCGCCATCGCCTAGACTTTTTCCCAACTCCATTGGGAGCAGACAAAGCCCCAACCATCATTTTCTTTCACGGAGGCAGCTGGCGCCTGAGCGACAAGTTCTTTGCGAACTTCTGGGCAGAGGCGTTCTGTCCGGCGGGCTACAATTTCATCGCCGCCACCTATGGCTTTCTACCGCTCTTCAGTATGGATCAAATCATAGATCACGCCCGGCTGGCAGTGAACTGGGTGAGCGACAACCACGCCAAACTCGGGATCGATCCGACCCGCCTCATCGTGTCCGGAAACTCAGCGGGCGCACACTTGGCCATGATGGCAATGGTTAACGACTGGACCGAAACCTCTTTAGATCCGCAGAACATTTTGGGATGTTTCGGATTCTCTGGTCTCTACGACCTGGAAATGGCTCACCACAGTTCTAACTCCCGCCAGTACGTGACGAGCGTGAAGGACGCGAAAGCTTGGTCGCCATTCTATCATGTCAAACGCGACCTACCTCCAGCGTTCATCGTTTTTGGAGACGACGAAACGGAGGAGTTCGCCCGACAAAGCGCCGTCATGCATCAAGCTTGGTTAGACGCCGGAAACCAATCGACTCTAGTCAGCGCTCCGGGAGGAAACCACTACAATACCCAATGGTTCGCTCGGACCGAAGGCGATCCCCTTCATCAGAAGCTAATGGCCTTCCTCAAAGAGATAAGCCAAAAGTAACCAGTATCCAAATACATCTAAACGTTTCGGTCTGGACTGCACGCTAGTGCATGACAGAGCGAAGCGACATTGAAGTGCGACGCACCAAGTCTAGAAACTCCGTCGTTTCTCGCAACTCGGCGGTACGTGGATAAGAAAAGGGTACTTCGATGATCTCGGCTACTCGCCCAGGATTGGCTGACAAAACAACAATGCGGGACGATAGAAATACGGCTTCCGCGACGGAGTGCGTTACGAAAAAGGCAGTCCAATTTTCCTTAGCCCGAATCTCGAGAATCTCCTCATTTAAGCGATCTCGAGTCATTTCGTCCAAAGCGCCAAAAGGCTCGTCCAAAAGCAAAATCCTGGGAGAAAGCGAGAGTGCCCGAGCAATGGATACGCGCATACGCATGCCACCCGAAAGCTGATGCGGGAATCGGTTACGAGCGTGATCGAGCCCAACCAGATCGATCATCTTATCGGCGATATCCTTGCGGCGATACTTGTCGATGTGCCCTTGCACCTTGAGAGCGAGCTCCACGTTTTTTTGCACTCTCAGCCAGGGGAGCAGATTCGCCTCTTGGAAAATGTAGGCCATCTCCGCGCGAGCGTTTTCAGGTGTCATACCATCGATTACGATTTCGCCAGCGGTGTTGGGAGTCAGGCCCGAAATCAGACGCAACAAGGTGGATTTACCGCAGCCACTTGGGCCAATGAGACTGATGAACTCACCCGCTTGCACCTCAAGATTGATATTATCGAGAATGACCGGTCCAGTGCCGAACTGCTTTTGTACTTCCTTAAAATAGACTTGCGGGAGTGCCATCATGGGCTTCGTAAGCAAGCTACCTGCCACATTCTCTTCTGAATTAAAGTCTTTCATTACGCATCTACCTCTTCCCAGCTGAAATCGAAATCTACCCAATCCAATTCGTCCGGAGACAAATCGCTCAACTCGCCAACCTCCAGAAGCTGTTCGATCAATTCACTCACTTCCTCTCGCGAGACTTTACCCCAAGTTTCCCTGATCTCGGGACGCCGTCCCGAAATAACCCCTTCCTCGATCAAAACGCTTCGAGACCAATCCATGAAATCAGGATCCATCTTGGGATTTCGCTTAGCTATCAACTCGTGCGTCGAACTGGGATCTGCCTCTAAATATCCCTTCCATCCAGCCATCGACGCTTCGAAAAAACGGAGCAAGGCATCCTTGTTCGCCTCCAACGTTTCGCGACTCGTGTAAAGCACATGCGGCGGATCATATCCGGCATCGGCAACTATCAGCGTCCGCGTCTCCATGCCTTGCCGCTTCACGTGATAAGGTTCGCTGGTTATGTAACATTGCTGGGCATCGAGCTCTCCCGACACAAATTGTGCCATTCCCCAGTTATGAGGAATGAGCCGCATCTTGATTCCAAAATGCGACTGCAGATAATTGACGTAGGGAGCGTAGATCGTGGCCATGACCCGCTTTCCATCCAAATCAGCAAAATCATGAATATCGCTACCCGCAGGAACCATGATCCCGCTCGGCGCGTGCTCGGAGTACTTTCCGATCACAACCAAGGGCAACCCCTTCTCCACCGCGGCTGCCAGTAGATCCAAGCGAGTAATGCCTACGGTGGCTTCGCCTTTGGCTACCTTTTGCAAAAACGGAAGGTTCGGAGCCGTATCAAGGATCGTAACTCTCAAGTCCGCCCGATCGTAGAGTCCTTCCGCCAGAGCAAAATAAAACCCACCCTGCTCCGGCTGGGCGTACCAATCCGGTTGCAGAGAAATCGGAACAACCTCCGCCCCCGAGTTCTCTTCCGTATCCCGATCGCCACAAGCCACCAGAAAGAGGCAACCCGCAATCGCCCCCAATTTCTGGATACGAGAGAATCTAGGCATCAAAGCGACTCCAAAAAGCTCAGGTCCGTTGACGCTTCAATATCGATTTTCTTCTTCAGGAAACCGATTTCATAAAGCTCGTTCATCACTTCGTCCAATCGCGCCACGTCTAGCCAACCGATACCGTGAGGATTCTCTTTACCCTCGATTAGCTTCTCCCTGATCATTACCTCCCGTGCGAAGTCCATTCCCGCTTCGTCCAAAGTCGGGTTCATTTGTTTGATCATATCGTGGGCCGCAGTTACGTCCTCCGCGGTGAGATAGTCTTCCCAACCAGCAATCATTCCCCGCAAGAAACCTTTCACGATTTCCGGATTCTTTTCTGCGTAGCTCTTGCGAACTCCGATCACTCGAAAAAGGTCAAAGCCGATGGAGGATAGCGTCATAGTCCTAACCTTTATTCCTTCACGATCCGCATAAAAAGGCTCGTTCGTGATGAAACACTGCTGGGCGATTTCTGGATCCGAAAGAAAGAGAGCCGCATTGCCGCTTAACGGTATTAGCGAGAAATCGATATCGAACTTCTTCTTGATCACTTCGAGAAATGGAATCCCTGGCCGTGCCATCACACGGCGTCCATCCAAGTCTGCCATCGTCATTACTGGACTACTTTCCCGCACCATTATGGCCTGGGGATCGTGCTGCATATAGGCCGCTACCAGCACGATCGGAAATCCCTTTTCGATAAGGGCTAAGGATTCTTCCAAACGAAGATCCGCGATATCAGCTTCTCCTGCCGCAAGCATAGCGCCTGCCGTGTTTTGAGGCCCACCATTTTTCAAGGTCACCTCTAAACCCTCGTTGGCAAAATGCCCGGCCACCACGCCTTGGAAAAAGCCACCTCGCTCCGGCTGCGCATACCAGCCCATCTGAAAACGTACTTTCTTAGCGCCATCTTCTGACTCCTTTTCACCACAGCCCGCGAGGCAAAGCAGAGCTGAAAATGCAAATAGCGGATACACCCAGTGTTTCATCATCGTACGTAGCGGGAACATTGCCCCGCCGGGAGCAGTAGTTGCGCCAGACTATCCCTTCAGCGAGCGACTCCGCAACCTATTGGCGCAGACGTTGCTTGCTCGTGAGTTAACCCGCACCCGCTAATCTAAACCGACTGACACTTCGCCATGCTAATTACGAAACAAGCCGTATTTAAACGCTTCTGGTATCCCATCGTGCCCATGGAAATGCTGAAGGAGGGCCCACAACCGTTTACGCTCATGGGCGAATCTATTGTTCTATGGGCTGACAACGAAGGGGCTCCCCGCGCCGCTATCGACCGATGCTGCCACCGCATGGCGAAACTATCGATTGGCTGGGTCGACACCGATGGTTGCATAACCTGCCCCTACCACGGCTGGCGTTTCGACGGCTCCGGCCAATGCCGCAGCGTTCCGCAAATCGGCGACAAGGTCCCTAACCACCAGCTGAAAATCAAAGCGTACTTGTGCGAAGAGAAATATGGATACGCTTGGGTGTGCCTGAGCGACGACCCGATAAGTGGCATACCGGAGTTCGAAGAAGCAGGTGATCCCGATTTCCGCCAAGTCTTCGAGTTCTACGAAACATGGGACTGCGCCAGCATGCGTCTCATGGAAAACTCTTTCGACGCCGCTCATATCGCCTTCGTGCATAAAGATTCATTTGGCGACATCAACAAACCTGTCCCGGAACTCGGCAAGCTCTACAAAACGGAAAACGGGAGCTTCTACATGCTTAACAAAAACCGGGTCGACAATACCAAGGTGGATCGCTCCGTGACTGGCGAGGACGACGACGTCACCTATCGCACCACTCGCACCGACTATTACCCACCCGTTATCCGCAAATCGAAAATCCACTACCCGGGCGGACTCATCCACTCCATCGTAACCTGTGCCACACCGATTGCCGACGGAACCATGCAACTTTGCCAATGGGTCTACCGTAACGATACAGAGGAAGACGTGCCGGCCGAAAAAGTGGTCGCCTTCGACCGTATCGTCACCATCGAAGATCGCCACATCCTCGAGTCGTGCGATCCAGATGTACCCATAGATCAATCACGTCGAGCAGAACTGCACATGGCATCGGATCGTCCAGGCATGCTGATTCGCAACATCCTGATGGAGCTTCTCAAGGAAAACGGAGAACAAGAGGTCTACGGCGATCACTTCATCCAATACGAGACGCCAGAGAATATCGAATACCGGAAAAACGAGGTCGACCCTGTCAAAATGCCGGAGGAAACAGGCAAGCCAGCCTCCTCCCCTGTGGACAAAAGCGTTTAGGGCACGAATTCCGCAATGCCGCTTCCCGCCGAATTTTCGCAAAAACTTGCCGAGATCGTTCCAGCCGAGGACTTGAATACCGAACCGGAGTCGGTTCGGAAACGGTCACGAGACTACTACTGGTTCTCTCCACGACTCGAACGTGAGCTCGCTGAAAACACGGCGGACGCGGTATACACAGTCCGTGACATGGAGACCCTGCGATCTGTCGTCTCCTTAGCCTGCAAACACAAAGTCCCCCTCCACCTCCGCGGAGGCGCTACAGGTAACTTCGGACAAGCGGTGCCCTTATGCGATGGGCTGCTAATCGATTTTAGTTCCTTCGATCAAATCATCGCGGTCGAGGGCAACACCATAAAAGCCCAAGCCGGAGCCCGCTGCCGAGCGATCGAAGACGCCGCCCGTGCCGCCGGCTACGAGATGCCGTGCTACCCATCGACTTGGGCGAAGGCAACCATTGCAGGTTTCGCGGTAGGCGGATCCGGAGGAGTGGGAGGGATGCGCAACGGCCTACTGCAACACAACAACATGGTAGAGCAGATCAAGCTGCTCACCATCGAAGAAGAGCCACAAGAAATCGTCCTTTCCGGAAGCGATACGACTGACCTTATCCACTCCTTTGGCGCGGTTGCGTTAATCACAGAAGTATCGGTCCGTCTGGAACCCAAGGAATCCTGGGATCAAATTGTGGTGTGTGGAAACTCTTTCGTAGAGCTGTTCGCATTTGCCGCCAGACTTGCTAACGACCGCAGCATTCCCCTTCGCACCATGTGCTTCTTGGAAAATCCGCTGCCGCATTACTGCATCCCGATACGCAAGCATCTTCCCGAGAACGCAAACGCTATCCTTCTAGAGGTTGCCCAATCCGGTACCGACTCGCTCAAAGCCTTGGCATTAGACAACGGATACACGGTTCCCTTCGAGATTCCGCACGCCGAACCAAGACGCAGCCCCATGCTTTCGGACTTCGTGCAGGGGCACAGTATCCTTTGGGCCTTAAAAGGCGACGAGCGACTGGCATCCCTTTCCGTATTTCTATCCTTCGATAATTGGAAAGAAGAACTGGAAACCATTCGGCCCAAACTCGGACACGAGTGCTTCATCCAAGCCGATTTTCACCGAACAGCGGATCAGCTCTTCATGCAATGTTCGCTACTCTTCCCCTTCGTCGATGAACCGCACCTAGACGAAAGTCTCGAGAAGCTTCGCGAGATGGGAATACTACGATTCAACAGCCACGATCCTTATATCGGCAGCAAACTGAATCCAGATAGACTCTCTGCGAAACAGAAGATGAAAAAGCGATTCGATCCGCACGAACTACTCAGTCCTGGTCGTTTTGGCTAAGCGGAGAATCGGAGAACGAGCGGGCCTGCTTCTCAAGCCGCTAGATTCGTTCTCCAATACTGAAATCCACAAGCTCTTCGACCGAAAGGGAATCCCCCACCGCCCCAAGCGTCTTTAGGATAGAGAGTATCCGTTCCACCTTCTCTGGACTGATCTTCCCGAAATCGTCGCCGGTCCAAACTCCACTTTCTCCATACATCTTCGTTAGCTCATCGCGAGCCCAACGCATCGATTCGATCGAGCGGGCTGGATTCTCTTTGGCCAACCAAGCCAGTGTCTCCTCAGCATCCCCTCGCAAAAACTCGTCCCAACCTTTAAGCGAAGCTCGAACGACTTTGGCTACAAGTTCGGGATCCTGCTCAAGCAGATCGCGGCGGCAAAAGATAACCTCTGGATTCTCCCAGCCTGCTTTGCTCAGCTCCAAAATACGCACCGGCACGCCACGCTCTTTTAACGTATAAGGTTCGCTCGTCAGGAGTCCTTGTTGGATAAGATCATCTTGAGCCAAGAATTGGCCGAGCCCGAAGTCATGCGGCACAATGCGCATCTCGAGCTTGTATTCATGTTGTAAATATTTCAGCCAAAGATCTTCTCCGCGGGCCTTTACCATACGGTGATTGAGATCAGGAAAATCTTGAACTGGGTCATCCTCGTGAAGCAACAAAACCCGCAAAGTCGCCGGTCGGTAGGAGGCAACAGCCACAAGGGGTAAACCGCGATTAATCGCAACGCTCAGCTTTGCCAGTACAGAGATGCCAAAGTCCGCTTCACCGGCTGCCACGTGAGAATAGATATTCATACCCGCTGAAGCCGGACGGACTTCGACATCAATTCCCTCCTCTTCGAACAAACCGGATTCCGAAGCATGAAAGAAACCTCCATCTTCAGGCTGAGGAGCCCAATTGGTCTGCAATACTAAGGGAGCATCGGAACGTGGCCCCTCCCTGCAGCCTACGAGAATCAGCAAATTCAAGAGCAGCGATATATAATAGAAGTGACCAAATTTTGTCGGAAGCATTCGTGGCATCGCCTTACCATAGCAGCCAAAATGCCAGCTCCGTTTTAGCGTTTAAGCCGATCTTATAACATCCTTCAAAAAAAGTTACGTATGCCACTTTCTGGCACGCGAGCAGCTAGAAGCTGGCCCCATGGGAAGACCTCGCCGATTCATCCAAGCTGCCGCTCTCGCCTCCATCTGCTCATCACTCATTCCAGCAACTGGGTTCGCGCAGACTGACGCTTCAACCATAGAAATGAAAATCCTACAGTGGATGGAAACCGAGCGATTGATCTCGGAAGAATCTACTGAATGGGAATCCGAAAAAGCAGTCATCGAAGATATGATCTCTTTGATGGAAACAGACAAAGCGTCTCTGCAGGAGAAAATCGACAGCGCCAACGAGCTCAGTTCCGCCGCCGATGAAGAGCGTGCCGCAATCGTTGAGGAAAAAGATAAGCTCACTGCTACGGCAGATGCCTATGTATCCATAATCTCAGATGCGGAAGCAAAAACGCGTGAGCTGATTCCGATGCTGCCTCCTCCCTTCACCGAGGAAATCAAGCCTTTGATCTCGCGCCTTCCCGAAGATTCCAGCACCACAAAGCTCTCCCTTTCACAACGTACTCAAAACGTAGTCGGTATCCTATCGCAGGTAGATAAGTTTAATTCGGGAGTCACCTACCTGAGCGAAATCAAAAAGGTCAGCGATGACCAAAGCCTCGAAGTTCACACCCTTTATTTCGGTTTAGCCGCAGCCTATTTCGTAGATACCCAAGGAGTTACCGCAGGATACGGCACACCTAGCCCAGAGGGTTGGGAGTGGACGACCGACACCGACTTGGCCCCGGACATCCAAAAACTCCTAGCAATATACCAGCAGACTTCCCAAGCGGAGTTCATCGAACTTCCAGTGAGTATCTACTGATCCACTACACCATTCCTGCCGAAACCTGATCGCTCGTCATGTTCAAATTTTCCACCCTACTTTCTTCTGCGATATTGATCGCAACTCCTGCACTGCTTGCCGCTCAGACACTGAGTCAAACGGATAAGGAAATCGAATCCAAGCTAGCTGACGCCCTCTCTCGCCTTTCTTCGGCTCGAGCCGAAATACGCGACGAAAAGGTGCCTCTCTCCCGCAAGCTCAACGAGCTGCAGGCCGAGATCAAAACTCTGGACAAAGAAGCGGAACGCATCGATCGCCTCCGCGAAAACAGTAATTTCGACCTGACCAAAATGCAGGAGTCTGTGAAGGCTCGTCAGGAAGAAATCCAGTTCGCGTCCAACCTGCTCCTCGAATACGCAAGAGGCCTCGAAACGCGGGCATCCATCGCCGAGCTAAGCACGCTCGAACCGCTGATCGACGAGTCGCTCCTCGCCGCCGACGTAGAAGACGGCACGGGTCTTAACAAGCAAGCGGAGATCATGATGATCGGTCTGGATCGCGCCAAAGAGCTGGTCGGAGGACAGATTATACAAGGGGAAGCCATTCTCCCCACCGGAGCATTCGAAGACGGTAAGTTCATACTCTTCGGCCCAATCACCTACTTCAGTTCCGATAAATCCGGCCTAGGTGGCATCGCTCAGCGGGGAGCGTCCTCAGAGCCGAGCGTAGTGGATATCGGAATACCGGATGCGGACGAATCGATTGCAACGCTTGCCAGCAGCAAGTCTGGAAAACTCCCAGTAGACTCTACCATCGGCAACGCTATCGCTCTCGCCTCTACCGAAGAAACGATCCCCGAGCATATCGCCAAGGGCGGTATTTGGGTATATCCAATTCTTGGATTCGCCCTTCTCGCTACCATGGTCGCTGGATTCAAGGCCTTGGAAATTTACTCTATAAAGCGTCCAGCCGACTCGGAAATCGGAAAGCTGTTCTCGGCGATCACTT
This sequence comes from Pelagicoccus albus, assembly GCF_014230145.1. NCBI lineage: Bacteria > Pseudomonadati > Verrucomicrobiota > Opitutia > Puniceicoccales > Pelagicoccaceae > Pelagicoccus > Pelagicoccus albus. Next base: position 645,419 of record NZ_JACHVC010000013.1, read on the forward strand.
CTGCTGACCAGGAAAAAGCATTGCATATCGCGAACGCAATGCCCGGCCCGCTTGGTAAAATGTTCCAAGCTGGCTCCAAGAATATTTTCGAGAGCAAGGAGACAGTTGAAGAAGTTCTCTACGAGGAGATGCTGGAGACGAAGCCGAAGATCAACCGAATGCTTCCCTTCATCGCAGTCACCGCTGCGACCGCTCCGCTGATGGGTCTCCTGGGAACCGTTACCGGTATGATCAACACCTTCAAGCTGATCACCATCTTCGGCACCGGCGACGCGAAATCACTTTCTTCAGGCATCTCCGAAGCTCTTATCACCACAGAGTTTGGTCTGATCGTCGCCATCCCAGCTCTCATCATGCACGCTATCCTATCAAGGAGGGCCGGAGCTATGATAGGTGACATGGAGAAGTCGGGAGTCGCCTTTATCAATGCCCTGCCTAAGAAGGAAAAGAGCGCCAGCTAGGAACGAATCTTAACCTAAGTTCCATGAGTAGCTCATTCTACGAATCGATGATAGAGATCTGGACCGGCGGCGGCTGGCTCATGATCCCTCTAGCGATTCTCGTGATCGTTATTTATTACGTCCTCTTTGACACCTGGGGCTTTCTCTCTCGAAACAACTTCTATCGGGAAGACCCCAACGCCTGGGAGCATTGGATTGATCGCCCGGAAGATTCCCAAGGCGAGATTGGGCACATCTTGCGCTACGTTCGTGGAGATCGCCTCCCTATCGCCGATATGCGCTGGCGCTTCGAGGAAGTTCGCATCGCCCTCCTCAAGCCGATAACCCGTCGCATCATTTTTGGAAGTATCCTGACAGGTACCGCTCCCCTAACCGGTCTGCTCGGTACTGTGGCCGGGATGCTCAGCACATTTGGCGGACTCTCCACAGGAGCGGGAGGCGAGACCGTGGACGTGGTAGCCGGAGGCATCTCTCAAGCCCTCATCACTACGCAAGCAGGCCTCATCGTCGCGATCCCCGCCTACATCATAATCGCCTCAATCAAGCGCCGACGAGACGAGATGGAGCTGTTCCTCTCCAAACTCGAAACCTACACCGTCAAGCGCGTAGAACATCTTCGCAAGTAACCACCCACCGCATGAGAAACAGACCGTCACTAGACGATTCCGACAATCAAACCGATGAGCTAAACATCTCTCCGCTCATCGATATGGTATTCATTCTCTTGATCTTCTTTATCGTGACCACGGTATTCGTTGAAGAAACAGGTGTGGACGTTAACAAGCCGCAAGCTGCCTCCGCAGTAGATCTTGAGAAAAACAGTATCCTGATCGCAATTACAGATACAGGCAAGGTTGTGTACGGGGGACGAGAAATCGGTCTCTCCGGAGTTCGCTCTATCGTCCGTCGCAATACACAACGCGAGATGATGCCAGTAATTATTCAAGCCGATCGCAACGTACCCACGCACCTGCTGGTAGGGGTGATCGACGAATCTAAGTTGGCCGGAGCCGAATCGGTCAGCATTTCGACCGAGAATTAGTCGGCACCTGGATTCCATGAAGTTGGCACAAGACAGTAGCGGATATCGCTCGCCGAGCTACAAGCAAGGCCTAGCCATACGCGTTGCGCTCACCTTACTGATGGGCTTGGCAATCTTTGCCCTGCTTCCCTTCACACAGCTTATAACCGCTCTGAGTCAGAGCGACAGCACCGTGCGATCGGTGGAAGTTACGCTCCCTCCTCCGCCGCCCCCACCGCCGGAGCCGCCACCGCCAGAACAAGAGGCAGTGGAAGAACCGCCTCCGCAGATGACGCCGCCGCCGCCGCCAATCTCTCTCGCAGCCCTCGATTTGGCCCTCAACCCAGGGATGGGTGACGCGATGGCTGCTGCCATGCAAGTCGGAGGCTTCGGCGTCCAGCCGGATGCCATCTCTGAAATGCAGATCTTCTCGATCGCAGATCTCGACGAGCAGCCTCGTTTCGTCAGCGGCCGCCCTGTCCAACTTCCTTACTCTATGCAGCAGGGACGGATCCCCGGCCGGGCTCGCATTAAAATTCTATTGGGTCCCGAAGGACGGATTCTGGCAGCCAACCTAGTCGAGTCCAATCACCCCGACTACGGACCCGCCGCCCTGTCTACCGTTAAGTCCTGGGTCTTCACGCCACCAACCAAGGACGGAGAGCCCGTCCGTGCTGAATACATCCTTCCAGTCTCAAGCAAAATTCGATAAGCCATGACTCGTACTCACCTCCACCGCTCCTTTCGCCGACTAACCGCGATCGTTCCCGGAACCATCGCCCTGCTCGGAATCTCAACATCGAATGCGCAGACATTTCCGCTAAGCGAGAACGCTTGGGACAACCCTGAATTTCAGGAGCGTTTCCTCGGGTCCTACGGTTTCATGACCGAGACGGAACCGACCATCTCGAAAGAAGAAGGCGAACTGTTTCAAACCCTCGCTCCTACCATCCGGTCAAATCCGCAACAGGCAATCGAGACGCTCAAGTCAGCCATCACTCCGGAGTCCAGCGCCGCCCTCACCTACACGCTGGGCAACCTCTACCTGCAAACGCAGAAGGCTGACTTAGCCGAGCAGGCCTACCGCGACGCCATCAAGAAATTCCCTAACTTCGCTAGAGCCTACATGAACATGGGACTCGTGCTCGTCCAAGACCAACGTTTTGAAGACGCGACTCCTTTCCTCACCAAGGCCGTTGAACTGGGCACCGGAACTGACACTGTCTACGGATTGCTCGGGCTCGCGTATCTCAACCAGAAGTTCTACGACTCCGCTATAGACGCCTACCGCACCGCCCTGATTCTGAATCCAGAAAGTAAGGACTGGAAACGCGGCAAGCTCAGCGCCTTGATCGCTTCCGGCGAAAATCTCGCCGCTCAACGCCTTTTAAACGAACTCCTCGTCGAAGAACCTGACAACTCCGACTACTGGAAGTTCAAAGCAAACAACTACCTCACCCTACAGGACACGGAGAAAGCAGCCGCAAGTCTAACCGTTGCCACCATGTTGGGTGCAGACGAGTTTTCCGTGCAAAACCTGCTTGGCGATTTGTATATGAACGAAGGTCTGCCAGCCCTAGCCCTCAGCGCTTATCAAACCGCGATCAAAGGTGAAGGCGTTGTGGCCGAAAGAGCCTTGAGAATGCTCAAGATCCTTACCGACCAAGCGAATTTCGAACAAGCTGAAGTGCTTGCATCCGATATAGAAAACGCCCTGTCGTTGGGAGAAACAGATCCGTCCTACCTGGAACTGCTCAACTACAAGGCCAAGATCGCCCTAGGACTCGAGCAAGAGGATGCGGCAGCGGAAATTCTGGAAAACATCGTTAGCGTGGATCCGCTCAATGGCCGCGCCTTGATACTCCTCGGCGAATACTTCTGGAAAAAGGACGATCTTGAAAACGCCCTCGTACAATTTGAAAGAGCGGAAAAGGCGAAGGACTTCACGATAGAAGCGATGCTCAACCGGGCACGCGTCTACGTGCAGATGAAGGACTATCGTGTCGCAGCGGACATCCTACGCAGCGTTCAAGCCATCGATCCCAAGCCTTACATCGCCAACTACCTCACCCAGGTCGAAGCGGCAATTCGCTAGCTTGATACTAAGTTGTAACGGTATCCAATTTTCCAAGACCTATGATTCGTATCGAAACCCCTGAAGGTTGGTGGCTAATGGGCCATCGCGATCACGCACGTTTAGCCGCCGCATTTGGCCACCACTGGTCGACAAAGGACTTTCCAGCTCCAGAGCCTCGCAAAGAAGTGCTCACAGCAATCACCCACCACGACGACGCCTGGGTGGAGCGGGATAGCGAACCGGAACTCACTCCCGAAGGCCGTCCTAGCGCCTTTACCAAAGAGTTGGTCGGCACCTACGACGCTTTTGAGGAAATTGACTTCTACGCATACTTAAAGGTACGCGGCCAAGCAACGGAGGCACAAGCGGATGCCAATCCCTACGCCGCTATGCTGATCAGCATGCACACCGAGAGTTTGCTTACCAACGGAGCCGACCTCAGCACCTTAACGGAAGAGGAACGAGTTGCTCACGGCGAATTCATCGCCGGACAACAAAAGCGTCAAAAAGAGCTGCTAGCGGAAGCAATTAAACGCGACCCGAGCCTAGAGCCTTATTCGACTCCAGAAACGCTCCGCCGGGCTTTCGAATTCCTTCAAGCCTGTGACAGCTTTTCGCTCATCACCTGCGTCGCTTTTCCAACCAGTATCCCTTTGCAGCATTTACACCCGGATGAATCTGGGGCTCGCCATGAGATTAAAGTGATTCCGCTTGGCGATAATTGCTACCGCCTCGAGCCCTACCCATTGGACGAGGAAAAGATAAGCCTAACGGTCCCAGCTCGCTTTGTACCTGGCAACACCTTCGAGAATGTAGAAGCCTTCCGCAGCGCGTTTTCAGTCGCTCAGGAAGAAAAGATTACCATCACTTTGACCAAGTGACCCTGGATTTCACCGAGCTATAATTGTTCTAGCCGTATCCGCACGGCAAGCACGACGTCAGGCTCAGTGAAAACGTGCCAGCTCGGGCTTCGAGGCCAAGCCTTTGTCTTGTTCCTGCCTTTGCTTTAAATCCATAAGAGCGATTTGGAAAGTGGAATAGCTAGGCAGGATTTTTAAGGCGTACTCCAAGTGCTTCGTGGCTTTCTTGAGATCGCCCTGTTCCGCAAACTGCTGGGAGCGATAGTAGTGATAAAATGGATTCCGCTTGGAGCGTTTGGATCCCAACTTGGCGTACTTCTCCGATCGATTGGTATCTCCAACCGCTTCATAGTAGGCAGACAACTGGAAGCAAGCCGAAGATGAGGAGCGGTTCAGCTCCGCGGCTTTCACGAGGGATTCTTCACCCTCTTTTTTATTGCTGGAGCGGAAATGATACAGGCCACGATTTTGCCAAGCGGTCCCATTTTCAGGATCCATTTCAATCGCTCTCTGAATCAGCTCTCCGGCCAATTCCAATTTTCCATCCGCCAAGGCGAGCAAACCTTGGTTGTTGTAAAAGTGGGAAAAGACTCGCTCATCTGAAACTGGATTTCGGCTATGGGAAGCCAACTCGACTAACTCGGGCTGAGCGTCCACCACATACTGATTTCCACCCACGTAAACAAGGACGTTGATATGAATGGTTTCCACCAAGATCCCATCCACGTTTTCCCAGATCGGGGTATAATCTAACTGGTTGAATCTAGCATCTAGCCCCACCGAGCGGGCGAAAGAGGTAAAAAGCATGGCAAGCGAAACGCAGTTTCCTCGTTTCTCCTCAAAGGCTTTTTGAGCACTGAAGTTAGCGGCTGAATCATAGGTAAACCCATCTTCCGCTCCATAGAGAGCGTCCAGGATTCCTTGCATTCGCTCAACCGGGGGTTGCTCCTCACTCACGCCGCTACTCTGCAGAAAATCGATCATCTGCTTATTCAACTCTAAGCTAGACTCGGCCAGTCCACCCTCCGGGCTCGACGATTCGCTCGCGGTGGCGAGCGATCCAAAGAGGCATAAGATAGCGGATAAGGAACAAATGTGGCGTAGCGTACGTTTCATGGCGAATTTGGCGAAGAGTTCGAGTGGCCCGGAAGGGCCGGAGGAGGCGTCGTTCAGTAATCCAATACTCAGAAACGTAGCCAAAGGTTACAGTCGTCTGCCTCAAATAATCATTTCTTAGCATAGACTCCGCCAAGCGCCTCCTTCGGGCTCGGTTAAAATGATTTCAGTTACTCCGACTAGGAACTTGTGACGATTGAGCGCTGTTGAAACCTTCAGCGGGATACGGTTGGACAGTTATCCGATTGGGCATAGGGTTCCTATATCTGGGAGCTCGATGATAACGTTACGACTGTAGATCCCGCATTTGTATCACTCTCCCCGCTACAAAAAGAATAACCCAGCTCGTCCCCTAAGACGGAATCTAAAATTATGAAAATCGCATTTTTCAGCAGCAAACGCTACGACGAAAAGTACTTCAAAGCCGCCAACCAGTCTCAGCACGAGCTAGTCTTTTTCGAAACGAAGTTGGCAGAAAGATCAGTCTCTCTCGCGGAAGGCGCGACCGCGGTTTGTGTATTCGTGAACGATCACGTCGATCGTCCCACCCTTGAGGGACTCGCTCGCCTAGGCGTCAAGTACGTTGCCTTGCGTTGCGCGGGATTTAATAACGTGGATTTGGAGGCCGCTGAAAATCTAGGACTGAAGGTTGTGAGGGTTCCCGCTTATTCGCCACACGCCGTAGCGGAGCACACGCTGGCTCTTTTGCTTACTTTGAACCGTCGCATCCACCGCTCCTACAACCGCGTTCGCGAGGGCAACTTCGCTCTCGATGGACTCGTGGGCTTCGATTTACACGGACTCACAGTAGGGATCATTGGGACCGGAAAAATTGGCTCTATCGTAGCGTCCCTTTTCCAAGGGTTTGGCTGCCAAGTTATTTGTCACGACAAGTTTGAGAACGAATCGCTCATTTTGGCCGGAGCGAGCTACGTCGACCTTGAGACCATCTTTTCACAGTCCGATGTCATAAGCTTGCATTGCCCGCTGATGGAATCGACCCATCACCTTATTGACGCAGCTTCGATCTCAAAAATGAAAAAGGGCGTCACCATCGTGAACACCAGTCGAGGAGGCCTCATTGACACCGCAGCCGTGATAGGTGGCCTGAAAAACGGTCATATCGGGAATCTGGCTATCGATGTATACGAGGAGGAAGATTCCATGTTTTTCGAGGATCAGTCTGCCCTCGTCATGCAAGACGACGTCTTCGCCCGACTGCTTACTTTTCCCAATGTGCTCGTGACCGGACACCAAGCCTTTTTCACTGATACTGCTCTGACTCAGATCGCTAGTGTCACGCTGCAAAACCTGAACGATCTAGCAGCAGATGGATCGTGCAAGAATGAGGTCAAAGCAGACTGACCCGGACTCCTTTCTTCGATGGACACTTTCTAAGACCCTAACAAAGATACCCGCTATGCTTACTCCAAAACGAATCAAATTCCTTGCCGTGGTAGCGCTGGGCACCCTAGTCGCTCTAACAGGATGCTCCAAATCGTCCGAGGCAGAAAGCCTTCCACCGATTGCCAACCTTCGGCAACCCACTGACAAAATACTCACCGGCGGACAGCCAAGTAAAGAGGATCTCGCCGAACTCGCTTCTTCAGGCGTGAAACACGTCCTCAACCTTCGCCCCGCTTCCGAAATGGATTGGGACGAAAAATCCTACGTCGAGAGCTTGGGGATGACTTACCACACGATCCCCGTGGCAGGCGCTAAGGATGTGAATGCAGAGACAGACTCCGAACTGGCAAAAACCCTGAAAGAGATAGGCGACGAAAAGGCCTTCCTTCATTGCGCAAGTGGTAATCGCGTAGGAGCTGTAATCGCTTACCACGAATTCACCGAAAAGGGAGCTAATGTAGAGACAGCGATTTCCACTGGCAAAGAGTGGGGATTAACGAAACTGGAAGAACCCTTGCGGACTAAACTCCAAGAAATGTCTCAATAATCTGGCTACAACAGAACCTAAGCGCAGACGCTCTCGAGCCAGCCTGCGTCCTCAAACGCGTCGGTCACCTCGGCCTTCGCGTTTTTTAATATCGGTTCACCATGCCCAACTACAACTTGTTGAAAGTCCCACTGCAGGAGCTTCAGAATCGAAGAACGAAATGCCTCCTCATCCGTAATCGCGAGCTTGAACCGCCGAGACACTCCGGGGGACTTACGCTTTCCAAGACCAAGGGTGAGCAACAATTTTTTCCAACTGGAATCGACCTCCGGGAAGTTAAGTAACAGGTCACAAACGATCAGGGTCCGACTAGGACGGTGAAAAAAGACATACTCATTGAACCAGGGCGCTCCCTCTATCCGCAGGACCTCTATCTCGTCTGACCACGCCTCTGGAGCCGGGAAGATGGGGTCTGGCCTCGGCACGCCTTCGAGACTTGGAAAATTAACGGGAGCAAGGAAAGTAGCATCAGGGAAGAAGCTAAGCCCCTCCTTCGTGAACGTATCATGATCATTCATGGGCTCCACAACCCAAGCAACTGGACCAATCTCGCGAAGCTCCAACAGATGAGTTTCTTTGAACGGAGCCGTCGAATGCAATAGGACTTCCCCACTCGCCAATCTGATAGCTGTAACGGTTCTGCCTACATCCAATCCTAAAAAACTCAGTTTGTGTTTCTGTATCCAAATATTGGTCCCTATCTGTTTCATTCGCTCTCCTCAGGTTGATCTTCTTGTCTGTTCATCCACTCATTTGCAGAAATCGCGCTCAAGGAAATGAAGGGATGAATTAGCGAATATCGGGGTCTCGAAAGTGCAGGATGCAAGGGATCCATGTTTTTTGCATCGTTCAAGACCTTACCCAAGGGGGTCTTGATAGGTAGTCCGCCTCCAAATGCGGATGGCGCGGTTTAGGCGTAAACGGCTCTATGGAATTAAAAAAGCAAGAATTGGACTTTGACTACGATCGAGCTGGACCGGGAATCGTTTCCGGCAACGGGAGTGGCCAGCAAGAGGAAGCTCTCAACTTAGAATTGGCGACCTTAAGAGGCCTAATTCAGCACACACCACAAGAGGCTAAAAACTCAGAAGTTCCCCAATCCGTAATTAATACATTTTTCGACTCCAGTTTCTCAATACTTAACGGACACTAGCCAAATTCTAAGACAGCTTAAAAACCACCGACGCTAAAAGCATCGGTGGTTTTTTTGTATCCAGTGTATACGTTAAAACTGTATGCAAAAACACTCCCCTCGTCAGAGGGGAGCGTTCCTAGAAAGAAATTTTTCTACGTTTCCGATTAGCCTATTTTTAGTAAGCACTCGCCACAGTGACTTCACTCGAAATCACGATATATCCTTTATCAAAGGCGGTACTCCAATCTTCAGAGACTGACGGCGTATCGAAACTAGCTAGTTCTTCCACCGCAAAAAGAGTGAGATATCCGTCTTCTTCTACGTCGCTTTCCAAAGAGATCACAGGCACTGCAATTTCACGGTCGGCTTCGCCAATTTCGATGTCCTTATCGAGGTTGCCTAGGATAGCATACACTGAAGAGGAGTTCGGCGCGATGACTAGACGGTCGATCTTACCAATCTTTCGTCCTTCCGTATCCTTCACCTTCGATCCAATCAGCTTACTGCCGAGAGCTTCAGTTTCTCGGAGATAATCATCCTTCAACTCAAATGCCTTACTGCTTTCCGCGGCTACTTTACCTTCAGCTGCCTTCAGCTCAGCGTGCTGCATCGAGAGCAAAGAAGAGCCTGCAAAGAGTCCTGGATTGTCCACTACGAGGTGACTGATTTCGCCAGACTTCAGGTCAACTACGACATCTTCCACTTCTCCCAGTTCAGTATTCTCACCTTCGACTACAGCGACGCCCATCCATGAATCGATCTCTACGCGATTAGATGAAGTGAAGGACTTTGGGAAATCCTGAAGATTCTGCTCACCGTGCTGCTTGTGGGCCATTTGTCCCTGGTCAGCCATTGCCATGTCGTGCTTTGACATTGCACTTTCAGCTTCATCGCCAGCTTTGTTCGCCTTTTTCTTCATCTCTTCGCTCCAGTTATCTTCAGAGGCCGATTCGTTGAGCTTAGGGCTACCTTCTGAACTCTCCATAGAGTACTGTCCCTCTTCCGGCATACTGCCGTCCGCACTAGAAACATCGCTTCCGGAATAAGATTCCTTGGGGGAAGTTTCCGCCTGAGCCATGGACTCCTGCTTCTCGGTCGCATCAGACTTGTGGTCATGCGCCTGCAACGAGAGCGGGATCATGACCGTGAGAGCCAAGGCAGCCGCAGTGGTGTTCTTTATGAAATTCGAAGAGTTTATCTGAGTCTTGGTGTTTTTGTGTAGTTTCATTTTAATTACGTGGGTTGGTATTAACGAATTTAGGTTCGCCTTACCATTTGCCATTCGCGTGCCAACCTCCTAAACCCAACCTACTCCAAAACATTACTCATTCTTAATCTGATACTTACAAAATTTAATTTTATCTTCGGAACTTAATTCAAACCCCTAAACTATAGTATGGTATCGCAAAACGCTGACACGTAGTTGCACATTGAATGACCGTTTCGGGATACGCGTTACACGACAAAAGGATCCACAATCTACGCAACGATCCTGGGACGCCCCGAAACGGATTCGGTTTTGCTTGAGTCTTTCGCGGCCAATCAGCTTCCCTCTCCTATCGAAATTGAATCGATCCGCCTCTTGGAATCGGACTTGCCCGTGGAATGGTCCATCGGCGAACAAGGTCTTTCTCTGAGCGCAGACCGGAGCAAGACAGACCCCATGGCAGTCACCTTCAAAATCGAAACGAAACAGTAATCCGTTTCCAAAAAACACTTCACAAAAAAGGCCCGTCTCGCGACGGGCCTTTTTGCTATGAATCGAGGGTCAAGCGATTCCGCTAGTTCCCCAAAGGAGCTATGTCGCTGCTGAATGGACTCGCCGCCATGTCGAACGTATCCACATCATCAGGACTCGCAGGGTCGAATCCCGCAAAATCATCTACAATCAATTCAGCCAAGGGCAGCTTGGACTTGCTGACCTGTTCAATAACACACTTGGCCAGCTCGTACGCGCCGTAGTTGTTGTGGTGAGTAATATCCTTTCCATCGTTGCTAAAGGCCTTGGGCGAATCTTCCTCTCCAAGGGCTTCGTAGAGTTTTACGCTCATGGGCTGCAGATCGATCAAAGTGACTTTTGCCTTCTTCGCGACTTCTCGCATGGCTTTCGGGTAGTCGCCCAAACTGCTTTTGATCTTTCCCTTCTTGTCGAAGATACGGCGTTCCATGGACGTTACAAGCACCGGAGTTGCACCCCGAAGACGTGCTTCCTCGATCAATACATTCAAGTACGCCTTGTAAGTTGAATCAGCTTCCACGTAGGTCTGCGGCCACTGCTTCTTCTGATCGTTATGGGTGAACTGCACGAAGAGATAGTCTCCTTCTTTCATTGCTTCCAAAACCTTAGCGAGGCGGAGACCCGTGATGAAGGACTTCATGGTCTCGCCAGACTCGGCGTGATTGGATACAGCGATTTCGTCTCTTAAAAAGCGGGGCAGCATTTGGCCCCAGCTAGCAGCTGGCTCATAAGGTTGATCGGTCACGGTAGAATCGCCGATGAGGTAAACCGTGGGCACATCGACCTTTTCGATCTTTAGCGAGCGTACTTTCGGATTAGTGCCGTTGAATTCTATCGTCAGCTTATCATCCCAATGAAGCTTTCCGATCTCACGATCGTTGAGCACCACTTCAGTGCCACCGGGGGCGAACTTCTCCGGCGGGATCAAGTTAGAGTCACGCGTATTGGCGATTACGCTACGAGTAACAAACTCCCCTGCCTTGGTTTCTACCTTTTCGAGAAGCAGTCGGCGGGATTCAACCTTAACTGTATTTTCCGACGCTTCTTCGTCGTCACCAAATTCCATAGTTAGGCGGTAATTCCCATCCATAGCCGAAACTGAGAAATAGAAAACGCCCTCATCTGAGTCCGGCTCGATACCAAGATCAAAGCCATAGCCGCTCTCGGCGTCGTAAACATCATCGGGTGAAACTTGAATTGCTCCTTCCACCGCCTCTTCTCCAAAAGAGAAAGTCACTGGCTTACCGTATCCAATATTCACTGTCATAAATTCTTCCAAGGGGTTAGATTCCAATGCTCTGAGTCCTTCCGCCACACACTCGGCATTTAGGATAGCGCCCTCCAGGCTAGTGTGCGTATGAGCGTCTCCAAAAAGCGGATCGACGGCCTTCTTGCCAAGGGCATCGTACTTGTCGGCTACGATGGAGTTGAGATCGATAAAACCAACGCCCTCTTCTTCCGCCACTTGCTTGGCCCAGCCGGCATAGCTATCGGGGCTCCGGCGAATCTTGCCGTCTTCGGTCCATTTCTTGCGAGGCACGAGCGAGCAAACCAACGGAGTGACACCGGCTTCTTTAGCGGTCTCAATGTATTGACGCAAATACCAGCCGTATGTGTGCACGACCTCGTGCTTGCCGGTCAGCATGTTATCGATTTCTTCCGTCTCTTCACCGACCCCTTTAATCGTGCCGCGAGCACGCTTAGCGTCGTTAAGAGCGATATCATCGTTATGTCCGAACTGCATGATTAGGAAATCGCCGGGCTTCATCATTGTCTTGACGCGAGCCCAGTAAGGACCGGTGAAAAAAGTACGGCTGCTCAAACCTCCTACCGCTCGGTTTACAACATTGATCTCGGTGTCGTCGAAGTGACGGTCCAAGAACGCTCCCCAACCCCATTGGCCGTTGGATCCATCGCCACGTCCATTGCGGACCGTGGAATCGCCAATCAAGAATACAGTCGGCTTTTCGCCATCGGCAGTGATTGGCAGAGTCAGCCAAGAGAGAGGATCAGCTTCGACTTCTTCACCCTTGGCCGAAAGCCAACCATCGACAGGGCTGGGACGCAGTCCTTTGAGACCAGCGACCACCGTTTCAGCGTTGATCATAGCCCCTTCAGGCCCGGTGTGCACGTAGTCCTTGGGGAAATACTTGTCGAGCGCCTCCTTGGTCCCGAGCGGCTCGTAGAAGTCGACCACCGGGTTGGTTATATCGATAAACGGCACGTCGAGCTCCTTTGCGAGACGGTAGGTCCAGTAGCCATACTGGCCAGAGCCACGCTCCAGACGTCCGTCCTTCCAGAGGTTGCGTGAAGTCAAAGAGAGAAAAACAGGCGTCGCTCCTTTTGATCGCACGTCTGCCACCATCTTCCGCATGTAGTGGCCGTAAGTATACACGACCTCATGTTTGCCCGTTACCGCGTTGTCGATTTCGACACTCTCGTCACCGAGCCCGGGAATGCTGCCGCGAGCGCGGAGCGGGCGTGTAGATCCTTCGGGTTCGCGGTTAACTGCGCCGCTGTCGTTGTGCCCGAACTGGATAATCACTACGTCGCCCGGATCGACTTCGAGCAGCAGACGGCCCCAGTGCCCTTCGGTGATAAAGGTACGACTGCTGCGGCCACCACGGGCTTTGTTTTCAACAACCACCTTGGTTTCATCGAAAAACTCAGCGAATGGCGTGGCCCAACCCATGCGGTCAGTGCCGTCGCCGGGAGCTGCCGTCGAGTCTCCAGCCACGAAGATATGCGGCAAGCGAGGCTCGGAGTCATCCTCTTGGGTAAAGGCGATGTAATGGAATAGCGAAACGAGCAAGAGACTCGCAACGCGTAGGGAGAGCGTAAGCGTCTTTCGGGACATAGGCCCGCCATTAAGCCCGAATCTTCTGCTCCTGTCCACGCGACAAAATCCCGACAGTCAGAAACCTACAGACAAGCCGGCCACGAAAGCGGCCACTTATCCCAACTATAGACTACGATCGTAGGAAAAACTCGGACTGTCCGCGTTCAGGCGAACACAGACCCTTTGACCTGACCCAAGAAACGAGCAGCCTCTGCTGCCGTGAATGTGAAGATACCCTTTTTATCCCTTCTAGTCGCGGGTGCTGCCTTACTCTCAACTCAGGCCCTATCCGCATCCCCTATCGGGACCCGACTCCCTTCCGAAAAGAAGGTCATCTCGGACCCAGTCACCGGCGTCGAACTCGCCTTCCTAACCAGCAAGCAAGCGGGAGATTCCAAGATCTACCAAACCCATCCACAATGGACAGCGGATGGAAAATGGCTGATCTTCCGCTCTGATCGTATTGCTGGCGAAGCCCTCGCCGTGAACGAGGAAACAGGCGACATAGTACAAGTAACCGAAGGCGGCTACTTCGGCATGCTGACCATCGCCCAAAAGGCTATGAAGCTCTACGTCATGCGAGATCCGGCCTCACCGGCTGACGCCCAGCCTCGCTACGGCAGTAACGACGCCGACAAGGCGATCGTGGAAATCGACCTTGAGTCCCTCTTCGCCGATAGTGCAGCTGGGACTCTAAAAGACCAATCCGCCTACCAACGCACCGTGGGCATGGTCGACGCTTCCATGGGAGCCGGAGGAGACATGACCATCGATGCCAATGACGACTTGATCTACTTCCGCATTGGACGCGAGGAAGCGGCCAAATACATTCCCGAGGGGACTGAAATCTTCGAAAACTACGGCCCTCGCAACATGGGTGCGGGTCCAACCGGAATCGCCAGCATGGATATCGAAACCGGCGAAATCGAAATCGTCGCCGCCCTACCTTTCCAATTGGGACATATCCAAAGCAACCCTTGGAAATCACGCGAAATCGTAGCTTGCTGGGAAACCGGTGGCAAATCTCCGCAGCGTACTTGGGTGGTAACCGTGGGCGAAGAGCCACGCATTCTTTACCCTGAGGCCGACTACGAGTGGGTCACCCACGAAGCCATCATCACCAAGGACGAGGTCGCGATCGCTATCATGGGCCACCGAGCTCCCGGAACCGTCGACGATTGGGGCCCCTCCGCCACTCGCGAGAAGCCAACCGGACTGGGCATCGTAAACCTTCGCACCGGAGAAATGCGCATCGCTGGCCAAACCCGCAGCGGCAGCGGCCTCTGGCACGTATCCGGTTCACCTGACGGACGCTGGGCAGTTGGGGACGACTTTAGCAGGAGCCTTTACCTGATCGATCGCACCACGGACGAAATGATGCTACTCACCACCGGGCACAAGCCAACAGCTCGTGACCACGTGCATCCGACTTTCAGCCGCGACGGCACCAAGATCCAGATCCAGTCCGCCATGCTATCGGAAGACGATCGCTCCATGAATATCTGCGTAGTCTATCTCCCAGATTCGCTTCTGAACAAGGACTACAGCGGAGTCTTGAGAAAAGACTAGCATCACATTTTCTCCCTCCCATGGCTCGGCCGGAAGGTCGGGCCTTTTTTGTTAGCTGATGCCAACCGCTTCCGCGATGGCATCCCGCAGGGCGATTGCTCGCTTGCCGATCGTGTGCTCTGCCTCCGTGAACACCTTGCCGGCAGCCGCCCGCCGCAAAAGATCCGCCTCATCGGCTAAACCTGCCTTGGCCTTTTCTACCAACTCGGAAGAGCTCCGATAACTGAGAGCAACCTCATCGAACCCCGGAAGCGAATCGAAATAGTTGCTGCCGGTAGTGAGCGGCACTGCTCCATTTAGCATGGAAGAGAAGACGCGGTCGTGACTCCCGCTGGCAAAGAAATCCGACACGTTCAGGGCGAGCTTGCTTCGCTGCAGAAGATTCAAGCTCTCGTCGAAATCCACCGGCCCGTGTAGCCGATGTGTCGTGAATCCAGCGAACTCCCAGCCGTTGCCAAAAAGATCTACCGCTACGCCCGCGTCATCCAAGGCTCTCAAATCGGCCAAGCGACGCTCCGCCCTCAGGTAACGATCCACTTCAACCATGGAGCTTAGAAAGAGCTCGCGGCTGGGCTTTAAGCCCAAGGTTTCAAAACACTTCGTTACGACATCCAGCAACGGCAAGCCGTAGCTACTGAGCCCAATTTCCGCTGCCGCCTCAAGCAGTTGGCGCTCTTCCTCGCTTTTGCTGGCCCACGATTCGCGTTGGGTCTTTGGATCAACCCCTGACCCGCTAAATACAATATCCAGATCACGCTCCGCCGGAGTTGGGCTTCGAGCCAGACACCCGCCATGCGGCAAGAAGACCGTACTGGGTGGCGATGGAAACGCCGCCTGGAAAAAGGCGAGGTGGTCGTCGTCGACAACGCCGACCACCTTGAACTTCTCGGCACCTCGCTCCAGCCGCTCCATGTGCCAAACGGGATGATCCATTAGCCAAGATACATGAGGAAAGGCACCGATATCGTATATCGATTTCCCATCGATCGCGAACTCGCCCACCCCATTAATTCCCAACGCGAAAAGCGGCTTCTCACCACTTAAGGCCTTGATCACTTCTTGATCGCTTTGAGGATTCGAATCCCCCAGAGACACAATATCGACCTTGTGCCCAAGCTCTCGATACGCTTCGGCAATATCGTCGATGAACCGGTGCATGACACCGTATTGGGAATCGCCTTTGTAGAGGATGATCTTGTGATCCGTGAGAGCCATTTCAAAACGCTAGGCCAAGGATGGACTTCCGCAAGTGGGAACGGAAATAGAATTAATCGACTAAACGGAACCCAAATTGTATATTGATTCCGGATACGTACCCGCCCCACCCGATCATAGTCAGCCTCAAACCACATTCTTCTGCAAGCGGTCAAGCGGAACAAATCCACCCTTTCCTTTACCCAAATTTCTCTCAAGCATCCAATTCATGCCGACAGAAAAAGAGAAGATGCTAGCCGGGGAACTTTATCGGGCCATGGACCCGGAATTGAGCAAGGACCGACTTACCGCCCGCAAAGCAATCCACAGCTACAATGCAACCGAGCCTGAGCAATTCGCCGAGCGGGCCGCCCTTCTCAAATCGTTACTCGGCTCCTGCCACAAGACGTCCTTCATCGAACCTCCCTTCCGCTGCGACTACGGCTACAACATCCACCTCGGCAAAGCCTTCTACGCTAACTTCGGCTGCGTCATGCTGGACGTGAACCGCATCGAGATAGGCGACTACGTAAAGTTCGGACCCAACGTGCAGATCTACACCGCCACCCACCCCATCGATCCCGAAGAACGCGCTCGCTTCGACGAGTTCGCGAAACCTATTAAAATCGGAAGCAAAGTCTGGATCGGAGGTGGATCGATTGTTTTGCCGGGCGTGGAAATCGGAGAAGGAACCACCATCGGCGCCGGTAGCGTGGTAACTCGCTCCATACCGTCACGCGTCGTCGCTGCAGGGAATCCCTGCCGCGTGATCAGGGAAATCTGACCCATTTTTGCAGGCAGGAGTAGTCCAACACGCCTATTGACGTATCTACTAGAAATGATACGTACTGCTAATACCCTATCGGGTCTACGCTGTGCCAAGATCGATCACCAACTCACCATCCGACCTGTCCTCAGGTCAAAGGCCTCTGAAAACAGATTTTCAGATAAGTGAATCGACCTTTCCAAATTCGGATAACCAGTGGATAGTCCGCCCCGGTGAAGCCCACCTTTGGAGTGCGGATCTTGACGTTCCCATTGAACCAAAACTGTCCGCAACCGAAGAACAAAAGGCCCGTCGTTTCCGGACCCCACAGTTGCAGTCCCGCTACCGAGCCGCTCGCACTATCACGCGTCTGATCCTGTCTCGCTACCTTGGCATTCTCCCCGAGCAGTTGGAATTTGCCTTCTCGCCTCTCGGAAAACCGGAGCTAGCCTCCCTCGCACCTGCAGAAAACAGCCGAATCCATTTCAACCTGTCCCACTCAGGATCCAGCTATCTGCTCGGCGTTCGTTTAGACAGCCCCATCGGGGTGGACATCGAGGATCGCCGCAGCATAAACGGGCGAGACGAATTGGTCGAAAGGTTTTTCCACCCCACCGAGTTACAGGAGTTCCAGAGCTTGCCCGAAGAGCTGAAAGACGAAGCGTTTCTGTTAGCGTGGACTCGCAAGGAAGCGGTCTTGAAAGCGACTGGCGAAGGCTTGAGCGCTCACCTAGATTCGTTACAAGTTACTCTCGATCCCGACAAAGATTGCCAACTTCGCTCTATAGATCCGAAATGGGGTGACGTTAATGAATGGCACCTCTCCTCGCCTCCAATCACTCCCGAATCTATCTGTGCCATAGCGAGCCACCAACCAATAAAAACGGTAAAAGCCCGCTATTTTTTTGAGTCCACTTAGACGTTTTCGAACGTAAACTAGTCGTACCGGCCTTCAGCCCCCTGATTGCTGTTCCCCTTAATCCACCTAATACATGATCCAACGCTACTTTGCCCTAGCGTGCCTTGCCGCATGCACCTGCCTACCCGCCAAGCTATTTGCTCACGCGACTGGCGAAACCTACCTCTTCCTTGAATTTCTGGAGAGCTCGATAAGAGGAAGGGTTGAAATCAAGCTCGACGACCTGAACGAAAAGCTCGGAGTCGACGCCATGCAGAACGGAAAGGCGAGCGAGAAAATCATCGTCGATACCGCTCCGCAAATCACCGACTATATAAAGGAAAACCTCTCCATAGCTCCGCGAGGTGGCGAGCCCTACCCTCTTAATTTTCACACCACCAAACTGTTCGATGCGGAAGGCGGTTGGGCTCAATACGAGTTTAATATCCCCGCCGATCCAGTCCCTCCCTACTTGGACCTGAAGCTAACGATGCTCTACGATGGCGACACCATGCATCGCGATATCGTTGTAACGGAAAAGGGCGTTTGGCCTAGCGAGGACTACGAGATGAACATCTCGATGGTTTTCAGCCGCAACAACAGCGAGCAAATCCTAGACGTATTCAATCCTCCTTCTGTGCAACGGGCTCGGGACATGATCTGGCAAGGGATCCTGCACATCTGGATCGGGATCGATCACATCCTGTTTTTAGTGGCGCTCGCCCTGCCGATCGTCTTGGTCAAAAAGGAAAACAAGTGGCAGCCCGCCCAAGGTTTGAAAAAGACCTTAGTATCTCTTCTCAAAATAGTGACCGTATTCACGGTAGCGCACAGTATCACCTTGGCACTCGCCAGTCTCGGTTTCGTACAGCTCCCCTCGCGCTTGGTCGAATCAATCATCGCCCTCTCCATCGTGCTGGTGGCAGTTAATAATCTACTGGGTCGCGCCGCAAAGGTGTCGCTCACTATTACCTTCCTGCTCGGCCTCTTCCACGGGCTCGGCTTCGCGAGCGTAATGGCGGACCTACCTTTCCGCGTGTCCGAGCTAACGCCATTTCTAAAAATCATCATCGCCTTCAATGTAGGTGTAGAAATCGGGCAGCTCGCCATACTCCTGGTTCTCTTTCCGGTCATTTACGTCCTGCGGACCAGCAGCGTCTACCTTCCAGTAGCGCTCAAGGGAGGATCCTGCGCCCTCATTCTGATAGCGGGCTACTGGTTTATCGAACGAGCCTTCGCTCTCTAATCGCCAATCCAGCATGACTAGCGAAGATATTCTCGTCCGTATCCACAAGATACTGACTATTGACTTGGATTTAGCGGAGGGCGAGGAAATCGCCCCCGATACCAACTTAATAGCGGAAGGGTTCTTGGACTCCATAAACGCCATGCGGCTAGTGAGTAAAATCGAGTCGGAATTCGATACCAAGATTCCACCGCGCGATCTAGTCCCCGCTAACTTCCTTTCGGAGCAGGCCATGGCGGACTACCTCGCCCGCACTCTTACCCCATCATGAGAACCACCCGAATCCTATCCTGCGAAGATATCGGCGAAATTGTTGGTAGCGTCGGCATCGATGCTTTGCTTGATCGACTCATAGCTCGTTTGGAAACTGCCTTCAAGGAACTCGACTCGCAAAACGCGGTGATCCCACCTCGAACCGGTATACACTACCAGAATCCGGATTTGGGGTTACTGGAATGGATGCCTGCCTCCATAGGAAAAGGTTTGGCCTCCCTAAAAGTCGTAGGCTACCACCCGACCAACCCGGGCAAACGCAACCTACCAACGATCTTATCCAGTATCGGCCTTTTCGATACAACGACTGGTCACCTAAAATGCCTCGTCGACGGAACCTTCGCAACAGCTCTTCGGACCGGAGCCATGACTGCGATTGCGAGCAAATACATGGTTGAACCAAAAAACGGGATCGTGCTCGGAATCGTTGGCTCGGGAGCCCAAGCGGTTACCCAAATCCATGCCCTTTCTAGAGTCTTCGACATCGATCGCGTTCTCGCATGCGACATCGATCGATCGGCCGCCGATTCGCTTCAAGAGCGAATCCAGTTCACCGGTCTCAAAGTCGAAGTGGTTGAGTTGGAAGGATTGAAGCCGCTCCTTGAGAGCAGCGACATTCTCTGTACCTGTACTTCCGCCGATCCAGGATCAGGCCCGCTTTTCAACGATTTTTCGAATCGACCGAACCTGCACATTAACGCCGTCGGTTCGGATTTTCCGAACAAGATAGAACTCCCCATCTCACTCCTGAAACGCAGTTTCGTCTGCCCCGACTTCAAGCTTCAGGCTCAAGCCGAGGGAGAATGTCAGCAGCTACTTGAGCAAGAAATTGATACCGAGCTGAGCGCTTTGCTCAATTCAGCCGATCTTCAAAACAAAGCCAAAGACCGATTAAGCGTATTCGATTCGACAGGACACGCCTACGCGGACTACGTGACAGCGTCCCTTTTTGAACAACTAGCCCAAGAGCTAGGGCTAGGACAGGAGCTTCAATTGGAAAGCATCCCCCAAGACCCTCGCGACCCCTACTCCTTTTTAGGGAAAGCCCTTTCCGCGGAGCGCACTCTTCATGAACTTCGAAATTAGCCCCCAACAAAAGGAGGTCCGCGAAGAAGCCATCGAAATCGGTTCGCGGCTTTTCGCTGATCTCCCTCCAAGATCGGACTCCGCTTCACACTTCGACGAAAGCGGCTGGAAGAAATTGTGCGACAGCGGTTTCGCTCACGGATTCATTCCCAAAGATCACGGCGGACGGGGCTGGGATACTCAGACGAAAGCCATCGCCCTTGAGGCCTTCGGCTTCGCTTGCGAGGATAATGGATTGGCACTGGGGTTCTCTGCTTTGGTCTGCACGATCTTGCCGCCTCTCATTACCTTTGGTAGCCAAGAGCAGATTTCAAAGTATCTGCCGCGGCTTTTGTCGGGAGAAACAATTGCCGCAGACTGCATTACAGAACCGCATGCGGGCTCAGACGCGATGGCCATGGAGAGCTTCGCTCAACGGAACGAATCGGGCTATCTGCTGAATGGAGAAAAAGCCTACATCGGCTTCGCCCCTGTCGCCGATCTCCTACTGGTCTACGCCAAGACTGATCCAAACGCAGGACCTTGGGGTTTGTCCGCCTTCCTCGTGGACTGCCCAAATCCAGGTATTCACAAATCGGATAACATCGAAAAGCTCGGCCTACGAACTCTGCCGATGGGAGATTTGACCTTTACCGACTGCCAGATTTCCGAATCGGCTCGCCTCGGCGAAGAAGGCACGGGGCTCAGCTTGTTCAACGAATCGATGGAATGGGAGCGTGCCCTTA
Organism: Pelagicoccus albus; assembly: GCF_014230145.1. NCBI lineage: Bacteria > Pseudomonadati > Verrucomicrobiota > Opitutia > Puniceicoccales > Pelagicoccaceae > Pelagicoccus > Pelagicoccus albus. The sequence goes on from NZ_JACHVC010000013.1 coordinate 666,377, forward strand.
TCCTCGCCTCTCAGGTGGGAGTACTTGCCCGTCAATTGGAAGATACAGTGGAGTTCTCCAAAAAACGGAAACAGTTCAAGAAGCCGATATCCCAATTTCAAAGCGTATCCAACCGAATCGCGGACATGCGTCTGAGACTGGAAAACTGCAAGCTGCACTTGTACCGATCTGCCTGGCTGATCGATCAAGGAAAGTCCATCGCTGCTGAGGCAGCTATGACCAAACTTACAATCTCCGAAGCCTTTCTAGCTTCTAGCACGGATGCGATGCGTATCCACGGGGCTGTTGGATATTTAAGCGGATCGGCTACCGAGAGAAATCTGCGAGATTCAGTCGGCGGGGTTCTTTACGCAGGTACTTCGGATATACAGCGCAACCTTATCGCCCGCCTCACCGGGATCTAGGATCTACATGCTGCAAACCTGCTTACATCAGTCGATCGAGCGCAATGCTCTAGAGCGTCCCGACAGCATCGCTTTCCGCTGCCGCGGAGATTTGCTTACCTACGCCCAGCTCTACACCGCTGCCTGCCAACTAGCCAATACCTTGCTAGAGCAAGGACTTTCGCCATTGGATCGTGTCGGCATCCACATGAATAAATCCCTCGAATTGCCGGTAGCTATTTACGGGATCTTGCTAGCTGGGGGCGTTTACGTGCCCATCGATGCCTCAGCCCCCCTTAACCGGATCGAATTCATAATTCAGGACTGCGGAATCCATTTCTTGGTTACCAACAAGGAAAAGCGGAGAACAATCGCATCGCTCGAGCAGAATCAAAAGCTCCCGTTAAGAACGGTAATCGGTATCCAACGCGACGATACCATCCATCGGACCTATGTAGACTGGTGCTCCATTTACGACTCCGTTTCGGCGCCACCGGAGAATAAGGCAAAGGAGGATGACCTTGCCTACATCATGTATACTTCTGGGTCGACTGGCCTGCCCAAAGGTTTGATGCATACCCATCGCAGCGGTCTGGCCTACGCTCGGCACTCAGCGGACTTATACCAAGTGGTTCCCGAAGATATTCTGGGGAATCATGCTCCGATCCATTTCGACATTTCGACATTCGAGCTTCTAACCGGTCCTTTCGTCGGAGCGACGACAGTTTTAATTCCCGAGGAGGAATTGATGTTTCCTGCCAGCCTGGCCCGTCTCATCGAACGCGAGCGGCTCACCTTTTGGTACTCGGTTCCGTTGGCTCTGACCCAGCTCGTACTTCGTGGAGAATGGGAAGGCCTCGACCTGAGTTCGCTCCGCTGGGTACTCTTCGGCGGAGAACCCTTCCCTCCTAAATACCTCAGTATGCTGATGGATCGCCTGCCTGGAGCAAGGTTCTGTAATGTGTACGGGCCGGCAGAAGTGAACCAATGCAGCTACTACCATGTCCCCGACAAGGAGAGTCTCTCCGATGAGCCAGTACCCATCGGCCATATTTGGGACGCCGCCCACCACTTGCTGCTGGATGACGAAAATCATCTGATCGAAAAGGAAGGTACCGGCGAGCTGCTGATAAGCGCCTCGACAATGATGCAAGGGTACTGGGGACGATCAGACCTTAACGAGAAAGCATTTTTTCACGAAGAACCCGTATCCGGTTTCAAGCGACGCTACTATCGAACCGGCGACCTCATGCAGAGGGACCAGAACGGGATACTCCATTTTCTAGGCAGAAAGGACCGGCAGATTAAGCTGCGAGGCTACCGTATCGAACTCGACGAAATCGAAGCTGCCTTTACGCAGCAACTGCAGGTCGAAGAAGCGGCAGCGATCGTCGTAGAAGATCCGCAGGGCGAAAAAACAATCGTAGCTTACTACAAGCCATCGATTGGATCGAGCATCGACTCAAAGGAGCTTCTTAGTACTGCTAGAAAAAACCTACCAAGCTATGCTGTTCCCTCGCGTATTCTTAGCTTAGATACGTTTCCTCGTACAGGATCCGGAAAAATTGACCGAATTAAACTCGCCGAACTAGACAATGAACGAACCGTCTCCTAACGGCAACAAGCCACTTAGTTCAATAAAGGCCGGTTCCGGACTGACCCATTCCCAGATTCAGATCTGGACAGGGCAACAGGTTCATCCTCAAAGCCCGTTCTGCAATATGGCTTTCGCCTATGTGATCGACGGCAAGGTCGATGAGCAACGCTTTCAACGGGCGTGGAATCAGGTCATCGAGATGAATCCGGTTCTTCGATCTTCGATCCGCCTCGATTTCGGCTCTCCCAAACGGGAGGGGTTGGATACGCAAGCCTGCGCCACCCAACTCTTCGATTTTTCAGATCAGGCAGATCCAGAGGCAGCCTTCTACGAACTGGCTAAGCAGCAGTCCGCCACGCTGATGAAAATGGACGGGCCGCTCATCGAATCCAAGCTAGTGAAGCTGGCCGTAAATAGATACGGTTGGTTCCTGAACCAACATCATCTGATTACCGATGCCTCTTCGACCATAGGGCTCTTCAAAGCGATTTCGTCGGCCTACTCCGCCGATCAAAAGGCCGAGACTTCAGCCCCCAAAAAACAGTATTTTGAAATAGCCGCCGAAAACGAAGCATCAGCGAGAGATACAGACTATTGGCTCAAAAAGGCGGAGCAGTTCCCGATCCGCAACAACCCAATATACGGACGGGAATCCGATCAAAATGTAACGTCCAGTGAGCGTATCCAAATAAATCTCACCGAAGAGCAATCCAAGGCCATAAGAGACCTGTCTGCTCACGAGTCCTTTGCCGCGTTTTTTCCAGACATATCGATTTACGCGGTCTTCTCAACGCTCCTCGCCGCCCTGCTGAATCGTGTTTCCTCCCAAGATAGAGTGTCCTTCGACTCGCCTGCCGGGAACCGCCCGAACCGAGCCTCAAAGAAATCGTTAGGATGTTTCATCGAAATGTTCCCATTGGACCTTGAGTTAGCAGACGAAGAAACCTTCGCCTCTCTCGGTGCCAAGGCCTTGGCAGAAATCCAAGATTTTCTCAGCAACTCGGGACCGGGACTTAGCGCCCCTAGCGGAGCAACCACAAGCAACGCGGTTTTGAATTACTTTCCGCAATCATTCGGCAACTTCGCCGACTTACCCGTAAAGGCAAACTGGATACACTCTGGACACATCGACGGTGTCTACGACTTGAAGCTCCAAGTCCACGACTACAATGGAACCGGAGCATTCGTTATTCAATTCGACCTTAGCGATACAACTTTCTCTCAGTACGATAGGCGAAGGATCCCTGCCCACTTCATGGCCTTGCTCGCAGCGGCAACCAAGGCTCCCGATACGCAAATCGATCAGGTCGATATATTGACAAGCGAAGAACGCGAGCGAACCCTGGTGGAGTTCAACAACTGTTCTTCTCCTACTCGAAGCGGAGCCTCAACGGTCATCGATCTTATTGCGGAACACGTTGCTACTTCTCCGGATTCTACGGCCCTAAGAGAGGGTTCGAGATCCATGACTTACGGCGAACTCTGGCAAGCATCGGAAGTCGCCGCGAAAGGCATCCAAGCGAAGGTAGACGCCAGCAATGATTGCGTAGCCATTCTACTGCCACGCTCGCTCGAACTGGTTGTCGCAATACTAGGCTGTCTTCGAGCCGGTCAGGCCTATGCCCCCATTGATCCCAAATACCCGGCCAATCGGATTGAACGGATCATCCAAGACTCGGATACGCAATTAGTCATCGCGGAGGACCAGAAGCGAATTTCCGGAACAGCTACCCTATCTTGCGAAACGCTGCAGAGCTTGCAGATAGCGGGTAAATCAATTTCGAGCGAATTGCCTAAAATAGGCCTCAAAGACCTCGCCTACGTCATTTACACCTCCGGTTCCACTGGACAGCCAAAGGGGGTTGAGATTGAGCACGAGGGTCTGCTGGACTACATTCAATGGGCGGAGCGCGAATACGTCAGAGGCGAAAAGTTGGTCTACCCGCTTTTCACTTCGCTCGCTTTCGACCTCACCGTAACAAGCCTCTTCCTACCCTTCGTCACCGGTGGAAGCCTCGTTGTGTACCCACAACTTAATGACGCGGTGGATCACGGAGTTATTGACGTGATAAACGACAACGCGGTCGACTTCATAAAGCTGACCCCATCCCACCTCTCACTACTGAGAAACCTAGACCTTTCCCAATCAAAGATCCGCCGACTTGTTCTGGGTGGAGAGGATTTGAAACAGAGTCTCGCGGACGAAGTATGTAAACAGTTTCCACAAGCGGTCGAACTTTACAACGAATACGGTCCGACCGAAGCCGTTGTTGGTTGCATGATACATCGCCATGAAATCGGTCACGAGGGCTTAAGCGTCCCAATTGGTCGCCCGGCCGACGGAGTTTCAATCCATCTGTTAAATAGTGCTGGCACGCCTGTTCCAGAGGGAACTCCTGGAGAGATCTTCATTGAACGGATTGGTTTAGCTCGAGGCTATCGCAACGATCCGGAAAAGACGGCCTCGTCCTTTTTGGAGAGTTCGATCACCCAGGGTAGACGGACCTATAAAACAGGGGATCTGGCGAGGTTTTCACAGCGTGGCGAACTCTCCTACCTCGGCAGAATCGATAGCCAGATCAAACGCTCGGGCTTCAGAATCGAGTTGGGCGAAATCGAATCAGCCATAGCGAGCCATCCTGAAATACGTTCGGCATATGTGACCCTAACAAAGCCAAACGCGGGTGTCACCGTTAACAAGGACGCAGCCCATTGCGTCCGCTGCGGCATCTCCTCCCAGTACCCTTCCATCGTCTTCAACGAGCAGGGAGTTTGCAGTGTTTGCAGTTCCTACGATTCCATCAAAGACGAGGCTCAAGCCTACTTCAAAAAGCCGGAGGAACTTAGGGAGCTCTTCGAATCAAGGCGTACTGAGAAAAACTCAGGCTACGACTGCATGGTCTTTTTCAGCGGCGGAAAGGACAGTGCCTACGCCTTGTGCCAACTGGTGGATATGGGGCTAAGGGTATACGCCTTCACCTTGGACAATGGATACCTGTCCGAGCAGGCCATGGACAATATTCGTCGCGTGACCGAAGCCCTAGGAGTCGAGCACGAGTTCGCCCAGACCGAGTCCATGAACGAGATTTTCCGCGACAGCCTGACTCGTTTCTCAAATGTCTGCAACGGCTGCTTTAAGACAATTTACACACTTGGCATCAACCGAGCCCATGAGCTTGGTATTCCAACTATAGTGACCGGACTTTCCCGCGGCCAATTCTTCGAAACACGATTGACCGAAAATCTTTTTGTGGGCGGACGATTCAACCCGGAACAAGTCGATCTCGCCGTACTGGAGGCCCGCAAAAACTATCACCGTACCCAAGATGCGGTTACGCGTTGTTTGGACAATAGCTTGTTCGAAACTGACGACATTTTTGAAGAAATCATATTCGTCGACTTCTACCGCTACTGGAGTGCACCGTTGGAGGAGATCTACCGCTACCTCTCAAAACGTGTCCCTTGGATCAAGCCATCCGATACTGGGCGTTCAACTAACTGCCGCGTGAACGATGTAGGGATCTACATCCACAACAAGGAGCGTGGCTTTCACAACTACGCCCTGCCCTACAGTTGGGACGTGCGTTTGGACCAAAAACGTCGCGACGAAGCGAAAGAGGAATTGGAAGACCACTTCGACACCGAAGAGGTCAAAACAATGCTGAGCGAAATCGGGTATGACGAAAACCGATTGGAAGCGGCAGAAGGAAAAGAACAGCTCGTCGCCTACTATGTATCCCCCGATCCGATACCACCTTCTGAGCTAATATCGACTGTTGATAAATACCTGCCACCACAGCTTCGGCCTAACTACTTTGTACAAGTCCCAAGCATGCCATTGACTACCAATGGTAAGATCGACGTCGCCGCTTTGCCCGCAATTGACCCGGAGAGTTCTGCTTCCAGCAAAGAACGCCTCCAACCAACAGGAGAAGTCGAAGAGCATGTATTCGAAGTTTGGGCAACCCATCTCGGAACGCGTCAATTCGGGGTAGACGACAGCTTTTTCCAAATTGGCGGCGTTTCGCTGGCAGCCATGGAAATAACGCTTCAACTCTGCAACGATTTCCAAATAGACCTTCCTCTGCAGAGCATCTTCCAATTTCCCACTGTCGCTCAATTGAGCGAGAAAATCGAAGAGATCATCTTCAGTGAAATCGAGGGTATGGACCCGGAAGAAGTCGACAAGCTTCTTCAATCTGAGCAATGAGCGCGGAGCAAAATGCAAAACCATCCGGGAGGGATTTGAGCGAAGCGAAGCGCTTGCTGCTGCAACGTCGACTAAAGCGTAAACTCGCTCCCCAGGCAGATTCCAACAGTCTGGGAAAGAGGCCCGCTGATGCACCCAAGCTCGCATCAATCGGCCAAAGTCGCATCTGGCTTCTCGATCGTCTAGATTCGGGCTCTGCATCGAACAACATTACGAGCAGCTTCCGCATTCACTCGGGATTGAATGTAGAAGCTCTGGCCAAAGCCCTGGAAAAGGTCGTCTCGCGTCACGAGATCCTGTCCTCAGGCTACGAAATGCTAGAAGGTCAGCTAACGCAGGTACCGGCAAGGAATGACCACAAGAAGCTGGAGACTTTTGTTTGCGATTCCCCAGATTCCTCAATGCAGAAGGCCCAAGCCTTTGGGCAACTCCCGATCGACATCGAAAAGGGTCCCCTTTATCGAGTCGGCCTGTTTCCCGAACCCGGTGGCACATTCGTACTGATTCTTACTGTACACGATATCGCCTTCGACAAATGGTCGCTGCTCGTATTCTGGAAAGAGGTAGAAGCGGCCTATACTCACCTAGCGAAAGGGGGACCATTGAATCTAGAGGAACCTTCGTACCAATTTTCCGACTTCGCGCATTGGCAGAGGAAGTGGTTCACCAAAGAAAGAGAAAGCAAGCAAGCAGACTATTGGAGAGCTAAGCTCCAAGACCCACCTGCGCCCATCTCGCTCCCAACGGACCACCCCTACCCAGCCACCCTCACTACAGCAGGAAGCCTTGAGTACGGGAGAATCGACTCAAAAACCGCTTCCAACATCAAGAAGCTGGCCAACGAGAACAATGCATCCACATTCACCGTTCTCATACTCGCATTCTCCCTTCTCCTGTCGAAGTATTCGCAAAACGATGACATACTGGTTTCCACACCCGTAGCCAATCGAAGAAAAAAGGAAACCGCCAAACTGATTGGTTTCTTTCTCAACACATTGGTTATCCGTTCAAATTTTGCGGGAAACCCTATTTTTTTGCAGGCTCTTTCCGAAGCGAAGCAAACGATTGCCGAAGCCTTGGAACACCAGGATCTTCCAACGGACAAAATCGTAGAGCTGCTGAAACCCAAGCGCGTACAAGGCAGGCATCCGCTTTTCCAGACCATGTTCGTCTTCCAAAGGGAAGACGAAGGAACGCCCAAGCTTTCGTTGCCGGGTTGCGAGATCGAGCCGATCTTTATCGAAACGAAAACGTCAAAATTCGACATAAGCCTTTTCGTTTCAGAGCAGGATGACGGGTTCAAGACAGTAGTCGAATACCGCACAGAGCTCTTCGAAGCCGCCACGATCAAACGGTTTCTGAAGCATTACGAAACCTTGCTTCAGGGCATCGCAGCCAGCCCAAACCTGCCGGTGGCAGATCTTCCGTATTTGAGCGAAAAAGACGTAGAGGAACTGCAAACGCTTGAGCAGGGGCCGGCCTTAGAACTGACAAACCGCAGCACCGTGCTAGATTTTTTCGCCGGTCGCGAAAATTCCAATACAATTGCCTTGGAGGGAAACGGTACGAGTTACTCGTACGCACAGCTCCACACCCTATCCAATCGTGTGGCTGCGTCGTTGCTCGAAAAAGGCGTTACCCGAGGCGATTCCGTAGCCCTTTTCCTGGAACGCTCACCGGAAGCGATCGTCGCGATCTACGGCATTCTTAAAGCGAAATGCAGGTACACTTCCATCGATGTCGATTACCCGCCCAAACGTGTTGAGCAGCTCTTCGAAGATGCAGCTCCCGCACTGATAATTTGTGCGGAGAGTTCTTCTTCAAAAATCCCGGCAAATAAACTCACCTCCCTTCGAATAGAAGAATTGCTCGCCAATTCGGATCAGGCCCCAGCAGACGGGAAGCTAACTGCCCCTTCTCTTGAAGACTTTGCCTACACAATTTTCACCTCGGGCTCCACCGGTAAGCCCAAAGGGGTCAGCGTCACGCATGGCAATTTGATCTCCTCGACTCAAGCCCGCCTGCAGTATTACGATTCTCTACCAAAGCGCTTCATTCTCATTCCAAGCCTCTCCTTCGATAGTTCGGTAGCGAGTCTGTTTTGGACATTCGCAGCAGGAGCTACACTGGTCGTTCCCACCTTTGAGCAGATACGAGACCCAGAGTTGTTGAGCACCTTCATTGCTGAAAATAGGGTCGACTCCCTTCTAGCAGTTCCCTCGTTGGTGGAACAGCTGGTTCGCTGGAATGCGGATAGATTGACCTGCCTGAAGAATATTATCGTAGCTGGCGAAGCTTGTAGCGAAAAGCTCGTCAAGGAAGTTCAAGCCAAGCTCCCACATTCGTCACTATTTAATGAATACGGTCCAACTGAAGCTACAGTTTGGGCCACCGTGCATTCATTCCTAAGAGAAAATACGCTCGAAGCAGTTCCCATCGGGAAGCCGATACCTGGCACAACAATCAGGATCGTGGATTCCGGAAGAAAACGCATACCCAAAGGATTCGTAGGCGAAATATGTATCGCTGGCCCAGGAGTCACGCTCGGGTACGACAATTCAACTGAGTTAACTCAGGAAAAGTTCTTCGAAGATGAAAACCAACAAAGGTTTTACGCGACTGGAGACCTAGGCAGTTGGAACGCTGCGGGCGAAATCGTCTACCACGGTCGGACGGACGAACAGGTTAAGATCAACGGCTATCGTATCGAAATAGGTGAAATTGAAAATGCGCTTAGAAATATCGAGGGTGTAAAAGAAGCCTCGGTACTCGCTACTCCAAGCCACTTGTCACCAGAGCTGGATACACGACCCCTGGAAGAACTTATCGCCCAAACTGAAGAACAAGACTTAGCCGAAGCGATAAAAGAGGTTTGTGCGACTGGACGCCAGCCTGCTCGAACGTCGAAAAACAACCGGAGATTAAAAAGAGAAAAGCTCGAAATAGAACTTAATTTCCAATCTGAGCAATTCATCGCTCCGCCACGCAAGGCCCAGCGTGATTGGCTCATCGCTCAAGCAATTAACGAAATAGCAGACGACCTTGAGCATCTCGACAAAACCACTCCTCAATTCGTGCCGGGCAAGGATCACAAACTAGACCGCGACCTTCTCGATATCACGAAAGCTGATCTGGAAAGCGATAGCATCATGGAGGATTGGCAGACTCCGATAATGAAGCAAATGGCTGCCTACGCGACTGAATCACATGGAGACATTCTAGAAATCGGGTTCGGGCTCGGCGTATCTGCTAGTTTTATACAAGATAACAAGGTATCGAGCCACACAGTAGTCGAAATGAATGGTCCCTGCATTGAAAACCATTTCAAGCCTTGGAAATCCCAATACCCGATTTCCGACATTCGACTTCACCATTCTCGCTGGCAGGATATTCTTCCAAAACTCGGTCTATTCGATGGGATTCTGTTTCATGCCTTTCCGATGAACGAGGAAGAATTCGTCGAATACGTTCTCAATAGCGTAACCTTTGCAGAACACGCCTTCGAACCTATGGCTGCCCACCTGAAAAAGGGTGGAGTCTTCACTTATCTTACGACAGAAATCGATTCGATTAGCCGACGCCATCAAAGGGCGTTGCTCAAACATTTTAGCGAGGTCACCTACCGGCCCATTTCGCTGAACGTGCCTTACGACACCATCGACACTTGGTGGGCTCAATCCATGATCGCGATCAAAGCGACCAAATAGACCCCGTATGGATAAATCGCATACATCAGATCGGATCGCTGATCTTACGCCGAGCCAAAGAGAGGCTTTGCTGGTAATTCTGAAAAAGAAGCACCCGATAGGCCCTCACCGTCTCACCGCCTTCGTAACTCAAAAGAACAGCTCCGACCATCCCTCGAGCAAGGAGCTCCAGAAAATCCTATCGAGTCACCTTCCTCAATACATGGTACCCAAAGACTACCATGTTCTCGAAAAGCTCCCGCTCACATCCAACGGCAAGGTCGACAGGAAAGCGCTAGCCGAGTCGGCCAAAAAAGATCCTCGGACAAAAACAGTCGTCGATACCAAAAGCTCGCAAGAATCTAATCCGCTGAAATCGATCTGGGAAAAAGCCTTTGGCAAGAAAATCGAAGATGACGACGATTTCTTCGAGCTCGGTGGAGATTCCATCATGGCGATGCAAATCGTTTCCCATGCGAGGTCTGCAGGAATCGAGCTTCGGGTTACCGATCTGTTTCGTCATTCACGCTTCAACAGCCTAAGCGAAACGCTCAACCTTTCGTCGGCCCAACAGGAAAAAGCTGAGCAGCCCACGGCTATTGTATCCATTTTTCGTGACGTTCTAGGAGTTCCCGACTTTCAAGCGGATGACGATTTCTTCGAAGCCGGAGGAGATTCGATTACGGCAATCAGCCTCATTTCAAAACTGAGGGAAAGAGGTTTTTCATTCTCAGTGTCCAGCCTCTTCAAACATCCCTCTCCCAACAAACTGAAAGCTTCCATTTCCGCTGGGAACCAAGCCCAAGTCGCAATTCCAGTCGGCATCGAAGCCACTCTATCGAACTCCGAAACCTCTCACCTTCCACTCACACCCATCCAAGAGTGGTTTCTCGATCAAGATCTAGACTCCCCCGACCACTGGAACCAATCGGTTCTCCTGAAGATTGATAAGCAACGCACAGAGGAAACTATCCGCAATGCAGTACAGAGTCTGCTTGCGCGTCATGCATCACTTCGACTCGCCTTGTGCGAAGACAAAAAGCACCAGAGCATCAGAACTTACTCAGTTACCAACGACATCGTCGAAACTGTAGACGCCAGAGGCCTCGAAAAAAACGTACTTGATAAACTGATACAGACAACCGCGGACAAACTACACCCGCAGTTGAGTTTATCCGAGGGTCCTCTGCTGAGAGGTGCCATTTTTCAAACGGATCGCGAGACACTACTTCTTCTTGCAGTGCATCACTGGTCGGTGGATGCGGTTTCGTGGACGAGACTCCTTTCGGACTTAGAGAGTCAACTATCCAATCCAAGCACACCCTCCGAGCTCAACGCGGTTGGTGACTCTGAACTGAAAGAAGTTTTGTCCAACATCCCGAACCGAGCAAACAGAGCCTTGGCGGCCGAGGCTGAATTTTGGACAAGGCAGGACTATGCTAAATGCCCAAAACTCCACAGCGGAATTTCGCTCAAAAACCGAGAAGCAGACACCGCTAGCTTGAGTTTTCGACTAGGAAAAAGGGAAACCAAAGCAGTTCAAAACTTCGCATCGAAACACTACAGCAGCGTTCAATCCGCTCTTCTAGCTGCTGTATCCAAATCTCTAGTTGGTTTCATAGGTTCACCCAATGTCCTGATCGGAGTGGAAGGCCATGGACGTGACTTGGAAGATCCCAATACCAGCAGCGTCGTTTCTTGGATGACCAGCTATTTCCCGCTAGTTTTGGATCTGAGTCACTCAGAGGGTATTCAGGATTGCTTGAACGACGTACAATTCCAGCTGGATCGCATACCAGCAAAGGGTGAGAATTTCGGCCTCATCAGAACTCGGCTCAACACACGAGAGGGAGGGTCTAGGATTCCAGAGCCCGAGATCACGTTTAACTACTTGGGAAGACAGAGTGAAACTAAAGGAAACGGCACTCTGGAAATAGTTGGCCAAAACATCGGAGAAAACCGCGACCCGCAGAACCGACGCACCGCTCAATTCGAGATCAATGCTGCGATTCGGGATGACGAATTGGAGGTCAACTGGTCCTTCAACCCGATGCTTCACCCGAACAAGAGCATGGACGCCTTGCTGGTGGAGGTACGAAGTCATTTTCTGAGTCTGTCTTCGATGGGTGAATACAGAGAATCAGGCGAGGAACTTAGGTACGAAATTTCAGACATTCAACAAAGCTTGCTCTTACATCGCCTCGGCAACCCAAGAGACGACCAAGGAGAACTGAACCTATCCGGCGAATTTGTCGGCAGTCCAAATTCACTTGATCTCGAACAAGCTTGGAAAACGGTCTTTAGCACCCATCCCGCCCTCCGCTCCAGGCTCTCGGAAACGAAGGGACAGAGACCGGTTCAAATCATCGGTCCTACCTCTCAAGCCGAGATAACCCCCCTCGACCTAACTGATCTAGAGCAGTCAGACCAACAGCAAGAGCTTTCCAGAACGAAAGAAGATTTCTTCAGTCAAAGCCTCGATTTGGAGCACGGTCCGACCCAACGCTTGCTACTCGTCAATACGGCCAAAGACCGCCACCATTTCTTTTGGAAATGCCACCACCTATTTATAGATGGCTGGTCTAGCTCTATCATCTTGCAGGAAGTGCTTCGCTTGGCCAATGGAGCGGAAATATCGAAAACGGAGGAAGCGAACGAGGCCTTCTCAGAATACCAACGCTGGATTTCGTCTCGATCCAAGGCCAGCGCTTCGGCTTTTTGGAAAGACTATCTTTCAAATTGCTCTCCTTGTAATATCGGGACCACTACAACTGCAGGAAATCGAAGTCTCCAAAAAATCGACGTCGGGGCAGAGCAGCTACAAGCCATAAAATCTACTGCCAAGGAATTTCGTTCAACACCGAGTGCCATCCTGACCGCTGCCTGGGCACTCACCCTCTCGGCACTCAGCAATTCCTCATCAGTGGTATTCGGTTACACAATCTCAGGACGCGACATCGAGATCTCAAACCCGCAGGCAGTCGTCGCCAATCTAGCTAGCACCGTACCGATTCGGATCGATGTCGATCCTCGGGAGAACCTGCAATTTTGGGTTCAATCGGTTCTGAAGAATCAAGAAATGGTATCTCGATTTGCTTACCTTTCTTCCGCTCGCATCCTCGGTTCTTTAGAAAATGTCTCCCTCAACCTATTCGACACAACCCTCACCATTGCCAACTACCCATGGGTTGAGGAATCCGGCAAGGTTCGACTCGAAAACTTCAAGGGCGACTCCACATCTCTATCCCCTCTCTCACTTTCGATTGAGCTAGCAGACATTCTAAAGCTAAACTTCGACTTTGATACAGGAGCATTTTCGAAATCCGAAGTAGAGCATATACGCTTAACATTCCAGGAAGCCGTCGATAAACTGATTACTTTGAGACGACGTAGCGTGTCCCTCTATTTGCCGCAGGTATCTTCGGAATTTCTTTCTGAAACCCAACCTGGGACCTCTGCAACACCCGCCTCGAAAAGTATCAAAAATCCCCCTGCAATTGGTTCATCGGGAAAAGCAGATTCCCTTAACCCAACGGCCCGGGTGGCGAGTATCTTCGAATCGATACTGGATGTCCGCTCCTGCCATGGAACCGACGATTTCTTTGAGTTGGGCGGAACTTCTCTACAAGCAGTCAGGCTCTTTCGAAAAATTGAGGATGAATTCGGAAAACGACTTGCTCCGTCTGTGCTATTCACAAATTCAACCGTTACAGCGATCGCAAGCTTACTCGGAGCAGACGCACCACAATTGCCTTCCCTTAAGAATCTGGTGACGATCAGAAAAGGCGGAGACTCGGTGCCGCTCTTTCTCATTCACGCAGGTGGCTTGCAAGTCCTCTTCTACAGGGAACTGGCAAACAAACTAGACGCAAACCGTACTATTTACGGACTACAGTCAATCGGTCGAGACGGGTCAGAGCCACCCTGCAAGAGTATCCAAGAGATTGCGACAAGACACCTATCGGAAGTGGAAGCAGTCTATAGCAACGGCCCATACATTCTAGTCGGCCACTGTTTTGGGGCTGCCGTAGCAATCGAGATGGCGAAACAGCTGGAGGCAAAAGGGAAACAAGTACCACTCATCGTTTCCATTGATGGGGAATCCCCTCACCTAATTGGCGATGAAGTGAACGAGGAGGACAACATTCCCCGATACCAGAACTCATTCGAGAATTATCCCAGATTGCTGAGAGCTCCGCGGCGAATGGTCCGTAACGCCAGAAGGCTAATCAGACGCTTACGAGAATCAAGCAGGCGATACCTGAGCGATTCCTATAGGCAGAATGCAGAGCTGACAGAGTTGATGGAAAGTTCCGTAAAGATCGCCTTTAGAAACCATCGCACCAGTCCTTACCGCGGCCCGGTTCTCGCATTTCGCTGCAACGATTCTGACATTTACGCAAATCATGGTAAAGCGGATTGGCAGCGAGTAGCTCCAAACAGCGAAATGATTCAAGTGGAATGCAAGCACGCTGAAATACTAAAGGCTCCGCATGCGGCGATCCTTGCCGATTCCATCAATGAGAAACTGAAAAGCTTCTAAACTCGCTGAGCCTTTAGCAACTACTCGCTAGAACATTATCTCTTCCGCGTCGCACTTGCAGTCGTCGTCATCATCTGAGTCGAGTGGACCGTAGGTGTTAAGCGGATACCTGTAGAGTTTGCCTTCGAAATTCTTAAAGTGGATCGCCTCGTCATCGATCTTAGTGATGTACTGAGGATTGATCGGCACTTTGCCTCCTCCCCCCGGAGCATCGATTACGAATTGCGGCACTGAATAGCCCGTAGTGTGGCCGCGGAGCTGTTTCATGATCTCGATCCCCTTGCAAACGTTGGCCCGAAGGTGAGCGCTACCGGTGATTAGATCGCATTGGTAGATGTAGTAAGGCCGCACCCGCATGCGCACCAGACGGTGCACAAGAGCCTTCATTATGTCCGCGTCGTCATTTACGTCCTTGAGCAAGACCGATTGATTGCCGAGTGGAACTCCTGCGAAGGAAAGTCGTTCGCAAGCGTCCTTCAGAGTTTGAGTGCACTCTCTTGGATGGTTGGTGTGTATACTCATCCAAATCGGGCCATGCTTTTTGAAGATCTCGCAGAGCTCCGGCGTGATACGCTGAGGCAAAAAGACCGGGATGCGGGATCCTATTCGAATAAATTCCACGTGCTCGATAGCCCGAAGACGACCAAGCAAGTAATCAATCTTCTTGTCCGACATCAGCAATGGGTCTCCGCCGCTGAGCAACACGTCACGCACCTCGGGATGCTCTTCAATGTACTTCAGCCCAGCTTCGAACTCCGGATGGAAATTGTAATCCTGCGCGTTGCTAACAAGACGCGAGCGCGTGCAGTAGCGGCAATAGGCAGCGCAGCGGTCAGTAACCAAAAACAGCACGCGGTCCGGATAGCGGTGCACGAGGCCCGGGACTGGCGAGTGCCCGTCTTCTCCTACCGGATCAAGCATCTCCTCCGCTCCGACTGTCATCTCCCCTTCACGTGGAATGACCTGTTTGCGGATCGGGCAATTCGGATCGTCACGGTCGATCAGGTTGAAAAAGTACGGCGTAATCGCCATGGCCAGCTTCGTATTGGCATGCTCACAACCCGCTCGTTCTTCAGGGGTGAGTTCCATGTACTTCTCGAGTTGCTCGAGGGAAGTGATGCGATTTTTGAGCTGCCAAGTCCAGTTGTTCCAGTCGGATTCGGGGACATGTTCCCAGAGGCCTTGCCCTGATTGCCAGTGTGTTCGGTCTTCGGTGTATGGCATATTTTCGATTAAATTCGGAAGGATGAAAGGTTGGATTAGGCTGGAAGGCGCAACCCGAGTAGACGAGCTAACGCGATATTTACGATTAAGTCACAAAAAGGGATTGTAGCCCCACCGCAAACCAACTTTTGTCCCATCCTTAATGAACGACAGCCAGACAGGAGTACTAGCACTAGAAGACGGATCTGTTTTCCGAGGCGTAGCCTTCGGAGCGAAAAAGACGGTGGTTGGCGAAGCTGTTTTTAATACGAGCATGACCGGTTATCAGGAAATCCTGACCGACCCCTCCTATTACGGACAGATAATCACCATGACTGCGCCGATGATCGGCAACTATGGAGTCAACGAGGAAGACATCGAAGCCGACAAGCCTATGTGCACCGGATTCGTGGTACGCGAGCTAAGCCCTATCGCCAGCAACTGGCGTAGCACCGCCACGCTGCCAGAGTACTTGGAAAAGCACGGCATCCCAGGCCTCGAAGGCATCGATACTCGCGCCTTGACCAAGAAGCTACGTGTCTCGGGAGCGATGAAATGCTGCATCAGTACCGAGGATATCTCCGACGAGGAAGCCGTCCAGCGTGCTAAGGACTGGGAAGGCATCGTGGGAGCCGACTACGTGAAAGAGGTCACTTGTGCCGCGACCTACGTCTACGGCCCCAAAGAAGCTGGTTGGCCTTACAACCCGACTCGTTCCACAATCAGAAAGCCAGCCCGCGAACGTGAAATTTTCAAAATCGCCGCTCTCGACCTGGGAGCCAAGAAGTCGATTTTCCGCGAATTGGCCTTCCACGGATTCGAAGTCCACGTTTTCCCTGCCACTTCCACAGTAGAGGAAATTAAAGCCATCAACCCAGACGGAGTCTTCCTTTCCAATGGCCCCGGCGATCCAGAGCCCGTTACCTACGTGCACGAGACGGTTCGCGGCTTGATGAACGACTATCCAGTTTTCGGCATTTGTCTCGGACATCAGATCATCACTCACGCCATCGGAGCGAAGACCTACAAGCTCAAGTTTGGTCATCGCGGCGGCAACCAACCGGTCAAGAACTTCGAAACTGACTTCGTAGCCATCACCGCTCACAACCACGGATTCGCCACCTCAGAAGAAGGTCTGGCCGAGTGCGGTGCGGAAATCACCGAGGTCAACTTGAACGACAACACCATCGCTGGAATCAAGCTAAAGGATAAGCCGGTCTTCTCCGTGCAATACCATCCGGAAGCGGGCCCTGGCCCAAGCGACGCTAACCCGAACTTCGAAAAGTTCTACCAGCTGGTCGCTCAGTCTAAAAAGGCCTAGATTTTCCAGTAGAAGCATTTAAGCCACGGCGCGGTTCCTCGGGACCGCGCCTTTTTTGTGACTATGAACCGTGAAACGAATCGGTTCAAAGCTCACAACACCCTGTTCATAGAATTGTTTCAAAAGGACGCATGAATCGATTCTCATCATAACCAAACAAGCACTGAACAAGCCTTAAACTGATGCACAACAGGTATTTATTGATCCCAACCGCTATTTGAACAATTCTTGAACCATTTTTACGATTCAATATGAATCGCTTCACTGCATCATTTATCGTAATGCTTCGTATTAAATTTCAACCGAGACAGATATGGAGCAAAACAAAACAGACCTCGCTCAAGAGGAAGGCCAATTTGAAGTAGGAGCAGTTGCTCGCATGGTCGGGCTTTCGCCCAATACCTTGAGAACTTGGGAGAGACGCAGGTTTATTAAAGCGGCTCATAGAACCGCCTCCGGTCGCAGACGCTACACGCAGAGCCAGGTGGAGCAAATCGCTCTGCTGCGAAAGCTAACCGAAGCCGGCGACTCCATCGGCTCCATTGCCGAAATGCCCATCGAAGGACTCCGAAAGCGTGTTCTCGAGTTTCAGACAAGAAGTACAGAACACTCGGCAAACCAAACCAAGCTCGTCCGAATTTTGGCCGTCGGTCCGAAAGCCCTCCTCTGGACTTCGATCCTGCCCGAGAGCTTTCAGGCCTCTAGCGAAGCCAGAGAGACGCCGGATATAGTGATTTGCGAGCTCGGCTCCGACATAAACAGCTGCCGCCAAGACTTGGCCGTCATTCGCCACGAACATCCCAACGTTCCACTCGCAGTCATCTACGACTACGCCCCTCGCGGAGCGATCTCGGAACTCTCCAAGAAAGGGATTTTTTTGATCAATGCTCCCTGCTCTGCAGAGCTCATGGCTCACTACATCCATGCGGCCATCGCTGGCTCGTCGCACCAAAGCGCTGCAAACGCCCAACGGTCAGACAAGTCTCCAGACCGACTTTTCAGCGAGGAACAGCTCGCCTTGATTGCCCGCTCGAATCCAAGCATCAAGTGCGAGTGTCCGCACCATATCTCAGCACTCGTTGCGAGCCTAGTGTCCTTTGAAAAGTACTGCCAGCACTGCGAAATCGAGTCCCCCGAAGACGCGGAGCTACATACGCATCTGGGTAATGAGATAGCCAAGGCGAGAGGGATCGTGGAGAAGGCTCTGCTCTACCTCTGCACCAAAGACAACATTCCATACTCCACGGAGCCTGCGTCATGAAACCGCAAGTTGCAGTCATAGGCAGTGGCATCGCGGGGATGGCGAGCGCCTACTACCTCCGCGATCACTTCGATGTGCATCTATACGAGTCGGCAGACTACGTCGGCGGCCATACGAACACCAAGTTCGTCGCCAGCGGAAAAGGTGAAACGCCGATCGACACAGGCTTCATGGTCTTCAACGACCACACTTACCCCAACCTCATAAAACTCTTCGACGAGCTCGGCGTCAGCTCCTACCCGACTTCCATGTCGTTCGGTGTTCGTAACGTGAATACGGGTTTGGAATACTGCAGCAATGGCGGAAGCGGTTTCTTCGCTCAGCGTGCTCGCATCTTAGATCCCCGACAATGGAGCTTGTATTCGGGTATCAAACACTTCTTCTCACAAGCTCACCGGCTACTCGAGAGTGATATCTCACCTGAAATCACGATTGGCGACTTCGCGCAAGAATACGCGATCTCAGACAGAGCCATGGAAGATTTCGTCCTGCCAATGGCAGGAGCGGTCTGGTCCACGCCTCCAGACAAGATCTTGGATTTTCCGGCTAAGTCCATGCTGGGTTTCATGAAGAATCACCACATGCTTGGCATCGGAATCCAGTACCAGTGGAAGACTGTCAAAGGCGGCAGCGAACAATATAAGCGAAAGCTTCTGAACCAGCTGCACCGACCTCCGATGGTTGGATGCGGGGTCAAAAGCATCCACCAATCTGATACCGGATCGACCGTTCAACTAAGCGACGGGACAAGCAAAGCTTTCTCGCACGTAATCGTCGCCACGCACGCCGACGACGCCTTGAAGCTTCTCTCTAACCCGACAGAGCTGCAAGGCGAGCTACTGTCCCGCTTCGGATACAACCAGAACCACACCGTTCTGCACACTGATGAATCGGTAATGCCAAAGTCGCGCAACGCTTGGGCGTCTTGGAACGTATCCCATGAGAAGAGGGACGGTGAAACGCTAGCCTCGACGCACTACTGGATGAACAATCTCCAAGACATAGAGCCACTGGGGAATCACTTCGTCAGCGTCGATCCGCACCAGACTATCGATCCAGACAAGATCGTCTGGTCCACCCACTACACGCACCCTCGCTTCGACACGGCAGCGATTGAAGCTCAACCGAGACTCAAGCAGCTGAATGAGGAAGGATCACTTAGCTTCTGCGGGAGCTACTTCCGCAATGGCTTTCACGAAGACGCGCTCTGGTCTGCCCTCAACGCTGTTGAGTTACTGCTGAAACGGAAGGAGGTGCGAAGTGAAATCGCGGCTGTATGATTGCAAAGTATACCATTCTCGCAGCAAGCCCAAGAAGCACGCCTTCTCTTATCGCCTTTTCATGTTCTACATCGATTTGGACGAGGAGCAAACGCTCGAGAAGCGCTTCCGCCTGGTTGGATCCAGAGGTTGGGCTCCCTACCAATTGCGAGTCAGCGACCACTACGATGCGGAAAAGCCAAGCATCAAGGAGAACGTAATCCAGTTCCTCGAAGAAAATGGATTCGCTCGGAACCAGATCGGAACCATCGGGCTCCTCACCCACCTAAGAACATTCGGCCACATTTTTAATCCGGTCTCCTTCTACTTCGTGAAGACTCCCGAAGGCGATCCGCTTTGCTCCATCGCCGAGGTAGACAACACCTTCAACGAACAGAAACTCTTCCTGATAAAAGAGAGACGCTCAGATCGCTTCCAAGATGACCAAAGCAAGCTGTTTTACGTTTCACCGTTCAGCGATCTGGATACAGTATTTCACTTCCAACTCCAAGTTCCCAACGAAAAGCTCAAGATCAGTATCAACCAATCTGATACCGAATCGCGTCGGCCCTATTTTACCAGTTCCCTCAGCGGCGAACAAACCGAATTAAGCGACTGGAAACTCATCGCTTATAGTCTCCGATTTCCGGCTATCACGCTAGGAATCGTCTGGGGCATTCACTGGCACGCATTCCTGCTCTTTCTGAAAGGACTAAAAGTACGTCGAAAAGCGAGCCGGCCTGAACTGCAACAGGACAAACACATCTATCTCAAACCGCACAACCACTCCATCCACTGAAGCCATGCCTAGCCTATACCAAAACGTCGTCCTCAATAACCTGAAACAAGCGAGAGTCGGCTCAATCGAGGTGCATCTTCCAAATGGTGAGATCCACAAATGCGGGGCAAACGATTCCGCCAAATCAACGACTTTTCGTATCCACAATACTGAAACATTTAAAATGGTGGCCCTAAACAAAGGCATCGGACTTGGCGAAGCCTACCAGCATGGCTACTGGAGCAGCGACGACCTTTGCGGTTTGCTGCAGTGGTTCTGCGTCAACCTTCAGGACATCTCGCCAAACATCACTCCTGCTGCAAGCAAAGCCCTTTCTGGCCTGCTGGTCGCAGCCGACACTTTGACCCACTGGAGGCGTCGCAACACCATCGATCAAAGCAGACGCAACATCCACGCTCACTACGATCTCGGAAACGACTTCTACAAGCTCTTCCTCGATCCGACGATGACGTACTCGTCTGCCTTCTTCACGAGCGAAACCCAGAGCCTCGAGCAAGCCCAGGAGGAAAAGTACGACAGGATCTGCCGTAAGCTGGATCTTCAACCGTACCATCACCTGCTTGAGATTGGGTGTGGCTGGGGAGGTTTCGCCATGTACGCGGCAACCCACTACGGCTGTAAAATTACAGGCATCACCATCTCGGAAGAGCAGTTGAAAGAAGCTCAAAAACGGGTAGCCAACAGTCCGGTCCGCGACCGGATCGAAATTCGCTTCGCGGACTATAGAACGCTGGAAGGCAAGTTCGATCGTATCGCCTCTATCGAGATGCTGGAGGCTGTGGGAGAAAAATATCTCGGCCAGTACTTCGAACAAGTCGAACGGCTTTTGAAGCCCGAAGGGTTGGCGGCAGTCCAAGTTATCACCACGCCGAACCCAATCTACAAAGGTTACCGCAAACGTGTAGACTGGATACAGAAACACATTTTCCCCGGTTCACACCTGCCCTCTTCGCGTCGCCTGCTAGAAGCCGCCGAGTCCAGCGGAAACCTCGACCTGCTCCACCAAGAAACCTTTGGCTTACATTACGCCAAAACACTCAACCTTTGGAGACGCCGATTCCTCTCACAGTGGGGAAACATCGAGCAGCAAGGGTTCGACGAAGCCTTCAAGCGCAAGTGGGAGTTCTACTTCGCCTACTGCGAGGCGGGCTTCCTTCAACGCCACATTAACGTCATGCAAATGGTCTTCGGTCGTCCAGACGAGCCGGCCTACAATTTCGAAGAGCGATCCCACTCTCAATCCAATGCAGGGTTTGAGAAGGGTCTCAGCGTCGCGTCATGAATATCTACATACAACTAGCTACCGGCCTCGCAAT
This sequence comes from Pelagicoccus albus, assembly GCF_014230145.1. Taxonomy (NCBI): domain Bacteria; kingdom Pseudomonadati; phylum Verrucomicrobiota; class Opitutia; order Puniceicoccales; family Pelagicoccaceae; genus Pelagicoccus; species Pelagicoccus albus. The sequence continues at coordinate 687,955 of NZ_JACHVC010000013.1, forward strand.
GGTGTCCATCGCGATGCTCCTCACTTTCAAATATTGTTGGAAAAGAGAGAACTTCGGCTACGTGGATGTCGTGTGGTCCTACTCAGTAGGAGCCTTGGCCATTCTCTATTTCGTGGCCAACTACGAAAACGCGATTTCCCGCAGCCTCCTCGCCTTAGCTTTGACGCTCACTTGGTCCGTGCGTCTGGGCACTCACCTGCTCGTCAGAGTATCAAACGAAGAGGAGGATGGACGATATCAAGAGATCCGAGAAGCCTGGAAAGACGATCTGAAGCGTCGCACTTTCATATTCTTTCAGTTTCAAGCACTTGCAGCGGTCATCATGAGTATCGCCCCGCTACTGGCAATGTCGACCCGACAAAGTTTCGGAGCAGTCGGAGATTGGATTGCTATTGGAATCGCTGGCGTCGCGATAACCGGCGAGGCGATTGCAGACAACCAACTATCAAAGTTTAGGAGCGACCCCAACAACAAGGGACGCACATGCCGTAAGGGACTGTGGGCCCTCTCCCGACACCCCAACTACTTCTTCGAGTGGATGCTCTGGTGCTCGTTCCCTTTCCTCACCTACGGCACCCCCTATTTCTGGGCTTCGCTCGCGAGCCCGCTGATTCTCCTTTTCCTGATAACCAAAGTTACCGGAATCCCGCCCACGGAGCGAAACGCCATAAAGAGCCGAGGCGACGATTACCGAGCTTACCAAAAAGAGACCCGAGCTTTCCTTCCGATTCCCAAGAAGAGTCCCGCATCCAATTAAAACAACAACCTTACGCCAGCAGAAAAATGAACACGCTAAAACTCGCAGAAAATGGATACATCCCTTACTTTCTTCTCAGATTCGGAATCAGACAGAGGCTAAAACGCAAACTAGAGATCGAAGCGTCGAAAGGCCCCGATTCCAATGAGAGCTTCAAGAGAGCCCTCAAGCAAAGCGCTTTGGCAGTAGACACAGACAAAGCGAACGAACAGCACTACGAAGTTCCGGCTGAATTCTTCGAACTAGTGCTCGGGCCCTACTTGAAATACAGCAGCGGATACTGGCCAGAGGGATGTAACTCAATCGAAGAGTCTGAGCTTGCGTCTCTCGAACTCGTCGCCGAGCGAGCCCAGTTGAAAGATGGACAGGATATCCTGGAGCTCGGTTGTGGCTGGGGTTCATTTTCGCTCTGGGCTGCAGCGAAGTTCCCATACTCCCAAATCACTACTGTATCCAATTCTTCGAGTCAGGCAGAGTTCATAAGAAAGCGGGCTAGCGAACGGGGATTGACCAATCTAAACGTAGTCACTTGCGATATCAACGCCTTCGACACCCCTCTCCAATTCGACCGCATCGTCTCAATCGAAATGCTAGAGCACGTGAGAAACTACGACGCTTTATTCGCAAAACTTTCCAACTGGCTACGCGACGACGCGAAAATGTTCGTCCACGTATTCTCTCATAAGAAGCACGCTTACGCCTACGACGCGAGCAACCCTTCCGAATGGATGGCTCGACACTTCTTCACCGGTGGGATCATGCCGTCGCACGATCTTCTTCCGAGCTTCGACAAGTATATTCAAGCGGAGGAGAGCTGGGCCTTGAGCGGAGTGCATTACCAGAAAACATCCGAAGCTTGGCTCCAAAACATGAATACGTACGAATCAAAAATAGAGCCTATTTTCGCCAAAGTCTACGGACCCGAGAATGCGAAGCAGTGGATGTGGAGATGGCGACTTTTCTTCCTAGCTTGTGCGGAATTGTTTGGATACAAAAATGGTAGCGAATGGGGAGTCTCGCACTACCGTTTCACCAAGCAGTTGTCAAAGTAAACGAAACGTTGGGGATTCTATTCCGATGACCGCCATAATCATATTCTTTGTGCTCCACTGGTATGCGTCAGTGATTGCCCAAAGTTTTTTCCTGCACCGCTATATGGCTCACAGCATGTTTCGCATGAGCCCATTTTGGGAGAAGTTCTTCTACTTGTTCACGTTTGTGGCCCAAGGATCTTCCTTTCTTCACCCGAAGTCGTACGCGGCTCTGCACATGGAGCATCACAAGCATAGCGATACAGAGGAAGATCCTCATTCACCACATTTCTTTAGCGATGTCTGGGGTATGATGAAGAACACCGCAAGGGTCTACTATGAATTTAAGACCGGTCAACGTGAGTCAAGCTCCCCCTCGATCCGAGCTCTGCCCACTTGGCCTTTAGTGGATCGCCTCGGCAACTCCATCTTCGTGCGGCTTGGCTTCTGCGCGCTGTATATACTTTTCTACTACTACTTTGCTCCCTCCCCTATCTGGTATCTGCTGCTGCCGTTCCACTTCCTGATGGGGCCGGTACATGGGGCTTTCGTGAACTGGTGTGGCCACAAGTACGGTTACCGGAATCACAATACACCTGACCAATCGAAGAACACTTTCGCTTGGGATCTGCTATTCGTGGGAGAGACTTTTCAGAACAACCATCACCGCTTTCCGAATCGCGCCAACTTCGCCAACCGCTGGTACGAATGGGACGTCCTCTATCCCTTCATCCTTGTGTTGGATAAACTGCGAATCATCCGCCTAGCCCCAGTACGCTCGTCATGAAACGACTTTTGATAGCCTTAACCTTACTGGCGACGCTACTCACAACCGCCTGTTCCGAAAACGAAATGCCAAACCAAAAACTAGCCGACTCCGTAAATCTCGAGAGCTTCATGGGCACCTGGTACGTGCACGGCCATACGCCGACCTTCATGGATAAGGAGGCTTACGACGCCACTGAGACCTACGAACTGGACGGCAAAAAGATCCGCACTACCTACCGCTACCGCAAAGGCTCTCACGAGGGTAAGTGGAAGGAATACCATCCGGTCGGAAAAGTATACGACCACGAATCTAACGCGGAGTGGAGGATGCGTTTTTTCGGAATCCTAAACGCTGCCTACTACATTCTCTACGTGGATCCCTCCTACGAGTACACGGTGGTCGGACATCCGGGCAGAAGCATGGCCTGGATCATGTCCCGGTCGCCCCAAATGACTGATTCAAAGTACGATGAGCTAATACAAGAGCTCGTTTCTCGAGACTACGATCTTAGTGAGCTGAGACGTTTGCCGCACCAAGCAGAGACCAAGGATTGAGAAATTCACCCGAGAGACTAGCCGGCGACCGCGGCGGTGAATTTCTCAACGTCCTCTGCAGTGTCGATACCGATAGACTGCTCTTGGGTGAGTCCGACTTTGATCCGATAGCCATTTTCCAAGGCCCTTAATTGCTCGAGGCGTTCGATCGCTTCGAGACGACCTTGCGGCAATCGGCAAAACTCGTTCAGGAAGTCGGCTCGATAGGCATAGAGTCCCAGATGGCGAAACACCGGGGAGCGTTTAACCCACTCGTCATCGAAGCTCGCGAAGCCATCTCGATGGTAAGGGATCGGAGCTCTCGAAAAATAGAGGGCATCACCCTCGTTCGAAATCGTTACCTTCACCTGATTGGGATCCAAGAAGTCCTTTCGGGTTAGGAACGGCGTGGCCAGAGTCGCCATCGTGGCCCCCTGCTCCATGTATTCGACCAGCGATGCGATCTGCGAAGCAGCGACCATGGGCTCGTCCGCCTGCACATTGATCAGGACATCCGCACCGATTTGTTCGTTGGCCTCGGCGAGTCGGTCGGTTCCGCTCTGATGGTCCACACGCGTCATGATCGCGCGGAATCCGGCCTCTTCGACTACGGATCTTAGCTTTTCATCGTCCACCGCAAAGTAAGCGGGGATATCAGGCACTTGGGATTGTATGCGTTCCGCGACCCAAAGAATAAGGGGCTTTCCACAAATGGGATGGAGTAGTTTCTCAGGAAAACGGGTAGAGGCGAGGCGCGCTGGGGCTACGATTGCTAGCATTTAGGTTACGAGGTTAAATATCCGTACTTGTACTTGGCCACCTGCATACGTATACCACACTTTTACTCAAAGAAATTCTCACCCTCATCGCTTATGGATTCTGCCAACCTTAGTTCAGACGGAAACGCGCTCGAACGCATGCTCCTGGTCCAAAACCAAATGGGTATCCACGCTCGCCCCGCCGCCATGATCGTAAGGGTCACCAACAAGTACAGCTCCGACGTCTTCTTCGAAAAGGACGACGAGCAAGTGAATGGCAAATCCATCATGGGCCTTATGATGCTGGCCGCCGGCAAAGGCTCCGAAATCAAAACATTGGCCACCGGACCCGATGCGGCTGAATGCCTCGACGCCCTAGAAGCCCTTTTCGCCACCAAGTTCGACGAGAAATAGACTGAGACGCGAAACGATTCCCTCGATAACAGTTAGGCCAGTTCTAACCAGAACTGGCCCTTTTTTTGCCTTCAATAATCGCGGTTAAGCCAGCCCGTAAAAGGCTCTAGCCGTCGCCGTCGTATGCTCCGCAAATGCTTCTTGGGAAACGCCAAAAAGCTCGGCACAATAATCCGCCGTGTAACGCAAGTAAGCAGGTTCGTTTGGTTTTCCACGCTTCGGCATGGGAGCAAGATAGGGAGCATCCGTCTCGATCATCAGACGATCCAGCCCCTGCAGCTTGGCCGCCTCACGCACGCTTTCCGCATTCTTAAAAGTAATCACTCCGGTGAAGCTGCCAAAACCGCCTCGATCGAGAAGCTGCTTCATCTCTCCCGGACCTTCCGAGAAGCAGTGAAAGACCACCTTGCTCCAGTCCACGCCGCTCGCGTCGATCAACTTCACCGATTCCTCGAAAGCGCCACGCGAGTGAATCACCACCGGGCAATCCAACTTTTTGGCCAATTGGAGCTGCGCTTCGCAAGCAGCGACCTGCAGTTCGAACACCTGCTTCGCCTTCTCCTCGTCGTTCTTCGGGAGATGAAAGCGATCCAAACCGATTTCCCCCAGAGCCACCGGCTTAAGGTCCTTCGCCCAAAAGGCTTCGATCTGGGCAAAACTCTTCTCCCAGCCCGCTTCCACCGAGCAAGGATGAATCCCCACCGTGTAGTCGATCTGCTCGTAGTTTGACGCCATCTCAGCGTAGAGCTCCCAGTCGTCCGTATCGGTGCCGACCGTCACCAAACGCCGCAAGCCCGCTTCCGCCGCGGCTTCAAGCGTCTGCTCCAAGACCCCCTTCAGGGCAAAACTATGCAAATGCGTATGCGTATCTACGATTCCCGACATGCCCTACCATCCATCGAAAGCGGCAACGACATACAAACTTAAAACACCGCGGCGATGACACCTTGCCCCTACCCCCAGAAGATTTACTAATTATAATTGCAACTATTAATTAGATCCTTGAATTAAATAATTACCCTTACGAGTGTCTCCCACTTTCTCCAGTTCAAACCATGTTTCGTTCCCTCCCCTTATTTTTTGCCGCCATCTGGGCGTCCCTGTCATATGCTGAATTACCCGACTCGGCAGCACTCGAAGAGGCACTCCAATTCGATGGCCCCAACGAGCTCGCGGTCGAGCTAGGCGATGGAGCTGAAGTCTCCCTCACCGAATCTGGCCTCCAATTATCCGTACCGGCTGACAGCTACGCGAAGCTGATACTCAAAAACGTACCTTCGCCGGGTGAGTACCTATTGTCCATTGAGACCGATTTGAGCGGCTTGGGCAGCACGGTCCAGGAATTCCAGGGTGAAGAACCCTCGAAATCCCTGTATCTAAGTAGCTACTCTTATATCAACAACAGCTTCAGTTTTGGTAGCTTCTTTGAGAGAGACGACGAGACTGTTCCAGAGCAGGACATCTCGATTCAGATTTCACCAATTAGCAGCAGCGCAAGCGAAGCTAGTGATCGCAGCTTCCGTTTTTCCAATCTGGAAATTCTACAGGGCACCCCATTAGAGTTGGTCCAAACTCCGGGGACCACGCTCAGCAAATACCCAGACAAAGACCGTTACGACTACGGCGAAGAGGTCACTTTGACAGCGTCCGCTCCTTACGAACAGGTAGAGTTTATCCGTTGGATTCCCAATAACTTCTGGGGACCTGTAGATGGTTGGGATCTCGAATCGCCAGAGCTAACGATCGTGCCTACAGTTCCGTACTCGTTTGAAGCTATCTGGATAATCAAGCAGCCTTTCGAAGGCGGATTCGTAGAATGCGATCTTAGCGACTACAACAGCTATTCCCTACCCGAGCCGGGTACTGCTCCCAGCTTTTCCATCGATCTTCAGTCCAACAAGTACTTCCGCTTCACGGTGGAAAACCCCGGCCTATTCCAAATGAAGGTTCGAAGAGGCAACGGCGTAGAGGCCAATGCTAATTGGAATTCGGAAACAATCGGCGAGGGCGAAACCATGGTTTTTTCCCAATGGGTTTCGCCTGCGACCAAGGATTTCTCTGTCCCAGGTTCCGGCAATCTAGAATTGTACGACTTTGAGATATCGCCCTTCCTTCCCATCGAGCTGACCATTTTGGGAGAGGGCGAAGTCGAAGGTATCGTCAACGAAAGTTATGTACCATTGACTGTACCTCATCAGCTACGGGCAGTTCCTGACGAGGGTTGGGAATTCGAGTCCTGGAAGGGGGATGTGGGAAGTTCAGATCCAGTGATCGAGATCGATCCGAACGTAGAAAACAACTTCGAGGCCCGGTTCTATAAGGTCATCCGCTCCGGAGAACTCGAGCTTAGATCCTATAGCGATCACGAATGGACGATCACGGAAGGAGAAGACGGACTGAGCTTAGCTCCATCAAACCCACTAGAAAGCTGGACCGATATAGCTAGGGTTGGATTCCTAGTGGAGGGATCAGGCCTTCTCAGCATGCAATTCGATGGATACGGATCCGATATAGAATGTTATGTGGATGGGGTAGAAGTAGAGACTAGCAAAGTATCCGGAATCACGACCTTGGAGCTCTTTCTTGACCGAGGATGGCACGCAATCGTGATCGCGTATGACAACAGTTCCAAAGCCTTCACCTACGAACCTCTCACAACAGTAGACAACATCAAATGGCAGCCAGGAGTTCCCGTCGAATTCTATACAACCTTAGGCGGAACGATTGAAGGCTATGAAAGTGGAACCTATTTTCTAGAGGGAGAGTCAGCCACTCAATTAACCGCCGTACCCAATGATGGATACACTTTCAGCCACTGGTCAGGCCTTTCCGAATCCACTCAGCCAAGCATTGAGGTCAGCCCGAGTTCCCCGACTGTATTGAAAGCGAATTTCGTCAAACAAGCAGACGAATCCGGCGCTATCCAATCTGGCGATACACTCTGGACCTATTCCGAAGGGGAGTGGTCGGTCGGCAACGACATGAACGAGGATCAATCGGCCTGGTTTGAATCAACATTCATTGGCCCCGCGACGATGCGTATCCAAGTAAGTCAATATGGAGTCTCAAATTTCCAATATGAAATCGATGGTGAAATTTGCATTCTCAGCAAGGAGGGTGTCTTCGGAATCCCCGAGGGCGAGCACCGCGTACGTGTGATCGCATACGGTAGTGTACATTCAGCGACTAGAGTTCGCCTCGAACAAGTACATCCTATAGACATCACCCTCGCAGGCGGCTCGGTCGAATTCAGTCCCGCACTTCCGGAACCGGACGACTACTGGGAAGAAGACGAGTCGGACTATATCGTCTATCTGCCACACGGCACCGAACTTCAGATTACCTCAACTTCCTATAGTGACAAGAACCTGTTCTTAGGCTGGGACGGAGACTTAGCAGGAAACGAAGCAACGACCCAAGTACTGGTAGACCGACCAATCGTCAGCCATGGCCGCTATGGAGTGGAGACCTTCGAATACAATGGGATAGCCTTGGAAACTGATACGGAAGGGGTATTCTTTAACACTGACTATTTGAGCCTACCAAGCCCTTGGAGCTCCGAAACGGCGACAACGCTTCGCACAACATTGCAAGGTCCCGGGATTTTCTATCTCACGATTAGCCGTGTAGAAAGTGCATCCGTGTACGTAGATGGGGAAGAAAATGATCTGTCCAAGAGTTTCTCTTGGGCCTCAGGAAAGGTTCTTATCGAAGATGGCGAGCACTCAGTAGAGATTGTTGTAGACCCGGCGACTTCCGATAGCTCTTCTCAAACGCTGCTAGACCCAATTGTATCAAGCTTAGGGTTTACAGAAGGCTACCAAGTTAGTTCAGGTGGAGCCGGCGGTACCGTGCAGATGACGCCCGAAGAAACCACCTACCAACTCGACGCATCAGTCCAGCTTCTGGCTACGGCAGACGAGGGAAACACCTTCGTCGGATGGGCCGCGCCTTATGAAGCCTCCCCAAACCCACTGAACCTCAAAGTCACGGAGCATGCCTCAGTCGCCGCCATCTTCGCTAGCGATGGTAATTTCGGAGGAAGCCAATGGAGCTTCGAAAACAAGCCACCATCACGTCTTGGCAGCAGCGACTCCGAGTATTTATGGTACTATTTTTCAGCCGAAGATAGCGGGACTCAATCTAGCGCTACAACAACCTTGACCGGACCAGTCTATGCCAGTTCATACTTCTATACATACGGAAAATATGATGGACTAGATGTTCAGCTTCTTCTAGATGGCACCGCAGTTGAAGACGTATCTGGTTTCTTAATACCCGAAGGCGAGCATGAGTTAAGATGGGAAGTAACCTCCCTGCCCTTGGACGAATCAGAGCTATCAGCCATCTCGATATACCCACTCACACTCAAGGAAAGTGTCTCAATCTACGCATTCGCCTATAATGCCGAGATAGAAATATCGCCAGCTAAAAGCGATTACATTCCTGGAGAAGAAGTCACATTGGTCGCATCTGAGAAAAATCTCTTAGGATGGGAATTTTACCGCTGGTTGAACGGCTCCAGCAACGAGACTTTCAGCACGCAGAGGTCAATAACTATAGAAGCAGATCCAACTTATGCGCTACAGGCGGAGTACAGAAAAGACCAATTAGATATTCCAAATCTAAAGGTTATAGACGAAGGCTACAATGACTTATGGCCAAGTTCTCAAGACATCGGCCCGGGACAAACTGAAGTTTTCGACCTTAACGTAATTAGCACACTCTTATTCGAAGCTGAAACCGAAGGGCACATTGAATTTTACGTACGATCTAAATATGTTGATGACATCATAGAAATCGAAAAAGAGGGGCAAATTGTATTCAAAATACAAGGATCTCCCCTAAACTGGAAACACCTGAGAATCCCTGTATCGGAGGGAGAGCAGGTAAAGCTCATAGCCAACCGAGACGACAGCTACACGTACGCTCAAATATGCGGGGTAAAGTTCTTGGAGTACTGGGCACCGATGACTCAAGTGACCGATCCAGCCGATCTCGACTTCGAGCCAAGTTTGGCTTCTCTATCAAAAAACAGTCCAGTAAATGTCTCGGTGGACGAAAACTGGGAAGACGATCTTATAGAGTGGGTAGTGGGCGAAGAGACACAATCCGCTATCAGTCAAATAGAAGTCAGCCAAGCAGACAACACACCCATTACCGCCCGCATAAACATTCCGTTCGATACGCAAGCAGGCTGGGCAAAGCCATCAAGTGTTGGATCCTTCCAGCAAACTAGCTATGCTTCTAGTTGGATCCAAAGCTCATATGGCGAAAACGAAGAGGCCTCCCACACACTGACGCTACCAATTGAGGGACCCGCTTACATTCGCCTGAGTACAGAGAGTTCCCACGAGGATTTCATCTACAAGTCCGGCGAACAGATTTTAAACCCCATCGTTTTGTACGAGAACGAGATTGCTCTGCAATTCCCCGCAGGAGAAAACGCTCTCACCATCGAGCACCCGTTCTCTCCCCACGAAAGCGCTTCGATAATCTTCGACGGGAAAGACGAGGGTTACAGGAGTTACGAACGGGTTTACGAAATGGGGACGATGCGTTTTGGCACGTTTACCAGTACCTATCAGGCTGGCAGAAGCATTTCGGTAACAGCGCTTCCAAAGGACGGTTACGAATTCGTCAAATGGCAAGCCCCCTACGAAGAGCACGGTTACCAATTTCAGACTGATGTAAGTAGTGAGGAACCCATACCGGTATTCCAAAAGATCATCAACTATGAGACTTTCCTCGGGCACGATTGGGTACTCAACAACGCAAGTTTGGATGTCTATTCAAACGAGTTTGTCGGCACCCCACTACAAACAATTGAAATCGATAAACTGAATTATCTCGAGCCCATCGAAATGAGCACCGAAATAGAGGGTCCCGCGGTGATCGTTTTTAGCGATGTAGACGGTTCAACAGAGGTCCCAAGCTACAGCATCGACAATGGGGACTTCCAAAACGCTGCTTACTCTAACTCAGGCTCGGGGAAGTTCTTCGCTTCCATTCAAATTCCCTCTGGAACCCATGACCTAGTTTTGAAATACGAGGATGTCCCAAGCTATTTCAATTTCGGGGCTAACATCGCAAGTGGCTACCTTCTCGACCTCACCGGAATCGGTACAGAAATAAAACGCGAGCCGACCAAAAACGTCTACCGGACGGGAGACACGGTAAATATCGAGGCTGTACCCTATGCTTCCAACACAACCCTAGAATGGATCGGCCTGCCAGAAGAGTTAAATGCCGACGGAGGATCGCATGAGATAATAATAGATGGCTCGCTCAAGCTGGAAGTTCGGGCTTGGAAGCCAGCCAAGCTGTTCGGCTACGATTTCCAACATGCTGGCATCGGGACGTGGACGCGCCTCGGAGCGGCAGAGTACACAATCGCCGCTCATCCTCGAAGCAACCTAGACCTGCTGAAATTAGATCACCCCGATTCCGGTAGTTACAGATTTGAATTCAAGTCCAAGGAACGAGTCAGCTACTGGGAAACCGTATCACCAAGCATAACCCTGCTAGGTGGTAGCTCTGAAAATACTACGGCTGGCCAATCACTCTCGTCGGGCAGGATGATCATTTCCGAGGGCACCCTCGGTGTAATCATCGAGAACCAGGTACCAGACTACAACGGGACTACGAAAGATCAGGCCCTCTCTTTCGATTCACTGGAAAAAGAGGAGCTAACGGGGGGATTGAGCGACTATCTCGACTGGTGGCTCAGTTTCGATGAATCTCAAGGTCTCGACTTGGGCTGGACCGAACCGAGCGGGGATCCAGATGAGGACGGGCTCACCAACTACGAAGAATACCTTCTTGGAACTGATCCGGGTCGTCCGACACCGCAAATCCGACTGGTGCCAGCGTTATCCCCAGAGGAATCTCTGCGACTTGAAATCCATCAACCCAGTACCTCTCTTCTCGACGATGCAAAGATACTCTTCAGCACAACTTTAGGTACAACTTGGGATTACTTCGAACTCCCCGAAAGCCTGGATGCTACCGATTCAGCTGATTGGAAATCGACCCTCTTGCCTCCTGATCTCTACGGAACAGATCACCTCTATTTCAAGCTGCAGCATTCTGCCGAATCGAGAACCTTAGAGGAGCTGGCGGAGTAAACGGCATTTTCCATCCAAGCAGATTTGGGTCTAGGATCAGCGTGGCTGACGAAAGCGAGTTCCCTGAATTCCTCCGTTGCCAAAGCGGGCTTGATCGCTTTCCTGCATCAATCCCCCCTCAATCTTCGTAGAGTCTTTCCTAACAACACATGTCAACCGAAGTCGAAAACGTCATCATTATCGGAACTGGCTGCTCTGGCCTCACAGCAGCCATCTACACCGCTCGGGCTAATCTGAACCCTCTCGTCCTGGAAGGCACGCTCCCGGGTGGACAGCTCACCCAGACGAGCGAAGTGGAAAATTTCCCAGGTTTCCCAGAGGGAATCGACGGCTTCATGCTCATGGACAATCTCCGCAAGCAGGCGACTCGCTTCGGCACTCGTTTCGCACAGGCCACCATCGATAGCGTAGACTTTTCGAGCTCCCCTTACACCCTCAAGGCGGGCGATAAAGAGTATAAGGCCAAGTCGGTCATCATCTCCACGGGAGCTTCCCCTCGTCTCCTCGACATACCGGGCGAAAAGGAAATGTACGGAGGCAAGGGAGTCACCACCTGCGCGACTTGCGATGGAGCCTTCTACCGCAACATGGATGTCGTGGTCGTAGGCGGCGGAGACACCGCTTGTGAGGAGGCCCTCTTCCTCACTCGCTTTGCTTCTAAGGTTTATTTGATCCACCGTCGAGACGAGCTCCGCGCCTCTAAATTGATGGCAGAGCGTACTATCGCCCACGAGAAGATCGAGATGGTTTGGGACACGGTTTTGGACGAAGTCGTAGCTGACGAACAAGGCTTTGCCACCGCTGTGAAGGTTACCAACCGCAAGACTGGCGAATCCTCATCCATCGACGCCAAAGGCGTATTCATCGCCATCGGCCACATTCCCAACACTGGCCCCTTCGCGGACGCGTTGGAAACGGACGAAGAAGGCTACTTCAAGCCAAAGCTGGGCAGCCAGGTCCAAACCAACATCCCCGGAGTCTATGTCTCCGGCGACTGCGCCGACCATGTCTATCGCCAAGCGATCACCGCTGCGGGTATGGGTTGCCAAGCCGCGATCGAAGCGGAACGTTGGTTGGCCGAGCAGTAGCCCCCATAAACAACTAGATTTTCAACAAAAGCCGCGTCTCCACCGATGCGGCTTTTTTGTGTCCAGCTTTCACTCTGCACGTCCGATAGATTTGCCAATTTCGGCGATACAAGATAATCGGGATTCATTCACAATGAATAACCCCAGCTACCTGCCCCGCTTCTGCGTCATCGCCCTACTCGGTATGCTCATTCTGAGCCCAACTCTGGACGCTAAAGTTCGCGTCGCCGTAAAAGCGCGCAGCTCCAACGCCTTTCTCGAGCAAAGGGAATTGGATCACAATCAGCCACTAAGCTACGTTTTTGCCCAAGGCGATTTCTTCGGAAACTCAACTCGTTCAGACCGAATCAAGCAAGTCGACTTTCTGGAGATAGCCGAAACCTTGTCGGAAAGTCTCGCCGCTCAGAATTTTCTGCCCGCACAAGACCAGGCAGCCGCGGACATGTTGCTGGTCGTACACTGGGGAGCGGTCGAGAAGTTCGAGGACCCAAATCGCGACTTCGCATTGCAGCAGGCATATGAAGGGATTGCCGAAATGAATCAGAACCTTCCTCCGGGAGCATCGCCCAATTCGAGCTATACCCCTCCCTACTCCGACATGTACAGTTCGGACCAAGCCCGATTTGACTCGCTCAAGTACAACAACAGCCTGCAAAGCGAACGTATGCAGGAAAACCAGATCGCCGAAATCCTCGGTTTCGACGACGACTTGGCCAAAGAAAGAGCCAAGCCATTCGCCACGACTGACGAGGTGCGGATGCTGACGCAATTACAACAAGAACGCTATCTGATCGTGGTAATGGCCTGGGATTTCCAAGAGCTCTCGAAAAACAACAAAAAGCGACTTCTGTGGACAACTCGCATTAGCATGAAAGCCTTGGGCTCCAGCTATAAGGATGCAGTTCTGTTGATGAGCAAAGCAGGCGAAGCCTACTACGGAAACGTGAGCGAGGGTCTTGAAACGAAGGTGTACAAACGCGACGAATACAAGATCGAGCTGGGCGATTTGGAAGTCGTGGAGAGCGGAGAGGCCGTACAGGAAACCCTCCCCGCTAAACGGGCAAAAGGTAGAAACTAGACTCCTGCGACCGCCTTCAGAATCCGCTTAGAAACCTGTATTCCCTTTTTAAGCACCTCCAAGGACATGCTTTCATTGGGAGCGTGAAGATTATCCTCCGGCAAGAATAGTCCGATCATGACGGAGTCTAGTCCGGTCACGCGTTTTACATCCGCGATAATCGGGATGCTTCCTCCCTCGCGCAAAAACAGTGGCTTCTTTCCAAACACATCCGTAACCGCCGATTCAGTTGCCTCATAGGCTTTGGCCAAGATCTCACTTTGATCCTTAGGCGTATTGGGGCGATTTGGCGGGACGACGAGATAAGGTACGCCGGTATGGCCAAGCTTCACTTTGCCTTTCAAGCCCTGGGGCACTCGCTTCATGAGCGCTTCCGATACGAGCTTTCCGATAACGTCAGGCTTCTGATTCCCAACAAGGCGACAGGTGATTTTGACTGTCGCTTTGGCGGGTACGATTGTCTTGCTACCTTCACCGGTGTAGCCGCCCCAGAGGCCATTAAATTCGAGGGTTGGCATGTAGCGAATCGCTTCAAAGGGCGTGTATCCTGTTACCGGATGCAAGGCCTCCACCCCGACACTCGCCGCATAGGCTTCGATATTCGTCCCCAAGCCTGCGAGCTCTTCCCGCTCCCAGTCTTCCACATCCGTCACATCGTCGTAGAAACCGGATATGTTTACGCGATTATCCGCAGTGTGCAGTGAAGCGCAAATCTCCGCCATCGCCTGCAGAGGATTGTAGACCGCTCCGCCATGCAAACCAGAGTGCAAGTCCGACTTGGGGCCCACCAACTCAAATTCCATTTCCACGATACCTCGTAAGCCAACCGTTACCGCGATTTGATCCGCCGTCGGGCTAAGCGTATCTGAGAGCAACACCATATCCGCTTCGCTCAACTCTTCCTTTCGCTCCACGAGCAGAGGCAATAGGCTTGGGCTCCCGATTTCTTCCTCTCCTTCGATAATGAAAGTTAGACGCAGCGGTACATCAGGATGCTCTTCGAGCAATTCCGCCACCGCAGCGATGTGAGCCATTTGCGGTCCCTTGTTGTCCGCTGTTCCTCGACCATAAATACGATCTCCTTTGATGGTCGCCTCGAACGGACTAGTCTCCCAGAGCTCGATCGGATCGACCGGCTGCACATCGTAGTGACCGTAAATCACGACATGCGGCCAAGAGGGATCTCCAGTGCGGCGAGCCATCACGATCGGATGCTTTTGAGTATCCACGATCTCAACACTGAGTCCAAGGTCTCCCAGCATTTTTGCTACAAAATCTCTCGTTTGCCCCATTCCTTCCTTATAGGCGGAATCAGCGGAAACACTCTGATAACTAACGTACTCTTTCAGCTTTTCGATCGCGTCAAACATGCGGCGAATTCAAGACATACCCCCATCAATAGCAACCCGGAACAGTTAATTGGCTTTCGCTCGTCGGCTACTTTTCGCAAAATGGGTTTTCCGATGAAATTCCCCGTCCCAAAGCTCCTCACCCTCCTCTGCCTTCTTCTGGCCCTCGTTTCCTGTCGATCCGAGAAATCGACCTTGATGCAAGTCGGCACGGGATGGGCTCAAAACTCGGTCAACACCACGATTTTCCGGAAAAACTCCGTCGTTTCCGACCAGAACCGCCAGTACGCAGCCTACTATGACGAAAGCGGCCACGTAGTCATCGCCCACCGAAACTTAGATTCCGAGGATTGGACTGCCGAGCGGACCCAGCTCACCGGAAACATGAAAGACGCCCACAACTCCATCTGCATAGCGGTGGACGGAGACGGCTTCCTGCACATCGCTTGGGATCACCATAACACTTCTCTCCACTACGCCAAATCGACAAAGCCTGGCTCTCTCGAATTTGCCGAAATCCCCTCCATGATCGGGAGCGAAGAGCACAGCGTGACCTATCCGGAGTTTTACTCCATAGCTGGCGGCGACTTGATTTTCCTCTACCGCGACGGGGGATCCGGCCGGGGGAATCTGGTCATGAATCGCTACCATACCGCCTCAAAAACTTGGTCCCGTGTGCAAACCAAGCTAATCGACGGCGAGAACAAGCGAAATTCCTACTGGCAAGCCTATGTGGATCCGAATTCCGAGAGCATCTACCTATCCTGGACCTGGAGAGAGACGTGGGACGTATCCACGAATCATGACATCTGTTTCGCAAAATCTAGCGACGGGGGGAAATCCTGGGTCCGATCAGACGGCACGCCCTACGTCCTGCCGATAACCGCGGCAACTGCCGAATACGCGGCTCTCATCCCTCAAAACAGCGAGCTAATCAACCAAACCTCGATGTGCTCGGATTCGGACGGGAATCCCTACATCGCCTCCTACTGGACTCCAGCCGGATCAAAAGTACCTCAATTCCATTTAGTCCATTACGATGGATACGCTTGGCATAACTCGCAAATAACCAAGCGAGAAACGCCGTTTTCGCTCAGCGGAACTGGGACCAAAAAGATTCCGATCTCCCGTCCCCAAATTCTGGCCGACTCGACCGGAGACACGACCAAAGCGTATTTAATCTTTCGAGACATAGAAAGGGATAACCGCCCGAGCATGGCCTACTGCGATGATATTTCCTCACCTGAGTGGAAGTTCAAGGACTTGGCGGAAATCGATACGGATCAGTGGGAACCTAGCTACGACTTGCCGCTTTGGAGTCGGGAGAAGAAATTGGCGTTGTTCATACAAAGAACAGCTCAAGGGGACGGCTACGCCAGCGAAGGTCAGGAGAAAACGGTCGAGCTTCCACCCCAGCCAGTCTACGTGTTGCAGTGGCAGGATAGCAGATAGCGTCTATGGGCTTTCCGAGTTATTTTAGAAAAAAAACACGTTTTACCGATAGGTAACACGACGGTAACTTCGGCATGCTAGTCTGTGTAAAAGTTAACAACAAACACATCATGACAGACAAGCACCGCAAACTCTATTCAGTCCTCCACGCTCTGGCGTGGGCCACAGCGATCCTCGCATCTGCCCTATTGGGAGCTCCCGATTCTTTCACGCAAACACTGCCTCTAGTGGCTGTCGTTTTGCAGATAACTCTTTTCACCGGAAAATCGAGATGCGGAGAACGTACCTGATAGCCACCTCCGCGCTACCAAAATGGAAAAACTAAACCTCACTTTGGGAATTTCAAACAGCGTGGT